>JAGGXX010000003.1 GCA_021162845.1 Thermoprotei archaeon | reverse complement strand
TGAAGAAGCCAAGACATCTTGCTTAAGGGCATCAGAAATGCTTATATCTCATGCTCACGATTATGACCTGGATGATGAGGAATCCGGGATCGGATTAGATGAAGACCTTTATGAGGGCTGATCTGCCCCATGAAAAATTCCTCGATGATTTTGGGTTCATAAAGCGATCAGCTTGTACTTCCTGCTACCCAGTTTCCATTGCTCAGCGGCCTCTAGCAAGACCTCCCATCTTATGCCAGGCCTCAGGGCCCTAGACTTATCAACCCCTGGCTCTATTAGTTTAAATTCCGACCCATGGTACAGGTATCCTGGTGCCTTGTTCACCAGGTCCATGGATGCTTGATCTATGGCGACTGGATCGTAAGATGCCAGGATGCCTATATCTGGCACTATAGGTGCTTCAAGCGGAGTTCCGCAGTCGCAGTATCCGGTTACCTCCATCAGGAGGTTTATGTAGAATATCTTTCCCTTTTCAAAGGTCTTCACGACGCCATGCGCTGATTCAGCTGCTAGCCTTAGAAGGTTCTCACCCTCGCTCCATGAGATCCTCGCTGCGCCAAACCTGCATATCGCCACGCAATCCCCGCACCCGACGCACCTCTCATAGTCTATTTCCGCCTTACCATTGACCAATGAAATGGCTCCCCAGTTACAATGCCTTACACACTGCCCACACCCCGTGCACTTCTCCTTATTTATCGTTGGCTTGGATACCGCATGCATGGCGAACTTAGTCTTCCTAGCCACACAACCCATAGCTAAGTTCTTAAGGGCTCCGCCGAAACCAAATGTTATATGGAACTTGACATGTGAGACTACGATCATGGAATCGGCTTCTGCGATAGCAGTAGCTACAGCTACGCTTCTGAGATCCCCTCCAGTCTTAACCTCTACGTAATCGCGACCCCTAAGCCCATCGGCTATTATGATAGGTGCCCCCACGGTCCCTATCGAGAAGCCGTTCATGGCGGCGGTCTCCAGATACTCACATGCATCCCTCCTATAGCCTGAGTAAAGCGTTGTAGTATCCGTCACGAAAGGCTTTCCCTCATGCCTCTTGACGAATTCCACTACGGTTCTGATTATTTGAGGCCGTGGATGACGAAAATTCCCTCTCTCTCCCATATGCGTCTTGATGGCTACTATATCCCCTTCGTCGATTATATCAGCTACCTTAGCTACGTTAAGTAGCCTATCGATCGCCCTAATTATGTTCCATTTCTTACCATCAAACCTCATGAAATAAACTGCTGACATGAATGACACCTCCCTGACCTCCATAACTTACAGAAATAAGGAAATAAGGCTTAATAAGAAGCGCGCCTCCATCTGACGAAAAGGTAGTATTTCTCATTACCCCTTAATTCCTCTAAAATGCGCTCGATTATCGCTTTCCTGGGATCTGGGATGCGCGTCCTAGCCTTTATATCCTCGAAACTATCAAAGGGTCTCTTACTCCTCTCCCTCAGGATATCCCAAAGTAACTTCTTTCCTACTCCCCTTAATAGCTCGAGTGAGTGAAGGCGAGTCGTTAATGGTTGTGCCTCATTGAAGAAGCGGACGAACCTTTGCTCATTGCGCGCGACTATTAGCTCAACTATCCTGGGTAGTTCGTTTCGGGCCGTAGCTGTTAGGTCTTCAAAGCCTATCTTCCTCAATACCTTACTTATCTTCTCCCTTTCTCCCTTACCAATGAACACTCTCTCCCCAATGGTAAGAGTCACGCCTACCTTCGGCGCTAGTTCTAGAAGCGTGAAGTAGTCTTCTCCCAAGGCCTGCGCAATCGGTCCTCTCCACTTAAGGCGGGCCACAGTGCTTGGTAGAGGGAAGGGTAAATAGTCCAATATGTAAGCATACTCCTCATATACCTTCTCACGTTGTCTGTCATCAGGCATCTCACAACCTCCTGAGGTAAGGGCATCATCATGTTAACTCAGAATTCATCAGATGAGGCTCATTCCTCCTTACGACGATACTTATTAAGAGTTGCCAGTATGTTTTCGAGCTCCTCGGTCGAGAAGGTCCTCCCTTCACGCGTTAATAGTGTCCTCAATTCGTCTATGCTCTCGGGCAATATGTTTATCAGTTGAATGGCAGCGAATTGTGAAAGGCCATGCTGCTCCGTAAGTTCTTGCTTTAAAGCCGCTACTACGTCCGGATCTACCTTACTGAACTTGGTAGCGTAATCCAATGTAACCCTCTGTACTCTATCAAGTTCACTCTCTTTTCCCCTTTGTTCAAGCAAGGTCTTGACCTCAGGGAGGGTAAGCTCTTTAACTTCAATTACGCGCCTCACAGTCCACACCCGTTACTCACTTGGGTAAAAATAAATAGGGGATCAAATTAAAGGTTCGCACGTAGAGGCGAGTGACGTGAAGCATTCACGCGGATATAGGACGAGAGGGCGTAAATTACTTCGGAAGCATCCTAGAAGAAGGGGTATGTCCGGCCTTAGTAAGATACTCTATGAGTACTCCATGGGCGAGTACGTGCATATAAAGATAGACCCAACGTACATAGAGACCGCTCCACATGCTAGATATCAGGGTAAGACAGGCGTTATAGTTGGTAAGAGAGGACGAGCTTACATAGTTGAGGTATACCTAGGTAATAAGAAGAAAACGCTGATAGTCACGCCCGAGCACTTAACACCCGCGAAGGTTACCCCTCCACCTCAATGACATCTAATGATAGGCATTTAGCGCTTGGATCGTTTAGCTCCTCGGCTAACGAGGGCGAAGTCCTCCCGTTATCTCCGCTTACCAGTTCCTTGATGTAGAGTCCCCCCTGTGCCAGGATGAGCACTTCCATGCTTTTCTTCGAATGCCGTAGGACTTTTAACTTATAAACTTCCTTCTCGCGCGTCCTATCCGCTCGCCTATGGAGTACCCGTGTCGGTGTCCGTTGATATATGGTCCGTTTTAGGAACGCTTTTTCGATCTTGGTTATGACATCATCGTTAAGCTCCCTAGAGAGCTCTATTCTCACTCTATATAGCTTTCTCCTGACTCTCGAGGTAAGCTTAAAGTAGCGCAATAGCTCGTGTTCCCCTATTTTAAGGCCGTAGACCTCAACGAGGCCTCTATAGAAGTAATTTATCTCCCTTTCCAATGACTTGAGGTCTATCTTTCTCCTCCTGGGATCTCTTACCTCTAGGACAAAGGGTCTGCCACTCCCTAACATACGAGCATCTATATCCTCCCTTCCAGCTGCATGAAGTACTGCATTACTTCCCCCCGTTTCAGTCAAGACTAGGCTGGATATGAGCTCTTCAACGGAAAGAGGGCGTAGCTTTCCCCTGTAATCACAGGCATCACAACCAACACCCTGGCAAATCCTACAGGGCCATCTGCTCTGTGCTAGCCCCCTTCTCACCTTCCTATAGCGGCCGTAAATATAGAGGGGGGATATCCTAATGCTAAACGTCATCTTCTTCAGGTCAATCAATATGAGCACATCCGGCCTCTTGAAATCAACTTCCTTGCCCGTCTTCTCCTGTAATATCCTGCCTATCCTCCTATTGACCTCCCTTTTTATCGATTCGGCAAAAGCCATGCCCAGGAAACCCCTTACCTCCTCTTCTCTCTTTAAGATGGAGTTGGGTACTAATGAGCCTACGAGGAATGTGTTGTAATCCACTTCCCCTAGCGCTAGCAGTATCTCCCGTGCTAATGAGTTCAGTTCTGCAAGCTTTCCCCCGCATATGTAACATGGTTGCACGTCAAAGTCTAAGCCTAATTCCCTCGCCCAGATCACTGCCGGATCAAAGCCCGTACGAGCCAAGGTCTTGATTATTATCAGGTCCTCCTCCTTTAAGCTCTTTCCCCTCTCCACTTGCATGAGCAACATAGTCTTTATCGCATTTCCCCTTCCCTCATTCGAGAGCCCGCTTCCCAATGTAGCAAACTGCCTGCCAAGACATGAGGAGCAAAGCGGGTACCGCATCAATAATTCCAATGCCTTATCCAATACGTTCGTCATGTTCCACAATACTCATCAAGTAACCAGTTTATAACAGCTACTGTCTGGTCAAGTGTGAGGTCATAATTGCCCATGCCTAGCCTTACAACATCCTTGACTTTCCTTGTTATCTCGTTTATTTCCCCATACGTGAAGGCCGATTCATCCATGTTGAGAACTATTAGTAAGGAGCCTCCCTTAAGGCTCTTTAACTTGGGGCTGAGGTCTCCACGGCGCTCTATTATCAGGCACTTAGAGGGTCTCATCAAAGCAATAGCTCCTCCTACATCCATTTTGTATACCAATAGTCCGTGATGAGCCCTCTTGCTAATACCGTCCTTTAAACGCCTAAGCTTAGTGAGCCCCTTCCTGAGGATGCCCCATGAAGTGGCCTCGTCGGGTCGTAAGTGCCTAAGCGTATCCCCTCTAAGCTCAAGGATCCCCCCTCTACCGCATTCATCCCTTACGCTTATCCACACATGTACGTCCCTTCGTATATCGTGAGAAAGAAGGAGCGCATAGCATATACTCCTAAGCACTATGCCACGCCTTCTGATGAGTTCTCTATAATCGAATTGGAAGAGGAAATGGCGCTTCATAAGCTTACTTACATGCGAAGCCCGCGCGGAACGCCTAAGCCCCTAAACCGCCTTCCTCGCCTAATTAGCCTGCGAAATGCCTTATTCATCATGTTATAGTAGTTCAGCAATTCTTTAACGTCCTTAACCGTGGTTCCTGACCCCCTGGCTATCCGCTCCATTCTCGAACGATTTATGATCCTAGGTCTCTCAAGCTCCTCTTGGGTCATCGACTGCATTATGATAAGCCATCGATCAAGTTTTTCAGAAGCCACATCAGCCATATCCTTAGTTATGGTCAGTCCAAACCCCGGTATTAGCTCTAAGAGCCTCGCCAGAGGCCCCATCCTCTTGATAGCTCTCAATTGTGAGTAAAGGTCGAGAAGCGTGAACTTGCCGCTCGATAACTTGGTTATTAACTCCTCCCCTAATTCTTTGGTCAATTCCACCTCCTTCATCTTGTCGATAAGGGATTTAAGATCCCCCATACCGAGTAATCTGGACACGAAGTTAGGGGGATTGAAGGGCTCTATATCTTCTATCTTCTCCCCTACTCCTATGAACTTAACCTTGGCTCCCGTCACTGCAACTGCCGATAAGGCACCTCCGCCTTTAGCAGTGCCATCAAGCTTCGTGATGAATATGGATCCGACCTTAACCGCTTTGTGGAAGGCCTCAGCCTGGGTTTTCGCCTGTTGACCTATGGTGGCATCTATTACAAGCATTACTTCATCAGGTCTTACCTTCTCGTTGATCTCCATTATTTCATTCATCAAACTCTTCTCATCCTTATGTCTTCCCGCGGTATCCACTATTATCAGATCATACCCTTTCTCCTTGAAGAACTTGACTCCCTTTATGGATATCTTCAAGGGATCCTTCGATCCCGCCTCCTTATACCCGTAAATGGGCACGTTGATTTTATCCGCTAATTGGGCAAGCTGTTCATATGCGCCTGGACGATAGGTGTCCGCACATACGAGCGCTGTCTTCAGCCCCTTACGTTTATAGAACCATGCCAGCTTGGCAGCGGTGGTGGTCTTGCCCGAGCCTTGTATGCCCACCAACATCAAAGCATATCCCTTTCCCGTTGGAATGCTTATATCCGGGGGCTCTTCTCCACCTAGAAGTTTGACCAGTTCCTCATATATTACCCTTAATACGACCTCCTTCCTGGAAAAGCCCGGAGGTACGCTCTCCTTAAGAGCGCGCTCCCGTATCCTGTTTGATATTGATAGGACAAGATGGACGTTAACGTCAGCTATGAGTAATGCCCTTTGAATGGACCTTATGGTCTCCTCCAATACGCGTTTATCGACGAAAGGCGCCTTGAGGAGATCGCGTAGTGCGCTCGTGAGCGATTCTCGTAGCCTAGAAAGCACCAATACCATCACCTAGGGCCATTTTTTGCTATGGGCTAATACTGCACGTTAAGAGGCCCCTCAAGTATTAGGCCCCGGCCGGGCTCTATCCGGAATATATACTTAGAGGGGGGAACGGGGGACCACCTCATCTTCCTTATGTACATAATCCTTACCACTTTTCCCTTGAGCTCCTGGAGCGCTAACACTATGATACCCGTAGCCAGGAACTCCTCTACGCCAAACCTGCTAAAGGAAGTGGAGCCCGTAGGTACCTCAGAGGTCATCACAGTCGTCACGTCTCCTTTACGTTCTAGAGTGAATATCAACTCCCTGAGGTATTCTCTAACCCAAAGCACGTCTGCCTGGCTCGTGTACATCAAGGGGGCTATCGGATCTATGACCAGTCGTTTAGCGTTTATCCTCTCTACGTGTTCAAGTATGTTCTCAGCGACATAGCGGGGCTCTATTTTAATGCGTCCTCCCTTTAAGTATATCTTATCGAAATGCTCCTTCATGTCTAAGAATTGTAGCATCTTCTTCCTTATGAGGGGACGTACATCCCATCCGAAGCGCCTGATGCCTTCTATCACATGACTTGAAGGCTCATCTATTGCTAGATATACGCCTGGCTCGTTCAACTGGACTCCGGTTAACAGGAACTGTATGGAGAATAAGGTCTTTCCAGTTCCTGTTTCCCCTGCTACTAGGTATGTCTTGCCTCTGATGAACCCTCCGCCTAATATCTCGTCAAGCCCTGCGATGCCTGTGGGTTCAAGTCCTATCTCCATTAGATCTTTTTTAAGGGTCTGCGTCCTCCTGACGCTCATACTGCTCCTAGCTCGTGGAGCTTGAACTCTGCTTGAGCTTACCGTTACCCCTCTAGGTGGACTATCGTAATTCACGCTTCCTGAAGCCGGAACTAGACTACTACTTCTCCCCCCTTCCAATTTAGCGCAAAAAGGATCATCAGGATTGGCTATCCTTATACCGTACCTAAAGCAGATGCCCGTTTCTGAGTTGTAGAATATGCATCCCCTACAGCTCCTCTTTCCTGATGCCAATACTTAACACCTCACCCAGGCGATAAGCATGAGCCATACGTGATTTCCCTTCCTCGATGCCTTCAAAAGGCCCATCGGGCTATTAACCATTTTGTTGACACCACTACGTATTCCTAAGTCTATTAACCTCTAAATTAATTTATATGCATCGCTAGGTCTAGGACAAGCGGTGAAGTACTTTTCGTAAAGGTCTACCGTGGTATCATCTCTATTTCCAATCCCAATCTCTTGGCTATCCGATGGAGCTTCTTACGATACTTGCCAGTTAAAATGGCTATGTACTCTGGTGGGATGCGTATTAGGGCCTTACCATCCTGTGTTACCTCCACCTCAAACTCGTCTTCGGGGACATATCGTTTGAGCACCTGCTTAATAGCCCGCCTTGCCCTAGCTTCGATTGCCGGTGGCTTGCGCCTTATAGGAACCACGAAAGTCCTCTCACCGAATACGTATATCTCGTACTCGGGCTCATTGCTTAGGAAGTCCCTGATTATGACCACTGGTCTAGCTAAATCCGCTTCTTTAAGGCCATGAGGTATCTTGACCACCATTTCCAGCTCATACACCTTGCTGACCTTACCGTCCTTTATGAATATGACTGTATCTATAATCGATGGTATCATGCCTAACTCTACCCTTCCGACGAACCTCTGGATGGCGTCTATCGGTGAGGTGGCGTGTATCACACCTATCATGCCCACGCCCGCCAGTCTTAGATCGCTGTATAGCTTGAAGTCCTCTGTAGTCCTCATTTCGTCGAATACCGTGTAATCCGGTCTCGATAGGAGGAGTACATCGTGCAACTCATCATGCGTAGCCCTCGACTTGGAGTACTGTGTGATCTCAGGAGGAAGCTGTAGGTCCCTAGGTGACTCTATGGTCTTTATTATCCTCCCTTTCCTTAGGTAAAACTCGGCGAGAGCCTGTGCGAACGTCGTCTTGCCCATGCCAGGTGCACCGGCTATCAATATGCCCTCAGCTCTCTCCTCCAGTCTCCTTATAAGTCGTTCAGGCAAGTTGTAATCCTCCAGGGAGAGCTTAGCTATGGGCTTCACGGCCGTTACCTCGACGCCATCGGAGAATGGAGGACGCGTTATGACGATCCTATACATGCCTAACTGAAGTATCGTGGATCCCTCGCGCTCTAGGTCAACGTATGCGTCATCCCTAACCCTACATGCCTCGAGGATCTCGCGTATTATCAGCTCTACCTCGTCCCTTGAGAGAGGGGTCTTCCTTAGCGGTACGAATCGCCAGTATCCCGGCCTACCTTTCTTGGCATAAGGCGGCACCCCCTCCTTTAGATGTATGCTCATGGTCTCGTCATCGAAGAACTTCTCAAAGGAAAGGGCCTCATCTAAGCGTCGCCTGTAATATATCACCTGTACTCCTAAGGCCTTAGCGGTATCCCTTTGCAAGGCGCTGCCCGTGATCAGAGTAGCACCTAGCTCCTTGGCTAGCTCACAGAGCACGAAATCTATATCCTCATAAGCCTTCAATACCCCTAACTCATCGGGCAACTCGTGCGTGAATAAGACATTTACATGGGGATATTTGGTAGAGATGTCCTTTATCTCCTCAATCCCCTTAAGTCCCAGCCTCCCTTCCCCCCTCCCCAGCTTGACCTGCTCTCTGAAGTACTTGACGAGGAGGAAGTGAATGAGCAGATTGCCCCTCACCCTACCCTCTTCTATTAGCTTAGGGAGTATCCCCTCTACTATTGCCGTGGTATCCGGAATGCACAGTTTTTCTCCTATCCCTATGCTCAACTTTAAGCTCCCCCTTTAACTTTACTCAAGGGCTATTGGCTTAGGGAGCGTTTTCCCCGCATATATACTTACTCCTTTTGAACACATATAAATAAATGTTATGAGACCTTATCCCATCATTGCATTTAATTATACTGTTAGGTTCCCAGCCGGGTATCCTGAAGTCAAGCGATGCTATCCTCGTTCCATCCCGTAACTCCTTACAGAACTTCCCCTTCAGCGCCTCATTAACTCTAGTCGAAAGATAAAGCGTTATGGCCGTAGCACTCGTGATACGTATCCTGAAGAAATCCCCATGGATTACCTCCGCCCTATCAGTAAGACTATACTTGACTATGTTCCTATGAGCTATCCTAGCTAACCCTCTCCTTATCTCTACGCCTACCGCCCTCGTCCCATAGTGTTTGGCAGCGGCTATCAGTATTCGCCCATCACCGCATCCTAGATCCCATAATACGTCCTTCTTGCTAAGGTTCAGCGGATCTAGGAACTTATAGATTATGTTCCTAGGTATGGGAACATAGTGAACTACAGGGGCCCTGGACATAGCTCATTCCCCTATTATGGTGATATTATCTGGGGGGTATCAGAACGATATTGATCATTTCTAAAGAGAACAGACATCCTATTTAAGGCCTATAGGTGGACAAGGGCGTTAATGATAGAGAGGTATGAGGATATAGAGAGGCTAACCCTAGAGGCCTTAGGTAGGTTAGTCAGAAAGGCGAGGGGGAGCTGTGTAACGTTTACATGCAAGAAGCTAGCAAAAACCGCGAATATATCGACAAAACCAGTCACCCTTACCCTCGTTCGCGAGGTCCTAGAGCAATTAAGGAGGGAAAATCTAATTCATATATACAAGATATCGAGCCATGGCATAAAGTACACAATAACAAGGGAGAGCCCACTCTGGTGGTTCTATAAGAACAATGGGACCGGACGCGAAGAGCTAAATGTACGGAGAGTGATAACAATCACTAGGATGAAGCAGTAAGTAATGAGGCCAGAAGTCGATGTTCCTGATAGATGTGAGAATCCGATGTCCTCGATCTAGTCTAACTAAAGGAGAGGTATGGAAACTAACTGAGTACACATGCAAGATGTCCATGGAGGAGGGCCTAGAAATACCCTTTAGCATTTTGATCTTAGTCTTAAGCAGGGAGCAATACGAGAATTTACGTGAACCGGTTCATGTCGGAGATGAATCTTGCTCATGTAAGTTATACCCGCCTACCCTTTTCATAAGGGGTGATCTCACGTCGGATAATATGGCCTTTAAGATACTCAAATATGTTCGCCTTCTGATACATTACAATACATATCATGAACTAAACGAAAACGCGGCTGAGGAGTGGGCCAGGGGACATTTTATGAACGCCCTTTCATATATGGTCGAGTAAGGTGCTATGAAATCGTTAAGATATGCTGGCCTATTAGTGAACACCACGCCTGGCCTAGAGGACGTGACGGCAGGCGAGGTTTCCGAGATACTTAAAGACGTTAGGATAACCCTAAAGATACGGCCATATGGGTTGCAGGGAAAGGTCTTAGCTCAAGGTGACCTAACCCCTGATCACGGACACGTTCTAGTGAGGAGATCTAGGAGCGCGGAAAGAGTAATCTTACTACTAGGGCTCAGCCGCATAGGGCGCCTCATGCAGGACCTAGAAGCGCTATACAAGTTCACGTATAGTTTGCCTTTTGAGGACATGATAACGCCTTTCTCACGAGTGGCTGTAAGGGCTCAGAGGGAGGGCCGTCATGAATATACATCCCTAGATGTAGCTAGGGTAGTTGGCCAGGCCATTCTTGATAAAATCAAGGGAGTGTATGGCATAAGACCGGCCGTTGACCTCAGAAGTCCTACTATCGTCATTTACGCCGAAGTAATAGGTGAAAACGTCCTCTTAGGGATCGATCTAGCTAAAGGTGTAGGGCTTCATGAACGAGGCTATCGCGCATTCGTCCACCCTGCGGCTTTAAGACCCACCGTTGCATACGCCCTTCTACGAGTAAGCGGCATACGCGAAGGCGACATGATACTGGATCCCATGTGCGGTAGCGGGACGATACTTATAGAAGCTGCGCTCGCCTTTAAGAGAGTTAGGCTTTATGGAATGGACATAAATGAAGAGTACCTGAAAGGAGCTATGAAAAGTGCTAGGAAAGCCGGTGTAGGGCATCGAATACTATTTAAAGTAGGAAATGCCCGCTACTTGGAGGAAGAGTTCCCTAACGCGGACTTCGACAGAGTAATCACGAATCCTCCATACGGGGTGCGGATGAGGCCTAGGGACATAAAGTCCCTTTACAGGGGACTGATACGCGGAAGCTACAATATCTTAAAGGAGGGCGGGTCGCTGACCCTCTTGACGACCAGACACAGACTTGCTAAACGCATGGCTAATGAAGTCGGTTTCTCGCTAGCTCATGAAAGGTCAATATATTTAGGAGGTCTCTATCCTAGAGTCCTGGTCTTCTCTAAGTGATAAAAGCCTCCTTAGCTTTTCCTCCTTAACCTTGTAAATGCTCTTGGCTATATCGTAGATCAAGGTGTCCGAAGGAGCGCATTTACTGAACCCCATCTTCATGCATAAGGCATGCTTCATAGTCTCCTTTTCCAGTGGCGTCCTGATCTTCCCTAGCGCTATGGCCTCCCCAAGCCTTAAGGTTATGTAGAAGCGGGCGAAGAGCGGAAATCTGGACGCATATTCTGGGAATGCATTCGCCACGGATTGTAAAGTCTTTATCAAATTCTCCTCCCTCTCAAATCCGAGGAGCGTAAGTGTAACTGCGAACCTTAATACGCGGAATAAGATAGGCGAATCCAGGGAGCCGAACACCTTATTCATTACGTCCCGTGGATTTTCCCCCCTACGCATCATATGGTATGCTAAATCGCATTTGCTCTCTAACTCTAGCGCTCCATCGAATATCTTACGGGCTTCACTTTGAAGTCCTAGACCGTATTTGCCAACGATGTATAAGGTTATCAGTTCTTTATCGAATATGTCTATCTTCGTCTTACCCCTTATGGGCTCTATGTTACGTTCGTTATAGTATTCCTCAAGAAGTGCCCTTATCTTTCCCCTAGTATCCGCAATGCCCTCTAGTATCATGCCCCATATCTCTATGCACGTCTCAGTTCTATCGCTATATAGTCTCTTAGTTGCGCTCATGGCGTCGTTGCCTTCATCTCAATGACAATACGACATGGTATTGGTAGCTTATATGATGCCCTTCTCAATGCCTCTTTGGCCTTCTCTATAAACTGCGGATACGTCTTTACGGTTATTATCTGCGTACCCCTATAGACCCTAGCGGCTCTTCCTATCGGAGTTCCAAATGCCAGCCGCATGCCATCCTGTAAACGATCTGCTCCAGCACCGGCGATCATCTTATTCTCGCGTAGTATATGATGAGGATAGACCCTCAGCTTAAAGAAGTAGTTGGCACTCCCCACCTCTGAAGCCAGATACCTAATGGTGGCCAATCTAGCCGATTCGAGGGCGTTAGACCTTATCTGGGAATCCTCAAGCGCGACTAAATGAAGCGTAACCGGGAAATCACCATGAACATTACCGTCCTCGAACTTAGCTATGTTGACAGGCGGTATGCTACTTATATACTCTAGCCTAGTATAGGGCGGTCCCTTTATCTTACGATAACATCTTCCGGGCCTTAAGGGCATTTCGAACACCTCGGTCTCATATTAGGGTTTCATAGGTTGATTAAATACTTTCTGTACACCTATGGCCTTGAGAAGGCGTCTTGATATTCGCGCTTCTCAAATAGACTTTATAGCTTACTAGGCATGATCGATCACATGGAATGTACTCTTCATCTAGCCTTAGAGTCGCTCCTGCTTGCTCGCTCTAATAACCTTTATAGTCCGCCTAAAGACACCATAGAGCACTGTGACCTCCCTTTCTGAAGCAAATGATCTCCCAATTAAACGGCGGAAAACTAACAGGCTCTTCTCCCTTTTATGCACTGGATAGTTTATCTCCTCTAAGAGCTCAGCGAAATACCTCATCAGCCTCTCCTTGGCTTCCCCTGAGGCTCTCTTTAAAAGGCGTGCTTTTCGGCGTCTGACGTTATAAAGCTCGTAGAAGAATATTATGGCGGCATGAGAGAGGTTGAGGATCGGATACTCCGGGTTCGCTGGTATGGTCACCACTACATCGCATCTTCTAAGTACATCGTTGGTCAGACCGTAATCCTCCCTGCCGAATAATAATGCTAGCTTTCCCTTGATCTCGCTATGAACAAGAAGGTCGTAGAATTCGTGTATGGTGATAGCAGCTCTGATGCCCTTAGGCACAGTCTTCCCCGTAGTCCCTATTACGTAGTCAATACCATCTAGGGCCTTATCCAGTGTTTCCACCACGGTCATCGAGTCAAGGATATCTTGAGCATGCATGGCCATCATGCGCGCAGTAACTCCTATCTCCGTTTGCGGCCTAACTATGTATAACTCTCTGAGCCCGAAGTTCTTCATACCTCTCGCCACGTAGCCTATGTTCATCTCATAAAGCGGTTCAACGAGCACAACCCTTACATCCATTCCTCCCACTCCCATGAGCTATTTCCTCCACATGGCTTTAACGAGAAAGATCTCCTCCATGAAGACCTTTACGCTCTTAAGCACTAGATAATGATACCCCTCTCCCTTAAGAATTCTCACCACCTCGCTCATCGGTGTCTCTGATGAACAAGTCATGAGTATTTCCCCGTCATCCCCTAGATGGTTTCTTGCTCCTTTAAGGAACTCTCCTATCACCCCTAATCCCCCTTCTACGGAGACATCGCTTGAAGGTGGTGAAGGAGGGAGATATGGTGCGTTAAATACTATTACATCGAATTCCTCTTCCGGATCCAGGGGTTCGAAAAGATCCCCTAACATGATGCGCATCTTGGTTCTGACACCGTTTAAGTACGCGTTAAGCATGGTGCACCTCACAGCATAGGGGTCCTTATCTACTGCGACTACCTCCTTGGAGAACTTGGCTAGGACGATTGAAAGAATGCCAGTGCCGCACCCTATCTCCAAGGCGCGTTCAATGTGTCTATCCTTCATTTCATCCAAAAGGCGTTCTAGGATTAGGAAGGTGTCCTCACTAGGAGAGTATACTTTTGGATGCACGAATATCACTATGTCTAGCTCATCATACCTGAGATACTTCATATTCCCGTTAGCTCCCCTTTTGAAACTCTAAATATCCCTCTATGTAATAATTAGGGACTAGTAGCCGCATCTTTGTTGGGAGTAGATGGTTACATGCGTAATGACGTGAAGACATCTAAGATACTCAAGGCCTTGAGCAATAGCATGCGCATAATGATCCTCAGAAGCCTACATAGGCATGGTTCTTTATCCTTTAGCGAGCTCATGCGCACTCTGGGCATGGATCCAAGAAGGGATACGGGTCGGTTCGGCTATCATCTGAAGCAACTAACGGGTCTGGGGATAATTACCGTTGATAGGGTTACAGGCGAGTATAGACTCACCGAAGTGGGCAAATACGTAGTCGAGTTAATGGACAAGCTGAACGAGTTAGTCAGAAAGGAGAAACGCCAGATGCTGGTAAGGACCTCGTTCCCGGGCATGGAGGAATTCAGTAAGGATCACATAATAGAAGCCCTAACCCGCGAGGCGAACATGCCGCACAGACTTGCAGAGGAGATAGCATTAGAGCTCGAAAAGCGCTTACTTAAGCTTAACATAAAATATCTAACGGCTTCCCTCATACGCGAGCTGATAAATGCCATATTAGTGGAGAAAGGTTACGAGGAGTACAGGCATGCGTTGACCAGGCTTGGCATGCCCGTCTATGATGCTCGACAATTAGTCGAGGGAGAATATATCCCCCTATATATGGGCTTCAATAACACGTTATACATCGCTGGTAGAGCCGTGCTAAGGGAGTATGCTCTCCTGAGGGCGCTCCCGCAATACGTTGCGGATGCATATCTCTCAGGCTTAATTCACATACCCGGGTTAGGCAAGTGGCTCTTATACCCCGACACGATATGTCATGATCCGCGCTTATTCCTAATGGGCTATTATGGCACTGTATCCTCGTCCCTTCCCTTTCTTCCATGGAAAAAAGCCTCGACCTTAAAGGAAGCCCTAGGAATCATCCTCCGCATGCTCTTAGCTTACGCTCCGGTGACGGGGAGACATCAAGTAGTAGATCATTTCAACTTCCTAATAGCCCCCTACATACGCGGTATTCCAGTTGAAGATGTAGCGAGGGAGCTCCGGCTTTTCATTGAGGTACTGAGCCAAATATGCATGAGCACTAACACGGATGTAGTACTCTCATTGGATTTAGGCGCTTCCAAGCACCTGCTGTCTTCTGAATTATGGCGTGGTACAGAATTCCGCGACTACTTAGTTGAGTCATTAATAGCGTTCAAAGCCTTCATCATCGCATTAAAAGATGAATGTGACAATAACGGGCTCCCATTGAAGCCCCTCATATATGTTAAGCTCTACGACGATGCCCTCCAAAACGAGGAATTCAAAGACGTGCTAAACCTAGTGCTCAACGTATCTAAGAATTATGGTCTCCTCACGTATGTAAACATGAAGGCCGATTGGCAGGGTCAGGACGTGATATACGACGGCGATGGCCTTAGATTAGATGCTAAGGAATGCCGTAGCATGGAGAACCTTACCTTTAGAACAGGATTGCTGGGGAGCGTAAGCGTGAACCTCCCTAGGGTTATAGCTTCATCTACAAGGGACGAGGATGAAATTATGCGTAGGCTTGAATCGGCTATAGAGTCCTCCTTAGTGGCCTTAAGTAAAAAGCGGGAGATAATATCTAGGCGACTTAGGTTCAACCACCTCCCGCTCCTAAGTAGGGAAATACTAGGCACCCCTTACTTCCAGGTAGAGCGCTCGGCTATGGTGCTAAACCTCGTGGGGTTGATAGATGCTGTGTCGCTGTTCAGTGATGCCCTTCCTCATGAAATGAGCGATGCTAGGGCCTTCATGATAAGGATCTTGAGGCGTAGTACGAACTTCATGTATGACATAGGTGGCCCCGAGCTCGTACTGAGCATGGGTATTGTAGCTGTCGACGATGAGAATAGGAGGTTCGCTGAAATGGATTATCGGAAGTACCCGGAGATAAGAAAGGCCCTTAGGGGTAGACGTGCTCCTTATTATCTAAACGATTACGCACATCTTCCGGTTCCCCTAAGGGATCTAGTAAAGTTTCTAGGGTTGATTCAAAATTATGCCAGAGGAGGGCATATAGCTAATATATCCCTTGCTGAACCGCCTCCCTCGGAGGAAGCACTTTTCAGGTTCCTTTGCGAATTAACGAAGAATAGAATAGGATTAGTCACCTTCTCTAGGGATCTCACTTTTTGTAAGGTATGTTCTAAGCTCATAGGCGGCTATCATTCCCGCTGTCCGATATGCTCTTTCTCCGGCTCTCAGCTCGTCCATTACGGGAAGCTGAGGCTTTACTATGAGCTCATAGACTTTAGTCCATATGGTAAGAAAGCGGAGTTCCTGGATAGATACAGATATATCATACTATAAGGCCAAGTAAGGTTGAGGCGTCCTATGATATTAAGTGACTTCGACCTTAGGAACTACGTCACTTCAGGTAGGCTAGTCATAAGGCCCTTCTCCAAGGAGATCCTTAGGGAGAACGGGGTCGACCTAAGGATAGGCTATGAAATGGCTAGGCTAAGGCGCCTTGATGCAGTCCTTGATCTTAGCGAAGCTACTGAAGATGATCTAAGGAGGTATTACACCATAGAGCATGGTAAGGAGTTCGTGATAACCCCAGGCGAACACGTGCTCGTATGTACCTTGGAGTACCTTGAGATGCCTTCTGACCTAATGGGGTTCGTTGAGCTAAGGAGTACCTTCGCTCGCTTGGGCTTAGTCATGCCTCCAACTATCATTGATGCGAGCTTCAAAGGACAACTGACCTTAGAGGTCCGTGGGGGTCCGTTTCCAGTAAAGTTAAAAGCCGGAATGCGTTTCGCTCACGTCATCTTCGCTAAGCTAATGAATCCCGTCGAAAAACCCTATAGAGGCAGATACTATGATCAGCGCGGCGTTACATTGCCTAAGCCCCTGAGAGAGAAGATATCTACTCACCAGTTCTAGTCGCTCGTCTCTCCTGTATTAGGATTATGGCTGCGGCGATATCCCCTTTTGTTGCCTTTAAGGCCTCCCTTGCCTCGTCTAGTGAGGCTCCAGTCTGAGCCATGACTAATTGTAGGTCTTCTTCGCGTATCTCCACAGCTTCCTCCTCCATCTCCTCCTCTTCTACTGCTTCACCTATTATCTGGTATATGACCTGTCCACCTAAATTCATGAGTAGCACTTGAGGGGTTCTTATCAATAACCTCTTATCCCTGAGCTTTATGATTACTTCCTCTACGCCTTGAAGTTCCTCCATCTTCAATCCTAATCTTCTAGTTAGCCTTCGTAGCTCTCGAGGGCTCATCCTTCTCATCAGCAACTCCCTGTCTTACCCTAACGGCTACTCCACTATTAAAGGTTAACATCTCCTCTCCGCTCAGCATGGCCCTTCCGATGGCTACTAGGTTATCCCGGCGATCGACAACTATTACCTCCATGCCCGGGCGAATTCCCTTATCCACTGCTATGACGTGCTTCGCGAAGACACTCCTTCCCCTGGCTACGTATCCTGCTGCATCATCGCTTATGACGACCCTTAAACAGGGCCAAGGCAGGACCTTTAAAAGCCTCCTGGCGCCTTCAAGGGATAGGGCTATCATGCCATCGTTTGGCCTAAACGTGAATACTCGGCGTCCGTCGACGTAGACCGCCCTGACCCTTCCCGTACCCTTAGAATATTCTATCCGCACCTCCTCTCCCGAGAAAAGGGCCTCTCCAGCGCCAATGCCGAATAAATAGTCTGCCAGAACCTTAAGCCTACGTATCTCTAACCTCTCATCATTAAGTAGGGGCATTGTCATTACGCTTAATATAGCACTGAGTTAATGTTCTTATCGGTGTAAGAAACTTGGAATGCGAACTCTGCGGAAAGACGATATCCGGGAAACCGACTAAGATCAGGATAGAAGGCGTTGTCCTGTTGGTTTGCAGTGATTGCGCCCGAAAATATAGCGAGTTCATAGTGAAGAGACCTCAGGCACGTGCTCCACGTCCTATTAGAAGACCCAAACGCACTCCCCTCTCCTATGAGCCACAATACGATATAGTGGAGGACTATAGCGAACGCATTAAAGAAGCTAGGGAGATGCTAGGCCTTACTAGGGAGCTATTAGCCCGTGAGCTTGGCGAGAAGGAGTCCGTCATTAGAAGGTTAGAGGCGGGATCCCTTGTACCTACGATTGACATGGCCCGTAGGCTCGAGCGATTATTGAGGATAAAGCTATTAGTACCTAAAGGATATGAGGAGGAACCATCTATAACTACTAGAAGCGTGAGGCCGGAACTGACGTTAGGGGATATAGTGGTCATAAGGGAGCGAAGAGAGCGTAAGAGACGTGAAGCGAATGAGGGCGGTAGTAGTAGGTAGGGTGGATCCTGGAGGGGATGAACCCAACCTGGAGGAGCTTAAGGCGCTAGCTCATGCAGCTGGTTACGAAGTAGTGGGTACTATACTTCAGAGGAGGAAGGAGGATCCGCGTTATAATATAGGTCGGGGGAAAGCGGAGGAGCTAAGGGACTATGTAAAGGAGCATGGAGTTGATAGCGTCATATTCTTCAATGAACTCAAACCTCTTCAGGTTTTGAACCTGAGGGAAATGCTTGGCGTGAAGGTGATCGATAGGTTCCAGCTCATCTTAGAGATATTCGCAAAACACGCAGGCTCTAAAGAGGCTAAGCTACAGATAGAGCTAGCCAGATTGAAGTACGAATTACCTAGGGTGCGGGAATGGGTTAGAAGAGCCAAGATGAGAGAGCTACCTGGCTTCTTAAGAGGGCCTGGTAGCTACCAAGTGGACGTCTACTATAGGGCCATTAGGCGCAGGATAATAAAGATACGCAAGGAACTCGAGAACATAAGAAAGCGTAAGCTAATCCAGAGGAAGATGCGCGATAGAATAGGTTTTCCGACATTGGTCCTAACTGGCTACACGAATGCTGGTAAGACAACACTATTTAACAGATTAGCCAAGGAATCCAAGCCCGTAAGTGCCTCACCTTTCTCCACGCTTGCGACGGTTACGCGCTTGACAGATATCTATGGAAGAAAGGTCATGGTGTCCGATACCATAGGTTTCATAGATAAACTCCCTCCGTTGCTCATTGAGGCCTTTTATACCACGCTAGAGGAGATCCGCCTCGCAGATCTATTGCTCCTCGTCATAGACTCCAGCGAGCCGTCTTCTGAAATAGAGAGAAAGCTCAATGCCTCTTCTGAAGCGCTAAAGGAGGTTGGTGTCATCGATAAGCCCACCATAGCGATATTAAACAAGGTAGATATGCTGGACGAGAGCGAGTTGCGTGAGAGGATGGCCTTAGTCTCCAAATACCACGATGTAGTCGTGCCTATCTCCGCTATAACTGGCATGGGTATTGATGAGCTTAAGAAGGCCATATATGATAACCTACCTAAGTACAGGCGTATGTCCCTGAAGGTATCCTCCTTTGACGACCTTAAGGTACTGGATGATGTTAAGTTCGTACAAATAAAGAGCATAAAGGAGCTAGACGATGGTTTATTACTCGAGATCGAGGGCCCTGAGGAAACCTTAATGAGAATCCAAGGTTCTCTAAGCTGTGAGTGGAGGGCCGCGATGTCTATATGAACAGGAAAATCGTGGTGCTTAGATGGGGCCATAGGCCTGAAAGGGACAAGAGGATCAGCACGCATGTAGCGCTCATAGCACGCGCTTTTGGTGCCGACGGCATAATATTTTCCGATGTAATCGATCAAAGGCTTAAGGAGAAGATAGATGACGTAGTGAGGCGATGGGGTGGGGATTTCTTCGTGGAAATGGGCAAATCATGGCGCCAAGTAATCCACGAATGGAAGAAGAAAGGAGGCAAAATAGTCCACCTCACTATGTATGGAGAAAACATCGAAGGAAGCGATGTTCTCGATAGGATCAAGAAAGCCGAGGGGGATATATTGGTAGTTGTGGGGGCCGAGAAGGTGCCTCCGGAGATGTATCGTTTAGCGGATTTCAATGTGGCCATAGGCAATCAGCCCCATAGCGAATGTGCCGCCCTTGCGGTGTTCCTGGACAGATACTTCGGCGGAAAAGAGCTCCTCAGGGAATTTAAAAATGCCAAAGTGAGAATAATACCATGTAGAGCTGGAAAGAAGGTCATTAGGATAGGGTAGGGCACGTAGGATGTCATTGAGTAAGGATGAAAGGGTACTCGCGCTCATAGAGCGTATCTTCGGTGAGGATACGGCAAAGGTATTCGAGGTTCTCTTAAGGAGAGGCAAGAACGTACGAGATGAGGAAATAGCCCGAGAGATCGGCATGAGGGTGAACAGCGTCAGAAAAGCGCTTTATCAATTACACGCGAATCAAGTGGTCAGCTATAAGAAGCTTTACGATCCGACAACGCGCTGGTACACCTATCTATGGAGCATAAACGAGGTCGGGATTAAGAGCTTGATCGAACGGAGGATTAAGCTAGCCCTAAACGTGCTGAGGCAAAGGCTGGAACATGAAAGAAGTACCGTCTTCTTCAGGTGTAAGAAGGGCTCATGCCCTAAGATATCCTTCGATGAGGCGCTCGAGAACTCCTTTAGGTGTCCCTACTGTGGCGGGGAGCTAGAACAGGTGGATAACACGGAGGTAATACGGCGATTAGAGGAGGAAATCTCCAAGCTTGAGAGGGCGTTATCTGCATGTCATTCACGGTAGTCGACCTCTTCGCTGGCGCAGGAGGCTTCTCGCGTGGATTCAAAGATGAGGGCTTCCGCATCCTAGGCGCTATTGAGAACTTCGAGCCCATCGCCCGAGCTTATAAGTTGAACTTCCCAGAGGCGAGCACCCTTATCGAGGATATAAAGGTAGTGCATACACTGGACTTCCTAAACCTGCTGGGCGAGGAGCCGGACGTAATCATAGGTGGTCCTCCATGTGAGCCTTTTACTCGGGCGAACCCCAAGCGCCGGGAAAGACCTCTAGATAGGTTATACAAAGATCCTATAGGTAGGCTTGTCCTCCACTTCGTCAGATTCGTGATGGATCTAAAGCCCAAGGTCTTCGTCATGGAGAACGTACCTCATATAATGGAAGGTGAGCTTAGATCAGCTTTGTCAAGGGAATTTCGAAGAGCTGGCTACGAACGAATATTCTTTAACGTATTACGCGCTGAGGACTATGGCACACCGTCAAGAAGGGTACGCGTGTTCATCTCCAACATAAAATTGAAACCCCCAAGGCTGGGCAAGCGCGTTTCAGTGATCGATGCCATAGGCGACTTACCGGATCCCACCTCAATCCACGATGTACCTAACCATGATTACGTGCCGCTATCTCCCAGGAAATTGAGGAGGATCAAGCGCCTGAAATGGGGGCAATCGCTGGTCTTCTATTCTGGGGCAGGAGGACGTGTTTACACGAACCTCGTGAGGCTTCATCCATACAAGCTAGCGCCTACGGTGATGGGCTCATCTCGTTTCATTCATCCCTTCGTCGATAGACTCCTTACGGTGAGAGAGCACGCTAGATTAATGGGATTCCCCGATAACCATGTCTTTCATGGCGGGAGAAACGTACAATTTAATGAAGTCGGCGAAGCAGTCCCCGTACCCCTAGCGAGGGCGATAGCTAGGGAAGTGAAGAAATATCTGCTCGAACACGGATAAAGCAAGGGGGTGTTTAATGGGTCGCTTGTTAGTGGTGATACATAATGTTTACTCCGTGACCCGCCTCATTGAGGCTGCTAAGATGGTCTATGGCTTCAATATAAATGACTTTGTCGTATCTAGGGCCATAGGCGCAGCTGCCCAAGAAGGCGTACCTGAGGTGAGCAAGTTAGCCCTTAAGAAAGGGAGAAACGTGATTTTCCTCAAGGATATTGATGACCTCCTAGATTCCATAAAGCTAGGGGCTATCTTCCTCTTCGTGCCGAAGCAATACGCGAAACAGAAGTTCGATCCATATGA
>JAGGXX010000030.1 GCA_021162845.1 Thermoprotei archaeon | reverse complement strand
CCTCTTTACTTGATGAAGGCCCGCTTCTACGCTATGCATCCCTTCGCGGTGCGCCTTAGGGCCACATCTGGCGTGGAGTACGTCTCGCTCATGTACCGCCTCCTCGGCTGGCTTTATCTGACTGGCGCGGATATGGTCTTGCTAATGAAGATCATTCCTCCTCTCATGTATGGGCTTGTGGGCCTCTGTTTCCATCTATTCCTTAGGTCGTGTGAGGGCTTTAGTGAGGGGGAATCCCTCGTAGCTGTATTGATCCTCGCCTTATCGCCGCCGCATCTCAGGGTCTCGTGGGATATGCATAAGCAGGTCCTCTCGACCATCTTCATGTTCTCTGCTCTTATATCGCTTCGCCTTAAGGAGGACCGCATGAGGTGGCCTCTTTTCTGCCTTTTCTATGTCCTCTGCGCGTTATCCCATGAGCTCGTCTTCTCCATTCTATCCTTACTGGTGTTTCTCAGCCTTTTAGCTAGATTCAGGTCGAGTTCGAAGTTGGCTTTAGTCCTCTATCTTTCCTCTCTTTTCGTGGGCCTCTTCCTCCTCCTTTCTTGGTATGGATGGGATGTGCGTGGTATGCTTTCATTAGCGCTAACTGACTATTATCATGATGAGTACTACTATGCTTATGGTGATGTCTGGTGGTTCGTCCTCGTTGAGAGGACATTCGCCCCTTTTCTTCTTCTCTTCTGGCCCCTCCTCCCCCTAGCCCTTCTGGGATTCCGCGCCTCTCTTCTCCTGACTTCTTGGCTTTCCTTTTGCTTTTTTTGCGCTTTCTTCAGGGTTGTCTTCCCTTTCTTGGCTCCCTCCCTTTCGTGGCGTTGGATGCTTCTATCGGTCTATCCTTTGTCGGCATATGCGGCTAAGGGCCTTACTCGTGCTTTAGGTAGCGGCAATGTTCACGTTAGGGCGTGTTCGTTAGCCATGTTGTCTTCCCTGCTCTTCCTCTCGCTGGATTTCCTGGGGGTTCTTGGTCTGCGCGTTTACGCCTTTAAGAACGGATACTCCATAATACCTCCGGATATGCTCTCATCATCGCTTTCGATCGAGGGTTTTCGGGCTACGGAGGACTGTGTCCATTGGCTTAATGAGCATGCATGTGATGGCTCTGTGCTTCTCGTCGATTCCTTTCATCACGGTTGGGCGCGCTTTCTCTCTGAGGTTCCCGTGATCACGTTCGGTCCCCTTTACCGGTCTAGGCCTGATTTACTGCACGTTGAGGACGCCGTTGAATTAGCCCTATCTCTTGGCTATAAGCGCATCTATCTCCTAGCATCCTCAGACGCGCGCGAGAGGTTTAACTTGATCTACGTGAGCGTATTCGGACCTGAGAAGATATACGTCTTCGTCGTGCCGGGGTGAAGGGGGTCAATGCTTAATCACCGGTCTTCATGCGCTGTGTAGGCTCTCCCCCTCTTTCCTTTGTTGATCTTCTTTCGCGGACGAATAAGTCTAGTAGGTTTATGATAACTCCTGCGGTGAGGCATAGGTAGGCGTAAATGCCTAGTTGGTCTGCGAGATCATTTAACCCCAGATAGATCTGGCTCGTGGCTACTATGAGGAGTGCTAGGGCGATCAGCACGAGTCCTGATGCTACGTAGAAAAGGGCGTCTCGTCTCCTTATCCTGCCTTTTATAACTATGGGCATCGCTTTGTTGATATGGGATCTAAGTATTTATTTCATGTCCGCTTATCTGATGGTGATGCGTTATGCGTCTGGGGCGCTTGGCCACAGTGCTCTGCGTTATGTGCGTTTCGGCGTGCGTTTCCTTCCTTTACTCCATGTTCATCGTGAGGCCGGATCACCTTCCTTCTGGCGAGCTCGCTCCTCTTCTCTACATGCCTGATACCCCTGCGCTTGTTCCCCCGCTGTTCCCCCTTCTCCTCAGGTCGGGTCTATGGGGCTTCCCTCCCATATCCGCTTACCCGTTGCTCGCCATGACCTCCTTAATCCTCCTGCCCCTATCGGCCGCCCTCCTTTACCTAGGGTACTTTAGGGATGTGGGGGAGGCCTTGCCGGCTTCCCTTCTGATCTTGGCTAATCCGTTTATGGCGGCCTTGGTGAAGGGCGGTATGTATCACGCTATCTTCTCAATGGCGTTCATGTTCCTATCCCTTTCCGCCTTAAGGCTGAAGGCCCATCGCCTGGTCGCCCTGTCCCTTTCCGTCCTGTTCTCAGTGATAAGCTTATGTCTCGATTACTCCGTGGGCCTCGTTTCGTTCGTCTCGCTCCTCTCGCTCTCCCTATGCGACTTCCTCAAGCGTAGGCCCGTCCTCTCGTTATTGCCTGTTTCATTATCGCTTCCCCTTTCGTTGCTCCTGCCGCCTCATTACCTGCGCCTGATGTCCTCTGTTCCACTTAGTGGGATCTCCGGCGCTTATATCTGGGCTCTCCTATTGGCCTCCTTCCCCGTGATGTTCGTCCTCTATAAGTGGAGGTCCTGGCCTCGTTTGGTATTGTTCATCTCCATCGTTTCATCTCCTCTGCTCATCATGGCCCTGTCGTTTAAGCTCTATGGGCTGTATCTTTGGCCTTTGCTGGTTCTGCCTTCCTCGGCTTCGCTTATGCTTTCGGTTTACGTTCTTCGTTCATTTGGCTCCTTCGTTAGGATACTCGTCTCACCCTCCAAGGATGAGCGCGATGCCTGGGATGTAGAGGTCGGGATAGATCCCCTTAAGTTGGCCTCAGCTATCCTCATATCGGCCGTTATAGTTCAAGGCCTTATAGTCCACGTGTACTTTGCTCAGGGATTGATCACTAGTTCGATGGGCAGGTCTTTGTCCTCGGTGCTCGATCTGTTGCGCTGGATCTGTAATAACGTGCCCCCTAATGCCACTGTCCTCTCTGAGGCTGAGCCGGGCCTATGGCTCTACGTCATGGGTGGAAGGCGCGTTATGATGCCTCTTGAATCGGTGCCTGAGCTGCCAGGCCTCGAGCTCCCCTCATCTCCAGCGGTGTCCTCGCTGTTGACGGCTTATGGCGAGTTGAGGAATGCTTTCATTAGGGTTACGGATTTCGAGCCTTATAGCATAGGACGCGCGCAGTTCTTCTCGATAGCGCGTGGCTATGGCTACGTCGATTTGTTCTACGTGGACGATTCCTATGCTCGTTTCGTACTTGATCACGCCGGTAAGAGGTGGGTGGAATCACCTTATGGGGGGAGGCACCTCGATGGTGGTGTCGTTAGGCTCAATTCGACGCATGCATGTATATGGCACTCTTTCAGGACCCCGGGGCTGATAATTAACAAGACTGTTATAATTAGTAAGCATAAGTCTGAGGTGTTGATCCTGTATAAGGCCACGGCGGCTAAGAAGGACGTAGAAATTAGGTCATTTAGGCTTTGGCTCTGGATATTATGGGAGAGGCGCTTAGGTGGGAAGCGGATTTATCCAAACGGCACCGTATACGCGATGCTAGATGAAGGCTCGTTTAAGGTATACCCTATCGGCGCTGTCTCTCACATTGAGTTAGAAAGGGATCCCCTCTGGTGGCAGTTGAGGGTGTTCATGGAGATCAACGCTACTGAGGGGGAGCTGGTCGGTGTGAGGGTGCGTTTCCTGGATGCCAAGAGGTCATCGCCATCGGATTTCCTATGGGCCTTCTGCTTTAAGGATCTCCGCGATTACGTGGGTGGGAATGAGGTATTCCTAGTGTTGAATAAGCGCACCTTCCGGGCGCTTAAACACCTACGCGATAATCCCGCGTGTAGGGTCGTTCACCGTAACGCTGATTTTGTCGTATTGCGTATCAGGTTAAGCTGAGGTGCCGACGATGAAGCTTGGTAAGTTGGCGATTACCTTGCTCGTGCTCTTCTTAGCCCTAATACCATCAATTCACGTGACTAGGCTCATATGGGATGAGCTAAGCAAATATGTATTCCCTCCTGGAAATGACCCCGGGAACTGGTTAAAGCACGCTAACGCGTTGCGTGGGATCACATATCCCATGTGGGAGGAGACGTTGTTCCAATACCCTCCTCTTTTCTTCGCCCTCTTAGCACTCGTAATTAACATCTTAGGTGAGGAGCTGCTAGCCTTAAAGCTCATGCTCCTCCTCTCTTTCTTCCTGCGTCCCATCGCTTGTTGTCTGCTCGCATGGGAGCTTACCGGAAATCCCTTCGCTGGCATAATAGCTGCTGTGCTTACGGCCTATGTCCCTATATATTATGAGATGCTCGCCTGGGGTGGCTATCCCAACTTATTCGGCTTCGTGCTCCTTCCACTTTCCTTCTGGGCTCTGGTCAGGTTGGTTCACATCCCGCGTGTTTCCAAGCTTGATCTATGCTTGGCCATCCTGCTTAACGTGCTGACGATATCGGAGCATCATTTAACCTCCCTTGTGTTCCTGTCCGTTTCCTCGGCATGGCTTCTGCTGATCTCCTCGTTCAGGATCAGGAACCATAAGCACGTGCTTAAGGTCTATCTGGCCGACGTAGCTGCGTTCTTCCTGCTGAGGTTGGCGGCCGGTGAGTTCCAATACGTGGTTAAGAACCCATATGCGAGGGTGTTGGCAGTCCCCCTATTCAGGCTCACTCCTAAGCTCATGTGGATATTCAAGGAGCCATTGCTCATAACATTATTAGCGATCTCCTCTACTATAGGCGCCTACGGCCTGATCTCAAGGCGTAGGTTCCCTGAGCTCTCCTTGCTGGTGTCATGGTTCATCCTGCCTTTCCTCTTCACTCAGCTACACGTCCTCGGCATATATCTGGATTCAATTCGCTTCGCCATATTCTCCGTTATGCCCTTGACCATGCTCGCTTCATCGGTGCCCCTTCCATGGTTCGAGCGATGGCGCGGTAAGGCATTTACGCTCGATATACGTGGAGTACATGTACTCTGCATAGCCCTCGTGGGCGTGCTGGCGTTCCAATTCGTCAGGACGGGGACCGATACGTTTTATGCAGCGGTGGCTTACTATAGGGCCTTTGGCTCCTTTAGAACCTATGGTGATACTGAACGGCTGGAGGCGCTGGAGTGGGTAAAGGCCAATACCTCAGAGAGGGCCCTCTTCTTCGCGGATATAGAAATGGGGAGGTGGATAGAGGGGTACGCTCATAGGAGGGTCGTGTTAGGCATAGAGCCCCAATACGCCTTCATGAAGGGAGAGCTATGGAGGCTGGAGATGTATAAGACGATGCTGAAGTATGACTACGAGCTAAGGAACGATTATATAAAACTAGTCGGCCTAGATCCATGTCGCATATCGCCAGCCCCGCTCTTCATGGTTTCGGTAGGCGATGATTTCAGGGGCCTCCTATACGTGGATGACTCCTATTCTAGGGTCATATTCAGGAGCTATGGCTCGATATTGTGCGAATCGCCCTTCCGCGCTACCTTATTATCCCATCAGAGCGGCGTGAGGGGTGACACCGCTTACATCAAGCTAGCCTATGAGACCAGCTGGCTGATGATAAATAAGACCATGTGGCTGAGGAAGGGCGAACCGTATGCGGAACTACACTATATGGTCCTGCCCAAGAACGGCGAGATACTCTTCTTTAACTTCTCCCTTTGGCTATATTGGGATGCGCGTATCGAGGATTATAATATCGGAAGGAATAGCGTGAACCTTAGAATAAGCGGTATAGATACGATCGTGGAGTTTACGGGGAACGTGACGAAGCTGGAAGTAGGCCCAGATCCCGAGTGGCATCACACCCGCATCCATGCGGTTCTCGCATCAAGAGGCGACTTCCTAAATGTGACTATATCCCTGAGGGTTCTCAACGCTAAGCCCTATAAGGTCGAGGAAGGCCTTAAGTTATTCACCATCGAGGGGCTAAATAAGGAATGCGGCGACGTTTACGTGGTACTACCATCCACTTATGATGATGCGCTTAAGCGTTTTGAGACGCACCCTAATTTCTCCTTGGTATTTAAGAACGACAAGATACTGATATTCCGTTATAGGCCCCTAATGGCCTCTAACCCCTAATATCGCGATTTTATCGTTTAGGAATACTGCCTCCATTTCGTCATCCTTCAATAAGTGTCTGTATTCGTCACGCGTATCTATCTCGCCGTTCCTCGTCCTCCATACGGGAAGGACTATGTATTTGACATTGTACCTCGTGAGCAATTCGTCGCACGTATACGTGAAAAGCACGGGGTTGCCTGCTGAAGAACGCGTTTCTATGCGTATGCACATCTCCATGTCCTTACTTCCTATGAGGAGGATTTGGTCTTCCAGAAGTTTAATCCTTCCAGTTGTATTTACGATAAGCTCAACCCCACCAACATATATCATCACTTCTCCACCTTCACGTGGGATTAAGCGCGTAAACGATGTGTGAT
>JAGGXX010000042.1 GCA_021162845.1 Thermoprotei archaeon | reverse complement strand
CCTTGAGATTAGGCGATCTTTGAGCGGTACAGCATCGCTTGCCTAGGCCGTCTAGTATTAGGATTAACTTGTTTATGACCTCCCTGCCGAGCAATCTCTTGCCATGTCCGAAATAAGGCGTTTCAACATATATCTCGAGCTTTATATCGCCTATAACCGCTATAGCCCTGGCGACCCTCATTGTTATAGGGCCCGCTAACGTGGAGTAGGTCCTCCAGTAATCTCTCGGAAGCTCGCCTATCATGAAGAACTTATAGTCTTTAGCTTCCAACATGAGCGATCCTTCAAAGCCTGTATCCACTGGGACCTCAATCTCCTCTGGGAACTCCATCCCTAGCACGTTATAAAGCCTTACCCTGAGCAGTGGGTAGTCCGATAGGATGCCTTTTCCGTACGTTAAGCACGTTCCAGCTCTATAGATCCTCCCCACCATTCCAAGCTCCTCCTGACCCTTACATCGTATCCCACCCTAAGTACTATCGCGTGTCTGGGCCTTGGCCTAAGTGACTTTATGGCCTTGCCTACATCTTGAATGGTAGCAAATGCGCCTACAAATGCGCCGTTAGCGAACACTACGTATTTACCCTTGAACTTGTCAAGCTCATTCTTCATTCTAAGATATGCCCTATTGTTCGCATCTACGTCCGTCTCCAATGCGCTGCCCTTAAGCCACATGCTTGCCGCTTCCTCGAATGCCTGGGATAGAGTAAGTCCTCTTCTAATGGCCTCAGCCTTAAATTCCCTTAGGAGCCTCTCATCAATCTTTCTGATCACTAAGGTCATCTAAATCACATTAGTGATCTAGGTGAAATGAGCATATAAGGGTTATTAACGAAGCGTTCCCCACTTACCGTGACTTCTTGTTATTTTTAGTTACTTTTAATCACGATAAGTGGTTCATCACGCTCCCGCTCGAAGCCCCTCACCGTAGTGGCTCACCCCTAGTCACCTAGGAGTTCATAGCCCTGCGGTTCTCGGAACCCCGAGGTCACTAATTAAGCTTATAAGACTCTGAAGCTTATAAGCATTTCTGAGGCTATAGCCTTGCAAGTACAACCACTATACACGGTCAAGCTTTTGTTTAACGCTAGTGGAGAGAATGCGAAGAAGGTACTCTCAACAGCTTGGTTATTTAAAATAGCATGTCATGAAGTGCTCAATAAGTCTAAACAAGTAAGAGATGTTCTTATACCGTCTAAGATTGCTTGGATAAAGATGTTCAAGAACTATGCTTACGAACTTATACCTAATAAGAGATACTCCTATGGTGTAGTTTATCTAATCTATGGTATATGGGAGTCGGCTAGAAGCCTTGGTATAGATTATGATAATGTAGAGCTATCCGATTGGATGCTTCTCCAACACTATGAGAGAGAGGTAAACGGGAATGTCATAAGAGTCTACGAGGATGGCTCGGCATTAGTAACAACCTATGACTATGACGGCTCAAAAGACAGGATATTGGTGAGGGCAAAGCCGAACAAAGGTCAGGCAGGGTTTCTCAGGAAAATCGTTGAGTTAAGGGAGAAGTATATGCCAAAGCTCATCATTAGAGATTATGGAGTTAGAAAGGGTAAGTTATACGTTAGAGGAGAGATACACATCTCAATATCCTATGACTTCTATCTAAAGTACGTGAAGAGATATAATGAACCTAAAGGCAATCTTGTTGGTGGTATTGATGTTAATTCCGACAGAATCAACCTAGCAGTAATTGATGAAGAAGGTAAGCTAAGGGATGTTAAGACCTTTTGGTTCCAAGAGGTGACAACGAGAGGTTACCCAAGGAGAAAAGCATGGAGTGTAATAGGAATGAAAGTACATGAACTACTAAAATATGCTTACCATCATGGGGTATCAACTATAGTTCTTGAAAACCCAGAAGTCATAGGTAGACTAAGACTAGTATGGGTAAGGAATGGTAAACGGTTGCATAGAAACTACAACTGGAGAGTAACAATCTTCAGAAATAGAATCATAGAAATGATAACCATGAAAGCACTCATCTACGGATTACATGTAAACTATGTAAATCCAAAAGGTACAACTCATTCAAGAGAACATGATGACATAATGATGAGATATGGATTAGACAGGCACACGGCATCTGCTTACCTAATAGCACTAAAGAGTATTTAGAAATAATTAGAAATCACTTAAAGTATCAACACTTTGGGAATAGCCCAGGTAATAGGTTGCTTCAGGGGATATCTCATGGAGAGCAGACTTAACGTCTTATTCATAGGTATTGATACGTTGCGTGCAGATCACCTTGGCTGCTATGGTTATGTGAGGAGGACTAGCCCGAATATAGATAGGCTGGCTAGTAGGGGCGTGCTCTTCGCTAATGCCTTCGCCCCGGCGATACCCACGGATCCCGGCTGGACTACCCTGTTCACGGGGGTTCACCCGCTTAGGCATGGCATAGTGTCGCACGCTGGGGACGTGGTTTTGAGTGAGGATGTGCCCTTGCTTTCGCAGGTCTTGAAGAAGCATGGCTACGTGACGGTGGCGGTGGATAACCTTCATAGGTGGTTCGAGAGGGGGTATGATTACTATCTGGATCCGGGGTATGAGGAGGCTCCTTCGGGCGGGAGGAAGGTGACGGCCGATAGGGTTAACTCCAGGGCCGTTGAGTGGCTTAGGGGGTGGGCTTCTAGGAGGCGGGGGGATGAGAGGTTCTTCATGTTCGTCCACTACTGGGATCCCCATACGCCTTACGTGCCCCCTAGTCCTTATGACCGCATGTTCTATAAAGGCGATGAGAGGGATCCGCGTAATCCGACTATGAGGAAGGTGCGGGAGATATCGCCCATATGGTTCCTCTTCGAGAGGTGGCTTAGGGGTATAACGGATGTGGAGTACGTGGTCGCTCAGTATGATGGGGAGATAGCCTATGTGGATTCGAAGGTAGGTGAGCTGCTTGAGGTCCTGGATGAGCTGGGGCTCGTAGAGGAGACTTTGGTCGTGCTCACGTCGGATCATGGTGAGTTGATGACGGAGCATGATATCTACTTCGATCATCACGGCCTCTATGATCCTAATGTGAGGGTGCCCCTGATAATGAGCTGTCCTGGCATCCTGCCCCATGGGGAGGTCGTCGATGCATTCGTCCAGCATATGGATGTGGCGCCGACCATTTTGGGCCTTCTCGGCCTTGGGCATGAGTGGATGGATGGGATGGATTTGATGGAGGTGCTGTACGGTGGGCGCGAGGGATATAGGGAGGTATACCTCTTCGAGAACACGTGGATGTGCAAGAGGGCTATAAGGACGAGGAGGTGGAAGCTCATTAAGACCGTGAAGGAGAGGGATCTCTATGGCAGGCCTGTGGGCTGGTTGGAGCTTTATGATCTGGAGCGGGATCCTTACGAGACCACTAATCTAGCGGCCTCAGAGGTTGATGTGGCTAAGAGTCTGGAGAGGCAGCTTGAGGCATGGATTAGGAGGATGTTGGGGGATAGGCCTGACCCTCAGCTCACCCAGAGGACCAGCCTTAGGAGCAGGTTCCTGGAGAAGCTACGCCAGTGTGGGCGCGTATAGCCTCAGGGGTAGATGAGTTATCTCACTCTATACCATATTTCCCTATGAGCTCTTCTTCCGCCATTATGCGGCTTAATTCTCGGTCCTGCCCCTTGAGGAACGTTATTTAGGTCGTGATCTCTCGTGAGGAGCGTCAGGTCGCATGCTAATGATGTTGCGTGGGACAATGGGTCTATTAAGTCCTTAAACGTTTAACTACCCTCCTTTCATCATAGTCCACTTTGTTTATCTTGCCTAATAGCTCCAGCATGTCAAAATATATATTGTAACGACCTGTTATGCCTTCCTCGCAAGGTCTCTTAGGTACGACTAGCGTTTCTTCAGTACCTTTAACCTCTACGCCCTATGGGTAGGGAATCCCAGCGGGCAGCACCCTTGGCGTCATGGCCCTGATAGGACTTATATCTTGGGATGTGGTTCACTTAATCGGTGGAACTTTGAGCGCTGAGCTGAAGAGGGAGTTCCTGGAGTTACTGGAGAAGGACAAGGAGTTCAGGTATGCTGTCGCAGGGTACTTGGGGCTCTCTGAGATCATGAGGAAGCTGGATTTGGTGGTAGAGAGGATCGCGAAGCTCGAGGAGGGCCAGAAGAGGATCTGGGAGAACATAGAGAGGCTGTGGGAGGAGATTAAGGAGCTAGGAAGGGGACAAGAGAGGCTTTGGAAGGAAGTCAGAGGACTGAGTGAAAGTCAAAGGAAGCTTTGGGAGGAGGTCAGGGAATTAAGGAAGGGGCAGGAGAAGCTATGGGAAGAGGTTAGGGAGCTGAGAAGAGGTCAGGAAAGGCTTTGGAAGGAGGTTGGTAAGTTGTGGGAGGAGGTCAGGGAGTTAAGCGAGAGCCAGAGGAGGCTGTGGGAGGAGGTTAGGGAGTTAAGGAAGGAGCAGGGAAGGCTCTGGAGGGAGGTTAGGGGTTTGAGATATAACTTCGAGCAATTGGGTAGGGCTGTTGGGATGACCCTAGATCATTATACTGCATCGTTTCTGAAGAGATATCTAATGGATATGGGATACCCGGAGCCGAAGATAGAAGTCGACGTTAAGTTCAGGTATGAGGGCGGATATCTAGAGGTCAACGTCTTCTGCGAGGATCCACTGCTCGTCGGCGAGGTTACGACATATTTAGGTACTGTCGACGAGGCCAAGAGCGAGTTGGAGAAGTTATTGGAGAGGAGTAAGATAATAGAGGGGATGTTTAAGAGGAGTGTTAAGTTTAAGGTTTTAGCGGTAGCGAACGTCAAGGAGGGTATCGCTCAGGTTTTAAGGGACTTGGCTGAGAAGAACTGTGTCCTGCTCATAGTCGGCAGAGAGGTCTTAGGGAGCTAGGGATTTAATGAGGTAATCAAGGCGGATGAGGGGCATTGAGCGGGAGATATGGATTAGGATGAGTACTATGAGCCCCGTCAGATCCTTGCTTAAGAGCGTTAATTGAGTAAAAAAGATCGATTAAGGGACTCATCGCGATGTCTCTAGTCTTCAAGAGTTTAAGGGAAGAATATCTCTAAGAACTTCTTTGCCAATAGCAGCCCTTCTCTGTAGTCCTTGAAGTAGGGGTCCTCGTGTTCTATGCTTATGGCGTAATCGTAGTTATGCTTCCTTAGTATGGTGAAGAACTTGGCCCAGTCCAGTTCGCCGAAACCGGGTAGCCTGTGTGGACACCAGCGCTCGCTGGTTATGCCCAATCGGCTTATCCTCTCCCAGTTGATCTCGGCATCCTTCGCATGTACGTGATATATCCTATCGCCGAACTCGTCCGCCACGGCATTTGCATCGATTAGCTGGCATATCAGGTGGCTTGGATCGAATTCTAAGCCTATATGCTCCGAACCGAGTTCGTCGAATACCCGTTGCCATATATCGGGTCGGTACATTATGTTACCTGGGCAATTCTCTATCGCTATTCTGATGTCATAGTCCTCGGCCTTCTTCAGTATGTCAGGCCACACCTTCTTCACCTCCCTGATGTTATCCTCTATGGAGCCTGGGTACTTGCCCACCCATCCGGTCATCACAGGGAGCTCTAGCCTATACGAAGCTTCTAGGACCTTCAAGAAGTGCTCCTTGTGGCGCTTCCTGGTGGCTTCATCGGGGTGTATGGGGTTCCCGTAAAAACCGAGGGCTGAGATCACGACGCCGTATTCGTCCACTAGATCCCTCACGCTTCGGGGATTTGAGATCACAGAATTCAGGTTGAGGAATTCGGAACCTATGGGTAGTGTGATCGAAATCGACTGGAATCCCTTTTCCTTAGCCCATTCGAGTGTTTCCTTTAAATTACCGAGCTGTCCTCCTGTCAGGAAGCCCAATAACAACACGTATCCCCTTTCTATGACCGCTCCGGTAATGCTTTAGGCTTTCGGTTAGAAAGCGGGAGAGGCCTGAATGTCCCCGCCTATGGAGGTAAGTTAGAAGCTCCTTATAAATAGCCTAGAACCCTAAGCTTCATGTGAGGTGGGAGATGTGGAGTACGAGGGGCCTAGAGGAGCCCGTGTAGGAGAGTTAGATGAGGTACTTGATCTAGTGAACCTGGTGTTCCGTACTAGCAGGGGATTGCCGCCTACTATGGGTGAAGAGTTCACGCTCCTCTTCAATGAAGGGAACGTGGAAAATCTGCGTATAATAAAGCATGGGGATAGGGTGGTCTCTCATGTGGGGATATTCGAATGCGAGGCCTTGATATACGGTTGTAGGCTTAAGATAGGGATGATAGGTTCCGTCTGCACGCATCCGGATTACAGGATGAGGGGATTGGCTACTAAACTCATGGAGGATGCGCTTAAGAAGATGACTAGAGATGGCGTAAACATAGTCATGGTCTCTGGGATTAGGAGCCTATACGATAGGGCTGGATGCGCTATCGCTGGCTTAAGTTATGATGTCACGCTCAAGCGTGATGAGCTAAGGGGCGTTCATGTAGATGAGGGGAAAGTGAAACTTGTCATGGATAAAGGCATGCGCGTACTCGACTTCGTGAGGGTATATCAGAGGGAGGGGGTTAGGTACATCAGGCCCTTCGCTCACTTCAAGGCCCTTCTTAGGGGATCGGCTTGGCGCTCTAGGGGAAGGGCGAACGTTAGGTTATCGTTTCTGATATATGATGAGGGAGAGGTCGTGGGATATGTGGTCGTCCATAAGGTCCAGGAAGGTACTGAGGCACAGGTCGTAGAATACGCCGGTGAGAGGAGGAGCGTGTTATACGCGCTTAAGTCCATAACGGAAGCTCATGGCCTCTCAGCCATTGACCTTAAGATCCCCGCGTGGGATGTCGAGATGTTGAGAGCGTTCAGGCGATGTGGGCTATTGATTCCCACTCGCACGACCCGTATAGCTGGTACGGTACGCCTATTGAACATCGATGAGACCATGAGGAAGCTAAAGCCTTATCTCAGTGAGCGTATTGAGGAGGACGTATGGATGGAAAGGGATGGAGAATATGTCCTGAGGATAGGAGATGAGAGTCTTAAAGTAGGAGGGGAGAAGGAGTTGGCATGGCTCTTCTTCGGGGTGCCTGAGAAGGTCCATGAGGCCTTCAGGAAGTTCATGCCTAAGGGCCCTATAGTCCCTCCTTCGGAGGGGATAAGTAGAGCATGTGAGAGGATATTCCCTATCCCGCTCTTGCCCTATGGCCTATACTACACTTAATCTATCAATGGTATCTTCAACGGCTCTTAGTTTTTCGTCTATCTCCTTCATGCGTTCCCCGTAGAAGTTCCTGCCCGTCGAATCTATGGCTATCATGAGGGGGCCGAAGTCCTTGACCTCTAGCAACCATAAGGCTTCCGGTATGCCGAGATCCAACCACATGACGGCTTTAACGCGCTTGACCTTCTCGACGGCTAAAGCAGCGGCTCCTCCGGGGTAGATGGCATACACCGCTCCATAGCGCTTGCACGCCTCAGCGGTCCTGGAGCCCATCATGCCCTTACCTATTATTATCCTTACCCCTGTCTTAGCTATGACGTCCGCCTCGTAAGGCTCCATGCGCCAGCTGGTGGTAGGCCCTATCGCCACGACCTTCCACCCGTCACCATCCCTCGTGACAACAGGTCCAGCGTGGAAAATAGCCATCCCGTTTAAGTCCACAGGCGGTCTGACGCCGCGCCTTAGCATTTCAATTAACCGTTTATGCCCCGCATCCCTCATAGTGATCAGGGTTCCTGAGACGTAAATTACGTCACCTACCCTAAGCCCTCGTATCGTCCCTTCATCCACAGGTAAGTTTAATCTCATTATACGTGTCACCCCCCTACTGGCGAATGGCCCAATGCCCATCAGGCCCTATGCTTAGAGTAGCTCTCCTCAAGGCCCAGCAGTTAACGCACATAGCTACGGAGAACGTAGCTGGATGTCTATGAGCTGCCTCCACGTGTACGGCAAGCGCAGTCGTCCGGCCCCCTACGCCATAAGGGCCTATGCCTAACTCGTTTATCAGCTCCAGCATGGCTTCTTCGAGCTTAGCGAGAGGAGATCTAGGGTTTAGTGATCCTATGGGCCTTAAAAGGGCTTTCTTGGCTAGGTTACAAGCTATATCGAATGTACCGCCCAGCCCTATGCCTATGATGAGAGGAGGACATGGATTAGGACCATGGCGGGCAATGGTATTCACAACCAACTTCATGGCCCATCTCAGACCCTTAGCTGGTGAGAGTACCTCTGAGAAGCAAGGAGCTTCGCTTCCTCCGCCCTTGAGGAAGACCGTTACTTCTAATAGATCCTCATCTGGGATGAGCTCCCAGGATACCCAGGGTATGAAGGAACCTGTGTTGTCGCCGCTATTAACCCCAGTGAGTATATCCACTGCGTTAGGTCTAAGGGGGATCTCCTTAGTGGCTATCGTTACGGCACGCCGTAATATCCTGCATAGTGGCTTAATGAAAGGGGACTTCGTACCAGCCCTGACGTAAAAGGAGATGAGCCCCGTATCCTGGCATAGGGGTACGCCTTTTTCCCTAGCCAACTTGATGTTATCGAGTATGGCCCTTAACATTTCCCTAGCCCTTCCACTTTCCTCGTTGACGTATGCCTCGCGTATCCTCCGCTCTACGTCTGGTGGTAGGCTTACGGCCGCCTTCCTGATGGTCTCGACGAGTAACGATATCAGTCGTCCTTCTGAGAGCATGAGCCCATAGCCTCCTTCGTCCTTGCATATGGTTGGATAACCTTATATCGCCTTCTCACGTTGGTATGGATTGCAGATGATGAATGCACGTCAGGGGGAATTGTGACCGCATTGGTCTTTTCTGATGCGCGCTTAATGGGTTATCTAACTCGTCCGTGAGGCTCCTCAATCCCGTCCGTTTCTGACGCATATGCGTCAAATCCCGTTAACATCTTAATGGACGGGGCAAGGTCTCAGGTGTACTGAAAAGTAGGCGGATTAAGATCTGGGGTAAACGTAGGTAGTACCTCTTGCTTCCACGACATCTACCTTGTCCATATACCAAAGCTCATAGAGCAGGTCTCTAAGCTTATAATCGGGTATCCTAAGGGCCTTCATGAGCTCCTCGAGCCGTAGTACCTTGCGCTCCGCCAATATGCTGAGCACGGAGTCTATCAGTTGCTTTCTGTAGGAGTACTCCCTGATCCTGTCCCTAGCTATCAAGAACATCAATAGGGCCATAGCTATGCTCAACCCGAAGGCCGTTATGTCGGGTAACATGAATGGGGCCAGGACTATCGCCGCTATGGAGGCCAATAACAGGTTAGCGCTTACGACCTTCAGCCTCAGGGTTTCCAGTTCCCTTTTGTAACCGGCGACGTTGATGGCCCAGAACCAGAAGAGCCACAATATCATTTTTAAGAAGCCGTAGGAGGCTAGCACGAAGAGTATCACGAAGTACCTTGACCCGAAGAAGATGTGAGGAGCCAGGAGCGGTAGTACTAGGTATATGGGGAGGAATGTGCCGAAGAGTGATACAATGGAGGCCAAGGTCCATAAGCCAGCATCATCGAGGTAGACCATCAGTATGCCGTCTACTGACATGATTATCAGGCTTAGAAGCACATAAGATAACTCAGAGAATACTAACATATAGCCTCTATTGCTGACTAACGTAGGCCATAAATATAAGGGTTATGTGCTTCACGCTAATGTAGATGTCGTCTAGTTCTTACTAGACAGGAACCTTAACAGGCCGCGCTTTCTCCGCTCTAAGAGCAATTTAGAGGTGAGCTCGGAGAGGGATTTAAGTTCCTTACGCAATTCTTCCACTTCGCTACGAAAGACGTTCAGCTCAATGCGTAAGAGCTCCACCTCCTCATGTAATTCGTCAATACGCCTGGATAAGCGTAATATGAGGGAGGGTAGGAGGGGTTCGGACTCAAGCTTATGCTTCACTTTAAGGCACCTATTTTATCGATACTAGATAGTTTTTCACTCATCTAAAAATAAAATTATCGTTCATATCACGGTCAAATAATACTAACAACAAAGATGAAATTCTAGACGAGGTCAGGAGGGTAACATCCATCACATGAAGGGCTTACATCAATGATTACACGTTATTGAGGTCTATGTTGGAAGCCTGATGCCTCACGAAGAGGTTTACGGGCCTCCATTACGTAGAAGGGCCACATAGGCATGGCCCAACAAGGCACCACACCCCACTCGACTTTTAAGTCCTCAACTTGCTCTCGCAATGGCTTTTCAGGTGGCATGCTGAAATAGAGGGCATTAGTCCTAAGTAGGAAGCGCCCTATTAGTGTTTTCCTCTTATCGGGTTCAAGCCCCTCGTCCACTATTACCACTCTAGCACTCGGCTTGGCTACTCTCACCATCTCGGCTAGTGCCCGGGCCTTGTCCTCGAAAGTGTTTATGCCTCCAACGTGAAGAACTCCATCGAACATGTTGTCCCTGTAAGGCAGGTAAGCTGCATTGGCTCTCTGCAACTCTACATTGTGCCACCCTTTAGCTTTTACAAGCCTAGCCGCATAAGCTAGCATCCCCTTGGAGATGTCCATGCCGAACACTAACCCCTTGTGACCCACACGCTTAAGGAGGAAAGGTAAGTTTCTACCCGTTCCTGTAGAGACGTCAAGGGCTATATCCCCTCGTCTCAGTCCTAGCCTAGCCACCCATTCAGATCTTGCTAGAACCTCCGTCCAGAGGGAGAGGGCTGGCATTATGATATGCATGAGGATATAGTAGCTCCTAGCTGACCTATCGTAGGCTATCATCCAGCGCTTATCGCTTCCCTTGATGAACTCTGGAGGCAGTAAGTCCGGTATACCGTTTTTTACCTCGTAAAGGCGCCCGCATTTACTGCAGGCGAGGAAGCCAGAGGCTATCTCATGCTCCCTAGTTTTGAGGACTTTATGTAATTCGAGGTCTTCCTTGCATATGGGGCAGCATAAGAACTCTAGAACTTCTTCCCGCATCTCAAGCTCATATATCATCAGAGCTAAAAGGTGGTTCGCGAGATCATAGGAACTTTCATCGAAGTAAAACCGAAGTTAAAGGAGGGGATCTTTCAGAGAGGATTAATATGCTCTAAGAAGGCCACACCGAGCCTCTTTAGTTCAGCTAATACAGGCTCCATTTCCCTCTCAATACGTCTGAATAAGGGTGTAGCGTTTATCCTACGAGCACAAGCTATGACCGCACAGTCCGTAAGCGCTATTCTAAGCGCTTTCTTCAATTCGCCGACTTCTAGGGCTAATCGATCATCGAGGCTAATGACTCTTAATCCTACATAGTGTTGGAGCCATGCGAGGTACTCGTATGCGCGTCTATTGGGTTCCGGTATCTTCATCATCGCGTAAAAGCGATAGGCTACGTAGAGGAGCTCAGCTATGACGGATGATACCGTATGAAGCACGACTTCTCCTTTTATCGCATCCTCAAATAACGCCTCTACCTTCCTTGCGAGGGGAGAGGATTCGTCCAGGTATTCTATCAACACGCCCGTGTCGACTACGTAGGCCCCTTTATCCCCGCCTTGCAAGCCTCTCAGCCTTTTCTTCCTCAAGTACATAATCCTCACGTAAGGACTTCTCTAACTCATATCTAGCCTTCTTCGAGGCTTTAGCGCGTACGACGCGAAGGGGCCTAATAACTACTTTATCTCCATCAGCTTCTATGATGACTAACGATCTTTCGTGGATACCAGTGAGCTCACGAATGGCCTTAGGAAGGACTACTACGCCCTTTCTTCCAACTTTGGATATTATGACCAATTGATGTACCATTAGTTATACCTAAATACATAGGTCAAATTTAGGTAGATAAGTCTTGCTTAATAACGAGAGTATTACTTCATTTTGGCGACCTTACGGACTCCATTAACCTAACACTTCCGAATCCCGCTTTGCCTTAGCTTAACTCTAAGGTAATGATTGTAAGGTTTAATGCGCCTCAGGCATAAAGATGATGTCTGGGAGTATTATGGCCGGAGATTGGATTGCGAAATGGATATGGATAAAGGGTGAGGAGAGGCCTTACAACTATTACCTCTACTTCCGTAAGTCCTTCGATATACCTGACTCCGTAGAGAAGGGCTTATTGCGGATAACCGCTGATACGAGTTACGTCCTGTACATTAATGGTCGAAGGATAGGGGAAGGACCCGCCAGGAGCTGGCCCTTCAGGAAGAGCTACGACGTATATGATGTTACGGGCTATCTCAGATCTGGGAGGAATGTCATAGCAGTTCTCGTGCACCATGCTGGGATCTCCACGTTTAAATACGTGGAAGGTCGCGGAGGCCTTCTATGCCAGCTAAACATAACGCTAGCGAACGGAGATAGCCTCGTCGTGGGTACCGATGATACATGGAAGGTCAAGGAGGCAGTCGCGTACATCCGAAGGGTCCCGAGGGTGAGCTGTCAGCAAGGCTGGGTTGAGGCCTATGACGCAAGGCTTGAGCCCTTAGGTTGGAACGATGTGGGATTTGATGATAGTGAATGGGAACGAGCCGTAATCGTAGGTCCCGTAGGAACAGAGCCCTGGACTGAGATGGAAGAGAGGGAGATTCCATTACCGACGCGTGAGCCTAAGCTCCCCGTGAACTTGGAGTGGGCTAAGGCCGTAAGGCCTCCTCCGTACACGATATGCTTGGACCTGAGGCCCATACTCCTACCCGGTAAGCTGGACGCTAATCCAGCTGGTTTCACGGCTGTACTAGCGACCATTGTGAAAGCGGATAAGCCTACTAAGGCTAAGCTCCTGTTCACCCATGGCCCCTGGTTCACCGTGACCCCTAAGCCAGAAGGCATAAGGGTTAACGGCAAGAGGGCTCGCGTGGAGGATAACTACGTAGTACTCGATCTAAGGGAAGGGGAGAACTTGGTTCTCATGGATATCACCGGGGAATATCATGATTGGGTCTTCTCTGCCATCCTACTAAGCGATGACCAATTGAGCTTCCGTGCTCCCCTCCTAAAGGGGTTCAGATATGCTGTCTTCGGCCCATTTGATTCAAAGGAGGACCTGCACTTCCAGGCCATATTGAAGGCGGGGAAAGAGGAGGACTTAAGGGAGTACGAGGGATACATAAAGGGCATACCGGAGAGATACGAATACTTGGACGTGTTCGCTCTGACTGCCTATCGGGAAGAGCTATCTAGTGAAGTTAAGGTGGAGAACACGCATGCGATATGTTCGTCAAGCGGCGAACCTGTCATCGTATATCCGTCACCTGAAGGCGATGTCGAGCTTCTCATAGACTTCGGAAAGGAGGTTTACGGATTCATAGACTTCGAAGTCGAAGCCGAGGAAGGCGTGATCCTGGACTGGAATTTCTTCGAGGCAATGCCCGAGGGGCGCATACAGTATACGAAGGGGTTGAATAACGTCCTCCGTCATATCACGAGGAAGGGCCTTCAACGATATCTCTCAATAGTGAAGCGGGGCTTCAGGTACGCTACCCTAACCTTCAGGAACTTCAAAAAACCCGTCAAGATAAGGGGGATATCTTGCCTGATTAGCACACATCCCGTCATGGCTAGAGGACGATTCTCATGCTCGGACTACCTGCTGAATGAGGCATGGCGCGTAGGCGCGTATACCGTGAGGCTATGTATGGATGATACGTTCATGGACTGTCCAGCTTATGAACAGACGTTCTGGGTTGGCGATGCTAGGAACGAGGCGTTGGTGGCTTATGTGGCCTTCGGTGATTATAAGCTAGCCCGAAGGTGCTGGAAGCTGGCCGCGGATTCCCTCCATAGATCGCCTCTGCCGGAGTCACAGGTACCCAGTGGTTGGCGGAACATACTGACCACGTGGAGCCTACTCTGGATCCTAGCGTGTGAGGAATATTATATGTACACGGGGGATGTTCGTTTCTTAGAGGAGATATATCCGGCGGTAGCTAAGACCTGTAGGAACCTCGAGGGATACCTTAATGAAAAGGGCCTACTGGAGATAACGGCCTGGAACATGTTGGACTGGGCTCCCATGGATACGCCCAGCTCAGGGATCGTCACGCATCTGAATGCGTGGCTTGTGGAAGCCCTTAGAAGGGCTGCTAACATGGCTTTAGCGCTCGGCTATAAGGATGATGCTCAACATTTCCTGAAGCTAAGTAAGAAGGTCAAGGAGGCGATTAACGAACATCTATGGGATGAAGGAGCGCAGGCTTATATAGACTCCATACACGCGGATGGCACTAGATCTAAGGTCATAAGCGTTCAGACGAATGCCGTTGTGTACCTTTGTGATTGCGTGACCCCGGAGAGGGAACAGGTCATCAGGAAGAAGATCTTAGATCCACCCGAGGACTGGGTTAGACCGGGAAGCCCCTTCGTCCTCTTCTTCATCCTTGAGGCATTGGAGAAGATGGGGGAGCATAAGCGCATAATCGACTATATACGTAGATACTGGGGGTTCATGCTCGATAGGGGGGCCACTACGTTCTGGGAGACCTTTCCAGGATGGATGAAGGATATATGGACCAGGAGCTACTGCCATGGATGGTCCTCGGCACCGACGTACTTCCTTTCGACACTCATATTGGGGGTTAGACCGGCGAAGCCTGGATTCAGGAGGGCGAGAATAGAGCCCAAGATATGTGATCTAAGGAGGGCGAGAGGACGCGTACCGACGCCCTTAGGCGATATCTACGTGGCATGGGAGAGGAACGATGAGGGTAAATTTAAGCTAAGCATAAGGCTTCCCAAGGATGTCGAGGGAGAAGTAGTATGGCCGATACCCGCTGACGAGCATCCTAATCTGATGGTAAGGGGAAAGGGCCTACTATCGAAGGATCTGAAGGACGGATTATGGTTCTTGCAACTGGACAAGGGCGCTGAAATAGTAGCCGAGTCACGGCCCTAAGTCAAAGTTTCCTTTTTACTTCTTTAAGATATGGTCAAGTAACGAAGTTAGAGACGTAATATCTCGTAAAAATGAGGACTAATATCGCTCGTTAAGGAGCAATTTCGAACATTAATTCTTTGAAACCCTACAGAATATGACAATAAATAAAAAGAATCCTAGATCTCTGGGTATGAGTTTTAAGCATTTTCGGTAATCTTCCCTTTTAAGGTTTTATTCACTAGCTTGGCCCTGAGGTGATGCTACAGCCATCTGGGCCTCGATATGAGAGTCCTCTATTAGTAGGCGTATCTCCTTGATATTACTCATGCATAGCTTCTTTACTCCTCGTTTGCCGGGAGCATACGTACTTTTAATAAGCCCAGCCTCTTCTAATATCCTGACCTGAGTACTTATGTTCGCTTTACTTTTCCCGAGTTTTTTGGCAAGGGCGTCTATATCGACTTTAGTGTTTTCCGCGACCATCTTGAGTATGTTCAATCTCACTGGGGATGAAAGCGCTGATGCTACCTTAGCTATTTCATCTCCTGTTACCACGAGGACTCCCTCTTCGTTCGCCTGCATGAATACATCACCTCGCTTCTTTGTTACCAGATCCACTAGCATAGCGTAGAGCTATTTAATAAAGTTAGCGCATACATTCAATAACACAGCAACTCTCAAATTCATAACTTAGGGTAATAGTAATGTTGGATCAATTAAGAGTATAGATAAGGATATCTCATGAAATAAGCGTAATACGTACTTCTGAATGCGCTTCAGTTATCGCATAATACTCGTCTTCTAAATGGAATGAGCCTTAGGGTATTTTTATGCAGGGAATGATGATGCTTTTAGTGGCACGCTCTTACCCTCGGCGATGTCATTTAGAGGGATAGAAGAGGGCCTTTACATCATGGACAGGGGATTCCATGTAGTTACGGGGATTATGACTGAGAACAAGACCCTAAGCGGGAATACTTAAATAAGTTCGCCTTGAAAAGATACTTTTTGATGACTTATGACGGAAGCAAGGGAGCACTTTACCATAAAGGAGATACATGAGGATGCTGAGGCCGCTAGCAGGACCATAGGGGCCTTCGATGAGATAGCTAAAACGGCTGAAGAAGTTTCAAAGGCTAAATATGACTTATATGTCGTAACTGGAGCTGGGACCAGTCTTCACGCAGGGATAGCCGCCTCCTACGCCTTTTACGGGCTATTAGGACTTCCCTTCATTCCATTTCATGCGGTGGAACTAGTCCATACTGCTTCAAACGTCTTAAAGGGAAGGAGAAGCCTCTTGATCGCGATTAGCCAGAGTGGGGAGAGCAGCGATACGCTGAGGGCCGTGAGGAAGGCTAAGGAGTATGGGGCTGAGGTACTCGGCGTTACTAACTTCCCCGAGAGCAGCCTAGCTAGGGAGTCGAGGTATAAACTCATTACGAGGGCTGGGGAGGAGAAGGCCGTCGTAGCTACTAAGACTTACGTGGCACAGCTTACTGCGTTATACGGCTTTTGCGTAGCGCTAGCTCAGAGGATGGGAGCTGATGTCGGTGGACTTTTGAATGAGATAAAGAATGCTGGTGACCTTGTACGAGGAGCCCTCAAGAGCGAGGAGGAGGTAAAAAGGCTAGCGAAGTATGTTAGACCATTCGCTGACGCTTACGTGTTAGGCTCCGATGTAACATATCCTACTGCTTTAGAGGCGGCTCTTAAGCTAAAGGAGGGATGCCTCATACATAGCGAGGCGTTCCCCGCACCTGAGTTCAGACACGGCCCCATAAGCTTAGTCGATAGCTCATCCCTCATCCTAGCCCTATACCCGCCGAGGAAGAGAAAAGAAGCCCATCAGGCGTTCCATAAAGTCATAGTCGAAACGCATGAGGCAGGAGCTACCGTCATCGCTATAGCCGAAGACGGAGATGATGCCCCTAAGGAATGTTCCGACTTCATACTACGCGTACCAACCATAACGCCGTTGTTCGCATCACTGGTCTATGTAGTCCCCTGTCAGCTATTGACATATTACGTGGCGATAGCCAAGGGCCTGAATCCCGATCAACCCAGGAGATTAACGAAAGTAGTGAAGCTAGGGTGAGGGCCTTGATACTGTGTATATTCGAGGATGAGGCACACCAAGACTTCCTCCCGTTGACCTACACTAGGCCCGTATATGACCTCAGGTGCGGCATGTATACATTGAGGGAGAGGATAATGGAATCGCTGAGGGGAGCAGGTCTAGATGTCACCAAGATCCTACTGCTATCCCGCGATTACTTAACTAAGGTCCTACGGAAGAGGAACCCTGAGTGCTTAGTTAACGAGTATGAAAGGGTAGATGACGAGCTCCTGATGGTTAATGGTAGGCTTGTCCTGGATAAGGAAGGAGGAGGACAGATACTGAGGAGGTTAGGGGAAGAGGGTGCCCTCGTACAGAATGGCGAGTTGGTAGCGGCCAGGATAAAGGAGAGGACATACGAGGATTTAAAGGAGAGCATAGGAAACCTTAGTTTCACTGAACTGGTGAACAAGCTGAGGAAGGAGGACAAGGTAGCTGAGGTAAGCGGCTTTAAGCTCTTCAAGTATCCTTGGGAGCTGGTGATTGAGAACACTGAGATATTAAAGGAGGACCTGCTTGAGCGGGTAAAAGGCGGGGAGAGTAGAGGGCTACCGAGTAATGTATCCGTGATAGGGGACGAAAAGCTGGTCTTCGTCTCAGAAGGCGTTGAGATAGAACCCTATGTGGTATTTAACGTCAAGGCCGGACCGGTATTCATTGATAAGAACGTCTATATACAGGCTGGAGCCAGAATTGAGGGACCAACGTACATAGGGGAGGATACGATAGTGATAGGCGGAGCCCAAATCAGGGAGGGTAGTAACGTAGGTCCTGTATGCAGGGTCGGCGGGGAGTTAGAGGAGAGCGTAATACACGGATATACCAATAAGTACCACTACGGGTTTATCGGCCATGCCTATGTAGGGGAATGGGTGAACCTCGGGGCTGGAACCACTAATAGTGATTTAAAGAACACTTACGGCACGGTGAAGGTTACGGTAAGGGGTAAGCCCATGGATACGGGATTATTAAAGGTCGGTTGCACCATAGGAGATATGGCTAAGACCTCCATAGGGGTGCTGATATACACGGGGAAGAAGATAGGCATATCATCTCACGTTCATGGTATAGTCACGCAGGACGTACCTTCCTTTACCCTATGGGCTAAAAGCCTCGGAGCGGACCCCGTGGAGTTCTACTTGGAGAGCGCAATAGAGGTACAGAGAAGGATGATGGCTCGCAGGAAGAAGACGCTAAGCCCTGAGGAGGAAGAACTCATAAGGAAGTTGTTCGAATTAACGATCCCTGAGAGGGAGGAAGCCGGCGTAGCTAAGGGCAGATTCCGGCTATAGAATGCCCTGAAGGATACGCTGGACATCTCAACCATCTCTTTAGGATTTTTGGGTTTAACAAAAATCACATTAGGCGAGATGAGGATAACTAGGCGATTTCTCGAGCCATGATAAGGGTCAGCGTGATCACCCACATTAGAGCGTAGTCCTCGGGCTTAACATCCTTCAGGCGCTCGTGGCTTCAATATAAATATAGATACGGAATAGAAGAGGATGGTGCTCGATATATGTTCCTCGCGATAAGGGACGTCTTCCTGGGTAAGGAGCTTGGGTTTGAAGAACCCTTTAAAGCCCTAGAATTCCTCGGGATTAAGAGCATAGAGCTTCACGTCACGAGGGAATTGGGTACGATGTTCGGCTCCGTCTCCACGGGCGCATCCCGCAAGAAGCTCTTGGAGGAGCTCTCCTCAAGGGGCATAGGCGTTTGCGCCATATTGGTGGAGAACGACTTCGGGGCCAGGGATGTTCGAAAGGAGATCGAATATATATGTAAAGCCTGTGAGGTCTGCCCCGACCTAAACTGTAAGGTGGTTAGGATAAACGCCTTCATGAGGCCAGTGAGCGGATTGAGCATGAGGGATTATGTGATCAAGAGCGCTGAATACATTAGGGAATGCCTCAGGGTGGTTGAGGAGTATGATGTCTCCATAGCTATGGAGAACCATGGGTTAATAGGTAATAACAGGGAGTTCATACGGGAGCTGATAAACGAGGTTAGCTCTGAGAGGTTCGGGTTGACTCTGGATACAGGGAATTTCTACTGGTATGGGTACCCGCTTGAGGAGGTCTACGCGATAATAGAGGAATTCGCTCCTCACGTGAAGCATACGCATATAAAGAACTTCGAGGTAGAGGAGGGCTATAGGGATAAGCCCAGGCTTGGCTTGGGCATAGGCAGGATTCGCGGAGCACCCATTTACGCGGGGGACATAGATATGAGGCGCGTATTGAGCTTGCTTAGGAAAGGCGATTATGATCATGATACCACCATTGAGGATGAATCGCTTCATCGCTTTGACAAGCGCGAGTGGAAGGAGATACTAAGGCGGGATGCCGATCACCTACGCAAAATACTCGAGGAGCTATAGTAGATCCCGCCTTACTCCCTTTTGAGGGATCATCACTTACGCATGATCGACGTCCCTAAGGCTTACTTATCGTGAGCTCCCAGAAGGCTTTTTATCATGCTACAACGTAGACTTCTTAGTGAGGACTTAAGCAAATCAGAACGTCACGCATTTAAAAACGTAAATAGAAAAGTGGAGTCATACGTACTTCCTCAATAAGTCCACCGTCTTACGAACGCCGATCTCAGGCTTCTCCTTTCCCTCATATTCTATGGATATGTACCCCTTATAGCCGACCTCTTTTAGTATCTCGAACACCTTATCGTAATCTATGTCCAGCGTATACCATTCACCGCCTCCGAAATACGTCTTCGCGTGAACTAAGATCGTATACGGCGCTATCTTCCTGAGCTCCTCATATGTGTTATCGATGAAGTTCCCAGTGTCCATCAGAACCTTGAGGTACTCCGAACCGACCTCCTCGACTATCCTTATGACGTTATCCGCCTTTGTGGTCAAGCCCCAATGGTTCTCTAGGGCCATGATGACCCCGCACTCCTCCGCCTTTGGGAGACATAGCTTTATGCATTCTATGACCCATTTAAATGCGTCTTCCTCGGTATAGCCGGGTAGTGGCGGCTCAATCCCCCTATTGGCCATTAACTCATCGAAACTCCTTATGGTACCCCATCTCCCGGAGTTCAGCCTTATGGCGGGGGACCCCAACCTATAGGCCAGCTCGATGCACCTTATCGTATGATTGACCTCCTTAAGCCTCTCCTCCCTTGATGGCTTAACGAAATCCTGGTGTATCGCCAAACAATATATATCTAGGCCGTGGGAGAGCGCTAGCCTCTTAAGGCTATTGACGTAGTCGCGATCCTCCGATTTCATCTGAACGTGCAATATCTCCACACCATCTAGACCCAGCTTCCACGCTTCCTGTATTACATACTCTATAGGGACCTTCTCCCCTTTGAAGTGCCAATACGAGTACGTTGATACGCCTAGCTTCATATGACGGACCTCCTCTCGATATTTACCGCGCTCGTTGTACTTAACTTTAGATATTCATGAGCTAGAGCCGTCCCCTGGTCTGAGCTTTAGAGGAGGGCGAACTGACGATTACGACCTCCTTGGAGGCGAGGATCTCCTGAGGGGGCAATTGTTTTATTCTGTGCTGAATCATAAATCTCTCCAAGGTGACGACGGTGAACGATACGCATAATATAGTCCTCATAGTTTCCGATACCTTTCGATGGGATCTGCTCAATAGGCGTTTCAAGGTCAAGGAGGGGGTCTATGCCAAGACGCCTAACTTAGATAAATTCGCCGAGGAATCCGTCGTCTTTAATAAGGCATACCATGCGTCCTTCCCTACGGTGCCCAATAGGGCCGATCTCCTCACTGGGCGCTATACGTTCACCTATTACGACTGGTCCCCCCTGCCGAGGGATTGGACTGTATTACCGCAACTGCTTAGGAAAGCCGGGTATACGAGCATGTTAATAGCGGATACGCCGCACATCCTTAAGAACGGGTATCACTTTGACAGGGACTTCGACGGGTGGGTGTGGATAAGGGGACAGGAAAACGATAGATATAGGACCGATCCAATCGAGGTAAAGCTCCCTTGTAGTCCCCAGAAGCTCAGGAACGTAGAGACTACGGTGCAACACATGCGCAATAACGCGCTTAGGCAATTCGAGGAGGACTGGATACCGGCTAAGACAGCTACGGAGGCCATGAGATGGCTTGAGAGGAACTATAAGAGGAAGTTCTTCCTCTATGTAGACTTCTTTGACCCGCATGAGCCATGGGATCCGCCTAGGTGGTACATCGACATGTACGATCCAGGTTACGAGGGCGAAGAGGTCACGTATCCAGCTTACGGCCCATGCGATTACCTCTCTAAAGCTGAGCTAGAGCATATAAGAGCGATGTATGCGGGCGAGGCTACCCTAGTTGACAAGTGGATAGGTAAACTGATAGGGAAGATAGAGGAACTAGGACTTTATGAGAATACGACCATAATCTTCACGAGCGATCACGGCTTTTATCTAGGCGAACATGGCCTAGTGGGGAAGTCGATAATAATGGGCGAATACCATGGACTAGCGCCCTTATATGAGGAGGTAGCACACATACCGCTCATCATACGCTTCGCTGATAAGCTCGATATAGGGAAGGGTAGCATTGGCGAATTAGTGCAAACACCAGATATAACGGCGACGATACTCGACCTAGCTGAGGTCAAGGGATACGATCTATTACAGGGCAGATCCCTCATGCCTTTAGTGAGGAAGGAAGTGGAAGCTTGGAGAGACTTCGCAGTCTCAACGCCATCGTTAATACATGGCGCTAGAGCTGGACTTAGGATCACCATCACGACCAAGGAATGGAGCTTGATATTAGCTTCCGAAGAAGGGCCTAAAGAGCTTGAGGAAAAGGTCTATACGATGATAGTTGATGGAGAGCCTAGGCTACTGAGGCCGTTTGGAAGGATAGACACGGAGCTATACAACCTTAAGGAGGATCCACATCAGGAGAAGAACGTCATAGATGAGCATCTAGACGTAGCCCGAGATCTACACGCTAAGTTCATCTCGTTCCTCAGGGAACTCGGGGCTAGAGAGGAGATAATAAAGCCCTGGCTGCGATGTAAAAGGATCTAGCGCTAAAGCCCATTTTAACGTTTTTCATAAAACCTCTATTTATTGAAAAGGATGATATTATTACGAGGGGTAAGGAGTGGTATTGAAGATAATCTCCCTCGATGGCGTGTGGCTTTTGCGCGGTTTTAAGCCTGGTAAGGGAGAAGAGGAAGGGGCGTATACCGCAGATTATAAGGTCGATGGATGGATTAAAGCCAAGGTCCCAGGCGTAGTACACCTGGATCTCCTAGAGAACGGCTTGATCCCAGATCCATTTTACGGCCTTAATGAGGAGGAGGTTAGATGGGTCGAGGAGATGGAGTGGTGGTATAGGAGGGAGTTCGATCTGCCAGAGGACTTAGTGAACATGGATGCAGTAGAGATACACTTCATGGGCCTAGACACATTTGCCACCATATGGCTTAATGGAGTTAAGGTTGGAGAGACGGATAACATGTTCATACCATGGGTATTCGACGTTAAGAAACTCGTGAAGCCTGGTAGGAACGTGCTAGTGGTGAAATTCGCTTCGCCAACTAAGACCCTAGAGGAGATAGAAGCGAAAAAGGGGAAAATGCGCGCTGCCTTTTACCCTCCTAGGGTTTACGGCAGAAAAGCCCAGTACTCCTTCGGCTGGGATTGGGGGCCTAGGCTACCTACGTCAGGCATATGGCGTAGCGTTAAGCTCATAGCATACAACACAGCTAGGCTGGGTCATATAGCGGCGTTACCATTAAGCGTCAGTGAGGAGAGCGCGAATGTGCAGGTCGAGGCAGAGATCTACGCAGTTAAGGAGATTAGCGCAAAAGTAACCTTCGAGCTGAGCTATGGCGAGGAGAGATATGAGAAGAGCGTTCAGCTGAGGCTTGAGCCTGGATGCAACGAGATAAGGACGGACATCAAGGTGCTCAGACCAAAGCTCTGGTGGCCTCATGGCTATGGACCTCAAAACCTATATCAGTTCAATGTCAGGCTTGAGGGAGAGGGAGAATTACTCGACGAGAAGAGCACTCGTATCGGGATACGTAGCGTGGAGCTCGTACAGGAGCCCGACGAGGAGGGTAAGTCCTTCATATTTAAGATAAACGGTGTGCCGATCTTCTGTAAGGGGGCCAACTGGATACCCGCGGATAGCTTCCTCCCGCGCGTTACCAAGGAAAGATACGAAGCCCTCCTTAACATGGCCATAGAAGCGAATATGAATATGCTCAGGATTTGGGGTGGAGGCATCTACGAGGACGACATATTCTATGACCTCTGCGATGAGAAGGGCATAATGATATGGCATGACTTCATGTTCGCATGTGGGGAATACCCAGAGGAGGGATGGTTCATAGAGAATGTGAAGAGGGAGGTCAAAGAGGTCGTAAAGCGACTCCGCAACCACCCGTCGATCATCCTATGGTGTGGCGATAACGAAAACGAATGGGGCGCTAAGGGCGGTTGGTGGGGCCCACGCGGTAGGATACTATCCCACAGGATAATACCCGACATATGCGCCCGTTTAGATCCGACGAGGCCGTACTGGCCATCAAGCCCATACGGAGGGGATGACCCCAACTCACCGCATGAAGGTGATAGGCACAGCTGGAACGTATGGAGCTTTTGGCGCGATTATAAGGAGTACCTCAACGATACTGGGAGGTTCATCAGTGAGTTCGGCTTCCAAGGCCCACCCGATATGAGGACCATAGAGGCCTTTACTGCTCCCGAAGACCGCTGGCCCCAGAGCAAGGTCATGGAGCACCATAATAAGATGGTAGAGGGGACTGAACGCCTCTTCAGGTTCTTAGCCGCGCATTATAGGGTCACGTGCGAATTCGGGGAATTCGTACATCTAGCGCAGGTCAATCAGGGAGAAGCCCTTAAGACGGGAATAGAGCATTGGAGACGGAGGAAGTTCAGGACTAGCGGTTGCCTCATATGGCAGATAAACGACTGCTGGCCCGTGATAAGCTGGAGTCTGATAGACTACTACCTCAGGCCTAAGGCCGCATATTACTTCGTTAAGAGGGCCTTCAGCCCCCTCTTAGTCTCGCTAGTTAGAGAGGGCGATGGCATAGCTGTCTATGTAGTGAACGATGAACTGGAGGAGAAAAAGGGCAAGCTCGAATTCCTAGTACAGAGCGTAGATGGAGAGATCCTCCATAAAGAGGAAATGAGCATTAATATACCAGCTAATAGCTCATTAAGGGTTATCGATAGAAGCCTGAGCAATTTACCGATATCGGATACCTCCACGCAATACGTGCTAGCACGCCTTATCGTTAACAATAGGGTGGTCTCCGAAAACATCCTCTTCCTAGAGGAGCCAAAGCACTTGAAACTACCAAGGCCCAACATCAGGATAGAGGTCGAGCAAGTGGATTCCGAGGGGCGTAAGTTCCTGGTAAGGGTGAGAACGGATAAGTACGCTAAGGCGGTAAAGCTCGGGCTTAAGGAAGGGGAGGCTAAGTATAGCGATAACTACTTCGACTTAACGCCCGACGTAGTCAAGGAAATCATAGTAGAGACCAAGGAGCCAACTACTGCGAGGAGACTAAGGCGCAACCTCACCGTAACATCAATTTACAGCTGAGAGTAAGAAAAGGTGTTGAACAGAGTAAATTTTAAAGAGTTATAGCTAATCCTCTCTAAGTATTAATTGTAATACTCTTAAGATAAACTAATAAATAACGCTAAATTTTAGGTATTTTTCATGTACTTTCAGCCTTCATAATGTACTTCTTCTGCTCATCAGGTGATAGAGTTCTCCAGAGTAGTATTTGTTTTCTCAGTACATCAATGAACATATAATTTCTTCTAAACCATATATCTTTAGAGCCGGATATACGCTTTAAGGTTACGCTTATATTAGCACCTCCTTTCATAATTCTTCCGGAGATCACTACATCTTGTATTATACCAAGCTCTAAGGGCATGAGGTGGACGCGTAAGTATAATGAGAGATTCCTCAAATCGACATTACTCACTGACTTCACTACGTAGCTTTTATGAATCGCACCAGCACCCTCATAGTATTCCTTGATGAAGTATAATAGGCCTATGAGTTCCTCGACCCTCGTTAAGCGAACCATTAGCGGTATCTCCCATAAATCTCCCTTAGGCCTTGTGGGTATTTCCCATCTCCTTCTTAATGAAGGAGTGACTCTCTTTCCGGCTATCGCAAATGCTGGGTATACGGCAGATAATACAACAGCGGTTATCAATATCGTTAGAGTTATCAAAACCGAAGTAGAAGTAGCGTTCATGACAAAGGTAGAAGGCAGTATGCCCGTACCAAGGAAGACCCTATTAAGCAGAACGCCTAAGAAATAGCCAAGACATGCACAGGGAATGGCATAAACGACCGTTTCGACTATGAACATTAGAGATACTCCTAATGGCGAGAGACCTAGAACTGCCATGGTATCTACATCCCTCAGCCTTTCTTGGACGCTTCCGATTATGGTACTCATGAGATTTATGGATGAAATGAGTAGTACTATTAATAGCTGTTCCCAACCTAAGGCTACGTAGCTCCTAACGGTCGTTGCGGAATAACTTCTACCTTGCCATCCTAAACTTATACTGAGCTGTAGATATTCGCTGACTTCTTTAGCCTTTTCCTCTACATCTTCAAAGCTCATGTTAGTGTTGGGAAGTATGCTAACTGATGCTATGTAACCACCCATAAGCCTTGCAAGCCTCGTGGGTAATATTACACATCGTGACCAACTTACAGGCTTAGGTATGAATTGCTGAGGCGGAGGAGTAACACCCCTATTTATGGAAGCATCCATTATCGGATCAACAGGAGTCATGGTAAATCCATCAGCATCGAGGTATTTCTCTAAGAGAGCATCGTGTACGATACCGACTACATGTAACTTTAGATCAAGGAAATATACTATATCCCCAACGCTGACGTTTAGGTATTTGGCAACACTTAAAGGCAATATCACGGCGGTTACGTCTTCAGAGGAAAAGGGACGTCCTATAACTAGGAATCCCTTAGCCTGGAGAAGCTTCGTCTCACTGGATGTTAATCCTATGGCTGTTACTATGTCTATGCTTTTGTTTCCTCCTGCGGAACTAATGGGAGCATATACGCCTGTGGGTGGCACTGATTGAGGGTAATACCAGATACGTGGATTCACGGTGAAGTTCTCGCCCACTATTGCTTGTAGGGCGAGGATCGTTTGGGGTGATATGTAGCCACCATAACTCGGTATAGCATAGCCGCTTTTAACTAAGATGTGTTCGTAACTCGGCTCATAGGGAGCTGTATTTAGTCTGCTTATGGTATACATAGAAGTTGACGTGAGAGACACCAGACCAGTCATTGTAACTAATACCGTCAGAAAAACGAGCGTTGTTCTTAGCCTGCGTCTTCGCATATTCTCCACAGCTAAGGAGGGAGAAACCGATGTTACGAGTTCTAGTTGCATTGAACGAACTTCATGACGACCTAGGGTTTCAAGAGCGATTCGCCTAATTAACTGCTCCGTCCGTGAACCGAGAATAGAGAACGTAACTATGAGAAGAAGCACCATAATGACTCCTATAAGGCCCATTAGTGAATTTTGCATTACATGAAGCGCTGGGTGTAATAAGTAAAAGATGAATATCATGAAAGCCGTTATGAGACCTGTTGTAATTAACCTGAACTTACCTATTTCAACATGGAAGAATAGCCTTTCTAGTATGAGACTCGCCACGATGAAGAGAGCAAATAGAAAGAGAGCAGAATTAGCTGAATCCTCTATTAACGGCATGACCTCTATACTATAAAGTCGTTGCACAAGTGCCAAAGCAGCTAAGGATTCACTATAACACACACTATATCTTCTTAACTTATACGCGTTTAACGCATTGTCTAACCTTCTCTTAACCATAACTAGCCATTTTTCAGCTGTTATAGATCTAACAGCGAATTTGGCTAAACTTTCATAGCGAGACTCAGATAGATAATAAAGATCCCATGCCGCTTTATATGGTGATAAATATATGGTAATAGGCTTATTAGCCAATATACCATCTCCTTCAGGATTCTCACGCGTAGCATTAATGAATAGTATAAAAGGCCACCTAGTTCTTGCTTGAGGAGGGGGCACTAGCGATATTGTTATTCGTGAATTTTTAGGCACGAAAACCATAGCAACTGGCTCGTAGCCAGTAAAATACGATCCATAAATTAGTAACTGGCTTTTACTGTTAAAGTCATAAGGCAATAGCTGCGGAAGCTCATTAAGCCAGTAACGATAGGGAATGGCGGGATCAGGCATTACGGGTAGTCTCAACCTAGAGGTATCCAGCATGTCAAATACCGTTATCGGCACGCATTTCATCACTACTACGGATACTATCTTTGGATGCTCTATTGTAGAGAAGGTAGAGGGTACTACGCTTTCGCCGTAAATTCCTAGATCGGGGGCATACTCCACGACTCCTGTAGTCTCGTTTACTACCCACGCCTCTATTTTGTATACGCGACCTGTCTCAGCAGCAAGGGCAGGTGTAGGCATGATGCCATGAATTGTAAATTTGCCATTATGATCAGATAATGCTAGAATTCTCGAGAAGGGAAATGTATTTGAAGCCACATAAACAGATACTATAGCATTAGGTACGCTGACATACCAGCTACTATTTACATCGAAGCATAGAACTTGGCCCTTCAAGGTGATGAATCCTGAATATTCGTCTGGACCGTGAATGGTAAAACGATGAGGTTGACATATATCTAGAGGATAATCCCCATTCGTGAAGGAAAGTACTATGTATGAAGCTATCATTAACTGAGGCTTTAACTTCTTAAAATCGATGGAGCTAATATCATCAGTTGGGGTCCACCACCAAGACTTATAGGATAAAGCAGACATTATAGAGAAGGCGGGACAACCTAGAGCTACCATAATTTCTGATTCTAATAAGAAAGGCTGTTGTTCAGAACCCCAAAGTGAGGTTAGTAAATGCTCGTAAACATACTCGTTAGTCGAACGGCCTACACTTCTTATCAAATAATCATTTAAGGCTTCTTCGCTTAATATCTGGTGTATAATCGTCTGAAGGGGGGCTATTAGGATTTGTCTAGGTACGATAGCCGCATAGTCACTTGTAATTTGTAATGATATGGCTGGTGCTTCTGGAGAGAAGTCCGCTAAATTTATGAATAAAGATGGCTTTAATTCATTAAAGGTTGTTTTATTAAAGAAGAAATCTTCTACAAATTCTCTTACTCCAGCCATGGCCTGCCAGTGACCTGATAAAAACAGTAGATAAACATCTCGCTTAGGCGGCGATTTAGAGAGCAAACGAGCTAATTCTAATAGAAGTGATGAAGTAATTGCTTCATGAGCAGAGGGTGAGATACGTGGCACTACAGAGAAGCTATCAAGTCGTGCAGCAATTAATATTGAACCAAGACCGCCCTCAGTACCCTTTATAAAGCCTATCACATTTTGAGCTTCAACTTTCTCAAAGCGTACATGAGATTTTATAGTGATTATAGTTCCATTTACGGCTAGCTGTTTAAGCTTGAATCCTACATCTTGTTTAACATAAATTCTCGGGAAGTAAATTGGAGTGTTAAGGAATTTCTTCCTAGCCTCAAAAAAGTTGGTTTTACTCGGCTCAATGAATATAACGGCTTTAGCTCCTAAGCGGGCTGCATTTAGCCAATTATCACCTGAGTTAAAGTCCATGAGAATAATAGAACCCTCTACTTCTTTTCCATCGAAGTCTTCTAAATCTCCTCTTCCAACATAAATAAGCCTCCCGCTTATACCTTCAGGCGGCGTAGGGCAGGGATTAACATAGTTAGGCCATAACGCATATGCCTCAAACTGTTTATTATTAACTTCAATAAACGTTCCATGGTCAATAGGCATCACGACTTCATACGTGTGTATACGATATGATATACCATATTTCTCTAATACAGAAATGACATAATTCACTGCTGAGAAAAAGCCTTTATAACCTGTTACTCTAGAGCCAAGATTGCTTAAGAAATATACGTGATCTTTTATATTTGTAATATTCAGCTCTTCTTCTAAAGTACTTAAAATATCTTTAGCTGAAGTCGACTTCATAGATTTTGAAGAAATTACGGGAGATATGGGAATAACAAATGTGATAAGAGTCAATAAACAGATTAACAGTAAGCATATTTTAATATTATCATATCTTATGATAATGTAACTACTTGTTAGCAAGGTTGTATCAACCTCCTGTTAACATCATTTATGAGATATAAGAGAACCCTACATAAATGTGAGGGTTCATACATCCTTATCACCAGGGCCATATCCAAGTAGCCCTTGAAAGGAGAGCAAAGGCGAAGCCTATGGCTACGATTAGGCTAGTTCCTGTAAAGAAGCCTGCTACAAATGTATTCCGCCTTCTTTCCCATCGCTCCTTACCGGTAAACCTAGGAATTATGTACCAGCTTATAAGCGAACCTAAGAATTGAGCGCATGTTACAGGGGTTAGCACATAAGTCCCAGTAATTAGGGCAATGGCCGAGAATGGAATGCCTATTTTACCCAATGCCATTTCAAGTATCCCTAGTATAATAGCGAATATAGCACCTCCACTTACGGTAGAGACCCTGAAGTTTAATTTCCGTGTTATATACATCAAGTCCTCCATTATGTAAGTTGGCCAATAAACCATAGTATAAGGATAGACACTAGATGGAATAGGAGCCATTCTCCAGAAGAAATCCATAAATACGAAACCGAATGAAAGAGCAAGTACTGAGCTTAAAATCATAGTTTTATATAAGTCAAGAGGATGAGTTTCTGTTAAGTAAGCAGTTTTAGTTGAAGCCACTATACCTGCAACACTTCCTATTGAAATATAAGGAGCAAACCAGAATCCAGCAACTCCAGTATAATCTGTGAAAAGATAAGTAACAGGCTTCCATGGCCAAGGAATAACTGGATATTGTCCTGTTATTCCTACTGATTGCGATGCTATAAGCGAAGCGAAGAAGCTAAATCCTATAGATATTATTAATGGTATGTGAAGAGGATATTCTGGAATTAGATAATGAAAAATTCCGACAGAAATTAATGTACCTAATAAGTAGATGCCCATTAATACCTTAAATGAAGGATATTGAAAGCCAGCCTTCTTAACTTCAGAAGTTCGCCTCGTAAAAAATATTTTAATAAATGAAGAAAGGCCATGTCTCATCATGAAAATTATTATAATGGAGTAGCCTACTACTAAGCCAAATTGAAAGGGAAGCCAAACTCTTAAGTATGAACGCTGATAGATTAAATTAATTCCCATGCCATAGTGATATTCTGCTACCCATTCCGGAAATAGTTTTAATGAAGTTAAAAGGAGAGTATTCCCTGCGGTCCATGTTATAATGGAGCCTATCAGCATACATGCGGTAACATAGGGCGGTAATACGAATCCGCTGACATATGTACCGGGATCTGTAGATATACCTAATATTGCGCCTGGTAAGTATGTCTGAGTGAAGGAAGTAAAATCAGCCCAAGGTAGTGGAACGAGTTGTAAGCCCGCTATATATGGTAAGTAGGTAAAACCTGCAAATATCATACCAAAATAAAGTGCATACATAAACGATCTCATCTGTTCAGGTGGTTCTTTCGTTAATACGTTAATTAGCGACGCATTTATTTGAGCAAATGGAAATGGTAACTCTTCAATTTCTATAAATAGTTTCGAGAACATTAGCGCTAGCGAAAGATCACATACCATGTATATTATACTGCTAGCCAAAGTTATTGTTAATGCGGGGATCCAATCCGCATGAAATAACGTTCTTAACTCATGAACAGGTGATGAAGGAGGGGGTGATAACCAGCTAGGAATTAAATTACTTAATGGCGCTCCTTTAACAATTATTGATGAGGTAAAAGGCGAAGTAGCGAAAAATGCCCGATATACCCACCAATAATAAGGCGGGATAGTGGCAGCTAAACCTCCTACAACTGCAAATATTAAGAATAACTCTTGAGGAGTTAATCTAACGCCAAAACGCTTTGAAAATTCATCAAATATTAAAACTATTACATATATTGCAGCTCCAGCTACCGTTGTCCCAGCAACTAGGTTGAGGTATATGGATGCCGGCATGAATACGAGTGCGGCTATTAAGAGAGCAAGAACTATTCGCCATGTAAAACCTCTCTTGAACTCTATTTCACCAGGGTTCTCTTGCATTACACGCCCCTCTATGCTTCGTGTTTTCTAATAATCCTATAATCCAAAGGTAAGCAAAATAAAGCTTTTCTACGAGCTAGTTAATGAAAGCTTAAAACATGTATGATTAGTTATATCTATTATTGAAGTTGTCCTATGTAGAAAGGGGAGGATGAGCTTATGGGGGAGGAACTAAGACGTGTGATAACGATTAGATCTTTAGCACTAACAATAATATTCTCACTCATATTCTTAGTGGCAAGCACCGTACAGCTGGGCTACACCAATAAGCCGTGGAGCATAAGCTACTTCGTAATTCCATGGCTTTACATATTCGTACTGAATGAGCTACTAGGTCGCCTCTCACCTAGATTAAGGTTAACTATGCCAGAGCTCGTGTTAATGCTATTCGCCTTTGCCATAATAGGCGGACACTATTACATAGCTAAAGGGAGTGCTTCCTACGCTGGCCTCATCTCCCTAATCCTTGAGAGAGATGGAGTCTTCGTTGAAGCTAGACTATTAGCTCAAGACTGGAGTAAGGACTACTGGAGCTTTCTGCCGTCCTTTATGTTCCCCGTACAGAACAGAGAAGCCATCGTAGATACCATAGTCAATGGTGGAGTACTTGATTGGGGTGCTGTAGCACCTTGTATAGCCTGGCGAAGCTTAGTGTGGTTAGTATGGGTCATTATGGGGATAACGTACTCCTTCGTTATAGTAGGAAGCAGATGGATTGAGGTCGAGAGATTACCCTATCCATGGGCCATACCCCTTACGGTCACTACCCAATTAGCGGGTGAGATCAGAGAGGATAACAAGTCACTGTTATTCGATACTAGGGACATAAGAGTTAAGGCTTATTGGATAGGCGTTGCAATAGGGTTCCTAGGTTCGATATTGCCTATCATAAGCCAGCTTATACCGCCGTTAGCTTGGGCCGGTTCAGTACAATGGAGCTATATGGATGTAAACCTTTATTGGCTAGCTACGGCATTCCCTGGTGCTAATGCTACCTTCAGGATCCACTTAGAGTACTTAGCCCTATGGCTATGCGTATCGAACGATGTGCTATGGACATTTATAATATGTCAGGTCGTCTTTAATTGGATATGGCTTTATACAGCGGTGAGATTAGGGATAATTCCATATGAACGTGGCATGGAGTTCTATCTATATGGAGGACAACCAGGCACATGGGAACCATTCCCATATACAATAATAGGTACCACGGGTATTGCATTAGCGATAGGGGTATTGACCCTTTGGACTCAGAGGGATAGGCTCGGCAAGATATGGCAGGCAATGCTAGGCAAAGGCGAATATGAGGAACACGGCCTTCCCGTTGGAAAAGTCGCTTGGGTAGGCGTAGCCCTTACAGTCCTCTTCATAATATTAACTGTAGCAGCAGGCATCCCCATTATAGTAACCATAGTATTCCTCTTCCTAGCGTACTTCTTATTCTGGCCCTCAGCCGCTAGGGGATGGGCTGAAGTTTGTGAGGCAGGCGAGACAAACTGGGATGTTAATCGAGGATGGATATACTTGTACAGTGCTGGTTTAGCTACTGGTCAATGGCCATATGAGTTCCCTAATCCGAATACCTCGTGGGCAATCGCCGTTAGAACTTTCGATCCACTAATGGGAGCATGGATGAGTTACTACTGGCCACTTAATACTAGCCAAGTAGTTTCCTTCTATAAGGTAGCTTATGAGAATAAATCCAACATGCGCGACTTGTACATAGGAATGATTATAATAGCATGTATATTAATACCAGCTGGCCTTATTACAACGCTAAAAATAGTCACGCAGACTGGCGGGCTAACCAAGACCTACGTAGGCTTATGGGGAGGCGTATGGCAGGCTACTGCCTCAAATACTATGTCCTCAGGAGCTCTATGGAGGGGTGGTACAATAAGTAGTGCATGGATGTGGCTTATAGTGGGTCTCTTAATAGGATTAGGGACCTTCTTCGCTAAGGTTTACATACCAGGCCTTCCACTAAATACGACAGCATTATATATAGCATTATATACTGCAAACTTATTCTGGTTCGATGCATTATTCGCTTTAGTAGTGAAGACGCTAACTATCAAGGCAATAGGAGTACACCGTTGGGAAAGAATAGCTATGCCCTTAGCTGCAGGAATATGTGCAGGCTTAGGAGCTACATACCTCTTCGCTATTCTAATAGACTTCTTCTCAGTGTCACTACCGAAGTACCTAGCTCTCCTAGGATAGGAACTACTAAAAGCCTTTTCAGTTTTTTAGATCTCGATTACATTAGAACTCCCCTTATCCTTTGCCCATATTTCTTACAAGCCCTGAAGTATATCTCTAAGTTATGAAGTGGGACGTTATCGGGTATGGAGCCCGAGACGTTTATGAAGTAACCCGGGTAAGGGCCGGCTATCCTTATGCATCTCTTAACCTCATTCACCACGTCCTCGGTGTTGCCATAAGTTAATACGCCTATGTCTACTCCTCCGATTATCACCTTGTCATTGCCATATTTCCTGGCTATGTAATCTAAATCACAACATTCCTCTATTATGAAGCCATCCGCGCCAGCCTTGGCTATATCGTCCACTATAGGCGTGATATTGCCGTCCGAGCAGAAGAGGACGACTATGCCCTTCGACCTCAGTTCATGCCAGAGCTTCTCATACCACGGGAAGAGGTACTTCTGCATCCACTTAGGGGAAAAGAATGGGCCTTGTGTGGAGCATATATCATCATGGCTTATGAAGGCTTTAATGCTCGTTCGGGACCATGCCTTAACCTGGAGTAAGGATAGTTGACCGAACCTATCTAGGAGGCGCTTGAAGCGCCTGGGGTCATAGTAAGCGGCCTTGATGGTCCACTTAAGGCCGAAGGTCATCACTAACCACATGAAGCACGTGAGATAAGTACCTCCAGGCACTAACTGGTTCTTATAAAAACTTTGGGTCCTGCTATGGATCCTCTCAAAGTGTTCTGCTAGCTCGTTTAAGCTGGGGACATCCCATACCTCAAAGGGGTCGAACTCGAGGACTTCCTCAACCGAGTTTATGCTGAACGTCTCCCTCCATGTCGTAGGAAAAGCCTTTGACCATGAATCGGCTCTAGTGGCAAACCTCTCGCCTTTCCTCTTAGTGAAATTCCATGGATGAAGGGGATCGTATGTGAACCAGATCATGTCCAAATCGAGCTTATCATAGGTCCTCTTAAGGGCTTCTTCTCGTCGTCTAAATGGATCCAGACCTGAGATCCTAAATACGAAGTCAGTATGCTGTATGAACTCGACTTGTGCTATTTTATCGCTCTCCTCAAGGTACACGGCGGATAGGCCGCGATCATAACACATCACAGATCCCTACTCCCTTATGATACCTCCTTATTGCTTATTGCTTTACATGAAATAATAGAAGGCTCTATGATTAATAATGGAATTCTTGTTCGTAACTCTGGATTTGAAAACTGGGAAAATACGGATAAGCGTTCCATGGGTTCGTTATTATGGCTCCTTAAGAAATTGTGAAGGGTAACATTAAATTTAGCACGGATCTTATCTGGAAGTCCTCGGAGGCGGATTATCGAGTGATTAGGAGCTGGCGCTAGGATGACCCAACAGCTCGAGCATTTTCCTCCCGAGCTTTAGCTCAAGTTCTCTAGCTATATCTTTCTCTGCGTCCATCAGGTTCTCTTTCTCCGGGAGATCCCTTCTCCAATCGTAATCCTTAGGAGGGGGAGGCACGTAGTCCCTCTCGGTCTTATATAACTCGGGCTTTACCTTCTCCTCCCTCATACCTATGGGCTTGAGGCCCCATTGGTACTCAGCTCCAGGCTTTAGCCAGATGTAGAGGGTATAGTCGCCATCCCTTATGCTCCATGACCTCTTGTAATGTCCGCTTATCGCGAACTCCTTTATGGCATCTACCTCGCCTTTCATGAGGGGTAGAAGGGATTTTCCATGTATTCCCTCGATCTTCAGGCCCCAGGGACTGACCTCTCTTCCGCATTCGAGGCCTAAGGACTCCAGTATGGTGGGCAGTATGTCAACAGTCTCTACGAATGCCTTTATCCTCTTGCCCTTTCCGATTCCTTCTGGGTGTCTTATCATTAGGACGATTTTTGAGAGCTCCTCATAAGGCCATGGCCTGACCTTCTTTATTATTCCGTGTTCTCCTAGTGGTTCTCCGTGGTCGCTTAGGAGTATTATGAGTGTGTTCTCCCATAATCCCAACTCCCTAACCCTATCAAAGAACCAACCAACCCACCTATCAACTAACGTCACCTCACCAGCATACTGAGCCCTGATATGCTGGATCTCGAGGTCAGTGAAATCCTTAACTTTACCGCCACCCCATGTTATGGGCTTATCCTCATATCCTGGTGGCGCGTAGAGCTCATAGTATTCCTGAGGCGGATCCCATGGCTCATGCGGGTCAAAGGAGTCCAGCCAGAGGAATAACCTGTCCTTCCTCCCTTTCTCTACTTGCTTCTTAAGCCATCTGATACCGGCTTTCATGACTTGGACTACGAAATGATCCTCCTCTCCCTTCCAGTGGGCCGTGTTCTTCAGATACTGAATGAATAACCTCTTCCTTTCTTCCGCTGACTTTCCGAAGTACTGCTCCGTGGAATAGTTCTTGTGATGCCATCTTTCCAGATCCACCTTAACGTTAGGGTCTACTATGTATGGGTCGCTCTCCTGGCCTCTTATCCACTCAACGTAGTCAAAGCCCCTTTCATATGCCATCCCGGGCTTATGCATATGGTACGTATCTGTTATAAGGGCCGTAACATAGCCCCTATCCCACAGTACCTCAGCTAACGGTACGTCATCTGGCTCTCACCTCTGCCATCCCCTAAACGGCAGCGTATACTTCCCTGTGAATAGCGCTGTACGAACTGGTAATGTCGGCAATCCCTCGGCGTATGCCCTATCGAATACCGCGCACTCCTCGGCGAATCTATCTATATTGGGGGTCTTGATCCATTTGTTGCCGTAGCAGCCGAGATGATCAGGCCTCAAGCTATCTAACATGAGGACGATTACGTTCATTTTAAGTCACCGACCCTTTAGCATTATAGGCTTAAAGGCTATAAAACGATTAAGTTTGAGCCTTATTTACTTGCAATTTTTAGGGAAATATATCGCTTTGATTAGAGGTAAGCTTGGGCGATCTTTAGTGATGCATGTATGAGGGCCATAGTCCTATTTTATGATTACCCTAAGTTGAGTTAGAATTTTATGAGATTAAACGTCCTCTTCGCCAGATCGGAGATCCTAAGCTCAGCTAACCCGCATAACGCGGAGGCTACAGTATCGTTAAGGGAGCCACTAAAGATTTCTTATCTTTAGTTGATGATTACCTACCTCAAGCTAGTCTCATGCTCCCATGAGCATCGAAGGGCAAAGACTCACAGATAACCTGGCTCAAGCATTAGTGGCTTAGATATGAGAGATGATAGTATCATCGGTATTGTGTTTGAAAAAGCTAGCATACCTAGAAGCACCAGGTAGATCCGACCTTGGGGGCATTGCTGAAAACTGCTGGATGAGTTAAATTAAAGGGCACGTAAAAGCAATGTGATATGTATAATTAATTTAT
>JAGGXX010000066.1 GCA_021162845.1 Thermoprotei archaeon | reverse complement strand
TTAGAGTAGGGAAAGCTTTCGCTGGTGATGTTCCTTAGCTCCATTAAGGCTTCTTTTGGTAAATCAACTAATGTGGGCACACCAAGTATTTTTCTGGTGGGCACTAGGTATTTAGCTTCTTCCATGCTTTTAGGGATCCTAACCTTGAACCTTTTGGGCATTATTCCTCTTCCCATCATCTTTTCAGCCATACTTAACAATCTTTTCTTCTCATGGTCAGCAAAATCCCTAAGGGCTATGCATAACTCACTTATCTCCTTCTTTATCTCATAGTCTAAATGGATCCTTAAGACGGATCTTATAGCTCTTTCTTCGGTTTCAGCTATGAAATCTATCTTGTTTATAGCCTCGCTGAGTACTTTATTTTCCTCATTATTCGTTCCTGAAAGTAAGCGGTTTATGTAGCTTACTGTTACATCTAAGATGCGTTTCCTAGCAATACTAAATACATCATATGCCAATGCGCTAGCCTCATTTTTATCTGAATCCGCTATGAAATACGCATAAGTAGCTCCAACTGCGCTTATTAAGCGAAGCATATCTGAGCTAACCTTATCTAGGGTATCAAGACTACTATGATAGGATATATCTGGCCAATTTATCAATGCTGGCGTAGGAATATCTATCATAGGATCCGAGAGCATGCTACCCTCATGAATCATGTACATGCCAGTTTCCTTAATATGCCAGTTGCTGGATGTATTACGCTTAGTAGGGGAACACTCTTACATAATTCCTGATGTTCTCCGACCATATCATCGCTGGTCTGGCCTTAGATATAGTCGGAGAAAATGGATCTCAGCGCATAAACGCTTAGCCCTTTCTCCTGAGGTTCTTCCAGAATAGCTTGAGGAGCCTCTCGTACATGCACCATTCCTCACAGTTAAATTGCGTTAATATGACCTTAAAATTACATCCAGGCCAATACAAAGATATGCTTGGGTGTAAGCTGATGGGGAGTGAGGTCATAATACGTGAGATTAAGATAGAAGATGTTGCAGACATAATCAGAGTGGCAAATCAAGCTTTCCTCGAGGATGCAAGAAGGCCGTCTGTCTCGGGAAGAACACTGGTGAATTGTCTCTCTCGTTTCCCTAAGCTCCAGCTCCTAGCTGAAGTGGATGGCGAAGTAGTGGGCTTCATTCTGGGCAGTATTGAGAATGACAAAGGAAAGATAGCACTCCTTGCGGTAAGCCCGAAACATTGGAGGAAGGGCATAGGGAGGAGGCTTGTGAAGGCACTTGAGGATAGGATAAGGAAAGCAGGAGGAAGGGAAGTAGTACTGGGTACGCCGTTTGCTCGCGGCTTCTACGAGAAACTGGGATATAAGTGTCATAATATAGAGTTCAAGCTGATCAAAGAGCTACCTTATAGCACCATATCTAGGATGGACTCTGATCTAAGCCCCATACTTTTCAACGACTTAAAGACGATAGTTAAAAAGCTAGGCCATGATGAGGCCTTAAAGTTCTTAGGCGCGTACTTCTCCGCATTTGAAGCTAAAGGCGGTAAGGCGTACAAGCTCATGGGAGATAATGGCGTTCGGGGAGTCATCGTAGTTGCGGAGAACAAGTGGAATTCAGAGCTACTAGAGATAACGTACGCTTATCCAAGTGAAGGTGAAGTCATGATAAGACTAGCTGAGAATGTAGTCGTGGAGGCATCTAAGATGGGATATAGATGGGTCGGTTTACGTACCTATAGCAAGGAGCTAGCTGATACATTGATAAGAAGAGGGTGGAAAGAAGCACATATGGCGGAATTCTGGACCATGTATTTAATGAAAAAAGAGCTATAACCTAATGAACCTATCCTCCCACATACACTTAACACCGGATATGAGAACTCCGTCTCCTTGGCGTGCTAGAGCCTTTTCCTTCCGAGTAACAGGCCAATTCCAATTAGGGCAATACCTATGGTGATCGTGACGTAGAGTACCATTAAGGGTATTATCTTGACGAATGTGCAAAAGGTCTTCCAAAGGGTCGTTTCAAACAGAGGGGAAAGGAATATCAGGGCCTCAGCTAGGATCCCGAGACCCACTCCCAAGAGGAGAGTTCTAACCCATTGAGGCATCATACTCCCTCATTTCATAATCGCTTCACGTCCGAGGGACTCTGCTGAGTAAATATTCCTAATATAATAAATATAATAACTAGGACTACTTTCTAGGCATCCTTATCAAGGTGTTTAGCTTCTCTAGGAAGACTTCAGGGTCCTCGGGGCTTAACATGTATTGTATCCCTCTCTTGGTTCTTAACAGTATAATGTCGTCTCTGCTTGTTACATATGCCCAAACCTTCCCAATGCCCTTGAGGTAAAAGAGGCCGAAAAAGCCGTACAAGCCTCCACTAGCACATAATCTAATCCCTTTCCAGGTCCACTTTACCCTTTTGGCTTCAATTATCTCTTCATATGGTATCTCGAAGCTTCTAAGATGTCTTTTGACTATTATCCCCCTAAGGGAGAGCTCGAAACCTCGGGGGGAGAATAGATAGGTCCCTAATAGTACCCCTAATGTCAACATGACCGTCATAGTGACTAAGAGAGAGGCGAGGAAGGGGTGAGGAATTTGGGTCAAGGCCGCGTAGATAATGAAGATATTCAGCGCTATTAACCCTACTCCGAATGCCATGGTTATGGATCTGACTAGTGGATCATATTTCACACCTGATCTATGTAGCGTTAACGAGCGGGAGGAGCCTAAGGGAAGCCCTCCTGGGGGGATCCTACAAAAACTGACGAACCCACTCACGTCTCACACCTCCAGAAGTTTCTTAAAGAACATCTTAGCGAGTTGTGAGGGTTCTATATCCTCTCCCTTTGGTAACATGATGCCTCTTTCCTCAGCTTCATCTAATAATAAGCTTCTACAGTCGTCGCGTAAGGGACATTCCCTGCAATTCCCTTCATGCTTAAACCATATCTGTACCCCATTCTTCGCTGAAAATAATATGTACACGTCGACTTTAAGCCAGGGGCTCCACCCTACGAGAAGCCCCTTTTCCACGTCTATATTCCTAATCTCTACTTTACTGGCCATAGCTGCGGAGACTAGGGCCCTATAGATCTTCGCCTCCACGGCTCGTAAGCCCTTATGAACAGCCTGCCTTGATATCCCTAACCTAGCGGCTATCTCGCTTATCCTCAAGCCACTCCTCTTTAGCCGCCATAATGAGAGTTGCCTATCCGTGAGGGGCATCATTTTGTCATCCTATGTCAACCTATAGTGGTTGACATATATTAGCCTTTCTATAAAAGACGTAAGTCTTCGATAGAAGAAGTAAGCGCTCGTAAGACCTCTCAAGGGAAACGTCGAACCTAAGCGCACTTTAAATACGTCTATGGCATTTTATCATAGGAACATGTTCAGTCAGAGGCTTATATTCGAGAGGTTACCGGGCTATCCGATGTCACATGCAGCGACCATATGCGAAGTAGGTAAGGAGCTAATCATGTGCTGTTGGTATTCTGGCTCTTATGAGGGTGCTAGCGATGTAGCCATATTCTCATCTTTCTATGATGAGGGGAACGAAGTGTGGGAGGAGCCTAGGATGCTAGTCGATACGCCTGGACGATGCAATGGGAATCCCGTTCTCTTCAGGGATTCTAGGGGGGTTATCTGGCTTTTCTACGTAACCATGTTCGGCCCTGGATGGGAATACTGTAGGATAAACTACATGAGGTCATATGATGGAGGGCTTAGTTGGCAGGATCAAGGCATCTTAAGGGATGAGCTAGGATGGATGGTGCGGAACCGCCCTATAATCACCAGCGATGAAACCCTCATACTACCTGTTTACGATGAGGTTTCATGGAGCTCTATGGTCATGATTTCAGAGAACTGGGGAGAAACGTGGTATGTAAGCAGCGAGGTTAACGTCCCTGGAGGCTGTATCCAGCCAGTCGTTGTTGAGCTTGATAGGGGAATACTGCTCATGTACCTTAGGACTAGGTCTGGGCGTATATGGAGGAGTTTCTCTCATGATGGAGGCATGACATGGGATCCGCCTGAACCGACTGATATCCCTAACCCTAACAGTAATATCGAGCTGATCAAGCTAAGAGGAGGCAGGCTATTGTTGGTGTATAATGATAGTCCGGTTAAAAGGACTCCCTTATCGGTCGCACTATCGGAACCCGGCTCAGATCGTTGGATTTATAAGAAGGACCTTGAGTGGGGCGAGGGAGAATACTCGTATCCTTCTGCTATAGAGTCCAGTACGGGCATGATCCATGTAGCATATACTAATAGACGGGAGAACATAAAGCACGTTGTATTTAAGGCTTCATGGCTTACCTCATCCTAAGACGTCCTGGATAAGAGCTCACAACTAACATTCCCTTATTCTTGCTCAATTGGAACGGAGCTCCGTTGAGAGATAATTGCCTTTAGATTCGTTATTAAGTCTCAGTTCTACATAAATGTCATAGGGCTCACTTTCTAGGCATCGAGAATTAAGCCTTGAGGTATTTTTCGATAGTTCTCCGAGACTTTCTGTGGCTAGTAGGCCTGCTATGTTCTTGCTTAAATGATAAGACTCTCCGCGTTTAGGTAACAAGTGTGGAGAGATGTAATGATAGTTGATAATCTTTAGTGAGGTGAATCATCAAGGAGTAATGAAATGCTATTCAGCTCCTATCCTTCTTAAGTGTCAATATTAAGGAAAGATAAACGCTCTTATGATGGTCTTTAGAATTTCATTATCCTTAATGAGGTTAGCTATAAGCGTACTCCAGAAGCTCTGGTTGTGAAGGGCAATCAGGCAATAGCTACCCTCAGTAAGGTAAAGAAGGCGACTTCTCGGCTTAGAGCGAGAGAACCAAGAATGAGGGGATGAAGAAAGTAATTAGAAGTATTCAAAAATAATTAAAAGTAACATTCAGACCCGAACCCTAAGAATTGCGGATTTCTAATCCAGCGATATATGCCAGTGGTTATAAGCTTAGAAACCTCCATTCCTGATACCTTACGTAATGAGCGAGATTCAATCATGCCAATTAAGATCAGGGCACATCCAGCTATGAGTGAGGTTAAACTGCTAGCTAATGCAAGTGTCATCTCAATTGGTAACGGCCACAGACCATATAGTGCTGATAAAATAACTAAGCCCGCCCAAGCACTATCCACCAGCTAATGGAAAGCCATAAAGGTAAGGGCTTACCCTTTTCGTACATCCTCCTGGTCCTGAATAGATGCATATCGCTAGTACTGTGAAGGCCAGTGTGCTTACGTAAAGCACGCGCATACTATCACCTCATGAATTAATTGTTATTATCAAAGTTTAAACATAAAAGAAGGGGTGTGCTAAATGACATATATAACTCAGTTGATAAGCTTTCACGAGGAGGATCACCTTCTAAGCATATTAATAGAACTAGAGAAGGAGGAGGCATACTTACCAACGATAGGGCCTATGAAAGCAGCTTTCCTCTTCACGATAGTCACTATCACCAGGCCCAAAAGGATCCTTGAGTTAGGTACACTTCATGGTTACTCAGCATTGGTAATGCTTAAGGCATGTAAGGATGCAGGTATCAGACCTGAATTGACGACAGTTGAGATGAGCGAAGTCAGAGCGAGACGGGCAATTGCGAACTTTAAGAGAGCTGGGGTATGCGATATCGTTCGGGTAGTGATAGACGATGCACTAACTTATGTCAGGAGTATCAAAGGTGAGACCTTCGACTTCATATTCATTGATATAAGTAAAGGGGAATATCCCGAGGCCTTCGAGTTGTGTCTTCCAATCCTTAAAAAGCATGGTGTTATGGTATTCGATAATGCCCTCATGCCAGGGGTAAGAAGGTTTTCGAGGGCAGTACTCAATGATACACGGGTTACGTCATCTTTGATTAAGATAGGGGATGGCATGCTAGTATGCATCAAGCGTTAATTTATTAGGAAATTTCATTAGTAAGCAACCCTCATAGTGAAAAAAAGCGATTCCCTATTCTTCCCTTAACATAACTCGTAACTATTCTTTTAAAGAAGAGGAGAGCATTCATGGCATAATCTCAACATAGGGGATAACGTTCAGGAAAGGCTATAACCTAACACAGGCATAAGGCTATGTCTGGAGATCCTATGAAGGAGAGGATGAATCTAATCTGTATCTGCCTGGATACCTTCAGGGCAGATCTGATAGGACCGAATAAGAAGTTCAGCTTCGTTAAAACCCCCAATTTGGATAGGTTCATGAAGAGGGCAATAACCTTCGAGAGGGCGTTCGGCGAGGGGCAACCGACTCTTCAAATGAGGAGGGCGTTCTTCACAGGCAGACGATCTTTTCCCTGGAGGTTTAACTTCGACCGGAGGGGGCTCTGGCATCATGCCGCAGGCTGGCATAAGATACCCCCGGATCAGGACACCTTAGCGGAAATACTCCTGAGGCATGGCTATTATACAGGGCTTATATCAGACACCTATCACATATTCAAGCCCACCTTGAATTACACAAGGGGCTTCGTGACCTATGAATTCATACGCGGACAAGAGTCCGACAACTGGCGGCCTGGAAATCCGAGCATGGTTAAGGACGAATTAGCCAAGTATGTCAAGGATCCCTCGAATCCTCCACCGGTTCTAGTACAATACCTTTTGAACGTCAGGGATAGAAAGGATGAAGAGGATTACTTCTGCGCTCAGGTCTTCTCAAAAGCCGCGAGGTGGCTTGAAGATAGCCTGGAGAACCAGCCCTTCTTCCTCTGGATCGATAGCTTCGATCCACATGAGCCCTGGGATCCACCGAGGGAATATGCCGATATGTACTGCCCGAACTATACCGGGATAGATTATATCCTAGGAAGGCCTCCTAAGGATGCTACACCTGAGGAGATAGAACGCGTTAAAGCCCTTTATTTCGGCGAGGTAACACTAGTCGATAAGTGGCTAGGCGTATTCCTTGAAAAATTAGATGACCTTGGCCTCTGGGATAACACGATAGTCATGATATTGAGTGATCATGGGACGGAACTCATGGATCATGTACGCTTCGGCAAGGGTCCTGAGGAACTGCACCCATTCAATACGAGGATCATATGGATGATATACCATCCAGAGGGGCCTCATGGGAAGACCATAGGAGCGTTCGTACAAGGACATGACGTTTTCCCTACCGCCTTGGATTTACTAGGAATTCCCTGCCCCCAAGTCGATGGCGTATCGGTATGGCCCCTTGTCACAGGTGAACGAGACAAAGTGCGCGACTATGTAGTCATAGGTTGGGCTGGCTGGAGGATAGGGCCGGCTGGAGGAAGGGCGTCCGTTAGGACAGATGAATGGAATTACGTGGTCACTATAGATAGGGAGGATAAAGGCGAGCTTTACCACCTCCCGAGCGATCCTGAGGAGAGATGTAATGTAGTAGAGGAATACCCTGAGATAGCTGGTAAACTAAGGGCTAAGGTCGAGGCCCTCATTGGCCAGCCATTACCAGCCGTCCTCCCAGAGCTATGTGATCGAGCCCTTTCACCAATACACGAATATTGGAGAAGGAAGTATGGCTTACGCATGAGAAGGAGGATTGAGCTACACGACATACCCTAGCTCCTGTAGATGCGAGTTCTGTAAGCTATTATCATCCTTGACGCAATCGGAGGCGTGGGCCTTAATTCCCTAGGAGTTCTTCGGTAATCATTTTTAGAACCTCCATGTTAATGTATATTTCCTCCTTCGTCCTGTAGTACTTCCTTATGATCGACTTCTCCTTATCGAGCTCCACTCAGTATTTCGGTAAACCAGCTTTCAATAGCTTGTGTGGATGAGCTATTAAGAGCGGCTTGGAGATGTTAAGGATCTCTCTCAACTCCCTGCCCGTTCTCTCCCTCCAAGGGAGAGAGCACAAAGCGCTAATATCTTGAGCCGGATGGGATTCGCTAGGGACTTTAATGTCTTAGATAATCTCTCAGCGAGGACATCCTCGAAGGGACTAACCCCTCAGCAATCATTCTTTCATCTCCTTCCTAAGCTCGGAGATTCCCTCTCTCAGCAATTTTATTTCCCGTAATAGTTCCTCCATTGCGTCCTCGAGCTTCTCTTAGTATATTTAAAGTTTACCTACTTTACAGCCTCCTTGAAACGATTATAATATGTACTAATGAGGAGCATACGGTGGTAGGTATGAGTCCAGAGAAATACATCGTAGCTTGTACCGCATATTCCTAGAATTGGCCCAGGGTAATGAAAAATGTGAATCATGTAAGTTAAGTATATGAGCCATATGCTTAGAATTGGTTAAAGATCATGAGCTTCATCAGCATTATGAGAATATGGCTAGCCACGCTCTTATTATATGTAGCAACAGGGTTCGTTTTTCCCATATTCCCAATATACATGTCATACAGAGGGCTCACTCCTTTTCAGATCGGGCTAGTGGCTTCCATAGCTACGCTGTCCTCAATCCTTCCAATAGCATTAATAAGCCGCTTTTCCGATATGATGGATAGAGAGAAGGTTCAATGCATCATAGGCATTGGTTTAGCCCTCTTAGTACCTCTCTACATCTGCCTAAACTCCTTGATATCGTTTATAATCGCTCACTCAGCTTACATGGTTCTCGCCTATTCTTACATGACCCTTTCGGGAGCTATAGCTATGGACTATATCAAGACATCACGGGGTTCTGAATTCGGAAAGTTCAGAACCTCTGGTGCCGTGGGCTGGGTATTAGGTACTTTCTTCAGCGGATGGGTCGTAGAGGAAGCGGGCTTCTCGATGGTATTCGCCATTTCCTCATTTTTCTTCTGTGTCTCAGCATTTCTATTCTATCTTAGGGGTTTAAGGGGAAGAATGAGCGATCCAGGGATTAAAGCACCCAGCAGTCTCTACATCGATGCCTTTAAGGAAGTGATTTCCAATGACGCGGTATACCCCCTCTTATTAGCAGTTTTTACGGCATCGCTTACCACTCCTGCTTATTACACATTCCTGCCCTTATACATGACCAAGGAGCTCAAGGCAAGCAAATTCCTAAGCTCGCTAGCCTTTACCATAACTCCTTTCGCCGAGATCCCAGCGATGATATATCTCGGTGCCTTATCGGATAAGATAGGCAGGAGGAAGGTCATAGCCGTATGTTTAATGGCCTATCCTCTCAGGTACCTGCTTACGGTCCTCGTAGGTAATCCTGTGTTGGTCATTATAGTCCAACTTCTACATGGCCTAACTTTTGGTGGACTCTATGTCGTCAGCGTTGCTCATCTCTCTGACTCAGTACCAGAGGATATGAAGGGGATAGTGCTAGGCCTTTATACTATATTCATGAGCTTGGGAAGCTTCATAGGTAATTACCTGATGGGATTCATCGTGAATGGATTCGGGTTTACCTTAATGTATTTCATAGCTGCGATATTATCATCATTGTCAATTCCTATTTTGGCCACGCTCTCAAGAAGAGGGAATTCTATGAGCTTTAATTAACTCTTACTAGGAGTTTCGTCATTTTAGGAATAGAATGATACTAAAGAAGGTAAGGAGACTGTCATTTTGATGATCAAAGGTAGAGCATGGACTAATGACAATGTAATGATTCTAAGGTAAAATCTTCTTGATAGGAGTTCCCCTTCTAGAGATCTCATGACTTTCCTCATAGTGTTCTTAACTCATTAAAAGTCTTTTTAATGAAAGTTCAGGAAGACATACATGATACCTAATGAGGAAAAATTGATATAATCAAATAAGACATCGCTCCTAGATGCTTCATGATCCCTTACTGAAATAAACGTTGATATAGCTTAGAATATCTAATAGAGAATGAGAATAATATGAAGGAAACTCTCAAGAATTTAGTGACAGCGTTCATAGGCGAAAGCCAAGCAAGAAACCGATATACCTTTTACGCTAAAATTGCTAAAAAGGGGGGTTATGAACAAATAGCAGAAATATTCTTAATAACTGCTGAAAATGAAAAAGAACATGCAAGTACGCTCTTTAAATTAATTAAGGAGCTAAAGGAAAAAGTGGTGAGAAGATCGATCAAATTACGATTGAGGTTACCGCACCTTTAATCCTTGGCGATACAATAGAGAACCTAAAAGCTGCAATTACAGGAGAGAACTACGAATACATAGAGATGTATCCTAAGTTTGCCGAAATAGCAGAAAAAGAGGGATTCCCAGAAATTGCAGAGAGACTGAGAGCAATAGCTGTAGCAGAAAAACACCGTGAAGAACGATATAAGAAACTGCTTAACGAATTAGAGGCTGGGACAGTATTTAAGGAAGATAAGGAGGTCTGGTGGGTTTGTAGGGAATGCGGCTATGTTTACTACAGAAAAGAGCCTTCAGAAAACGTCCATCTTATGGCCATCCGAGGACTACTTCCAGATTAAATGCGAGAAATATTAAGCTATAGCATGAGAACCTTTCAGTAAACATAAATTTATTTAAGGTAAACATTGCTCTTTTTTAATTTTTAAATTAAAAAGAATTAGCTGAATTCTATTGATGAATTTATGATAAAAGTAAGGCATTGCATCATATAATTTCTTAGAAAATATCTTAGAATCGTTATTGGTGCCCAAGTGAGGGGCGCTTTTCCTACATCAATGCGTTTAAGACTCATGGTGGGAAGACATCACAATATGCTCTCAAATGGTGCGTTAAGATTATTAACGGCAAGATACTTTAGATAAAAGAGCGGTTATCGAGAAGAGGTCATCCATTGAAAATATTGAGGTAAAACATCCTCTCAGACTGCACGAGAAATGATAAATTCGAGGAGCGGGCGAATATGGAAGATGGTATAAAGGATAGGAGCCCCTTCAGAAGGCTACTAAGCTATATGCTTACCTTCAAGCTCCTCCTAGCGCTATCCTTTTCCTTAATACTGATGTCCACGTTTGCTGGAGTGATGATACCCTATGTAGCTAGGGAGACAGTGAACGAGATAGTGAGTAAACATGGTAAGAACTTGATGTTTTACGCGATCCTCATACTAGGGCTCACGTTTCTCGAGGGAATACTAAGCTTCGCTTCTGGGTATACATCCCAGCTCTTCTCACAAAAGCTCATGCACAAGCTTAGGGTTGAGCTTTATAGACATCTTCAGGATTTACCTTATAGCTTCTATGATAAGGTAGACGTCGGTCAGATAATAACTAGGGTCACGAGCGATATGGAGAATATTGGTGGCTTTTTAGGATCAGCTATGACTCAACTTGTAGGTGCAGGTGCCACTCTAGCGCTTGCCTTGATCATGCTCCTTTTGATAAGCCCCTGGCTTACTTTAATAGCTTTGTCCATAGTTCCTTTCGTAATACTGATCTCCATTGTTTTCAACAAGTATGTAAAGCCACTTTACTTACAGCTCTGGAGCAAGTTTAGTAGGCTTAATACGGTGGTCCAAGAGACCATTGTAGGCTTTAAAGTGATGAAAGCCCTGGGCTTAGAGGACGTGTTCTATAATCGTTTTGATAAGGAGAATAAGGAGCTTTTGACCCTTAGGTTGAAGGTCATAAAATTAATGGTTATCACATGGCCTTCATTGGCCCTTATAGTGGCGATAGGCAATTCACTCATAAACTGGTTTGGTGGCCTCGGCATCATAGCGGGAAATCTCACGATAGGCGATCTCACGGCATTCATGTTCTATCTAGGCATGCTCGTTTGGCCTTTCATAGCCTTTGGCTTCATACTCGATAGCTATCAAAGGGCCATGGTTTCTGCGCAAAAGGTCTTCGAAATATTGGATACCGAGCCTGAAGTTCGGGAAAAACCAGACGCTATAGAACTGAAGAACGTTAAAGGCCACATAATCTTCGAAAATGTGTGGTTCGGTTATGATCCGAAACACCCTATTCTACGCGGCGTAAGCTTCGAGATAAGACCAGGGGAGAAAGTCGCCATAGTAGGGACTACGGGATCCGGTAAGAGCACCTTAATAAAGCTGATACCGAGGTTCTATGATCCCCAGAAAGGTAGGATACTGCTTGACGGGCATGACCTTAGGGACATAAAGATAAGCTCATTGCGTAAACACATCGGTATCGTGCATCAGGACGTATTCTTATTCCCCACGACGATAAGGGAAAACATCGCTTATGGAAAACCAGATGCCACTCAGGAGGAGATCGAGCGAGTTGCTAAGATCGCGAGAATCCACGACTTCATCATGTCATTGCCGAAAGGCTATGACACGGTAGTCGGGGAGAGAGGAGTGACGTTATCTGGTGGGCAGAGACAGAGGATAGCCATAGCGAGGGCCCTCTTGGTTAATCCCAAGATACTCATACTTGACGACTCGACATCTAGTGTGGATGCGGAGACGGAGAGGGAGATATACGAGGCCTTGAAGGAACTCGTAAAGGATAAGACGGTCCTCATAGTAACCCAGCGACTATCTACGTTGAGGTTGGCCGATAGGATCATAGTGCTCGATAATGGAAGGATAGTCGAAGAGGGAACACATGAGGAATTAATGAAGAAGAACGGGGTCTACGCTAGATTGTATAAGGCTCAATACGCTTTTCAGGAGGTGATAGCGTAATGGCCTGGTACTTCAGGCGATCAGCTGAGCAGGAGAAGCGCGAGATCCCGACACCAGTTCTCATCAAGTGGATGTTGAAGCTCTTAAAGCCGCTGACGCCGAAGATCATATTGATAATTTTCATAGCCCTAGCCCAGATAGCGGTAAATACGGCATCTCCTTACATAGGGAAGCTGGTAATTGACGAAGGTATCATGAAGAGGAACGTTAACGCATTGGCTTTTTACGTAGGCTTATCCCTGGCCCTTGCCGGGTTAATGTGGATCACTAGATTCCTTAGAGGATATCTCACAGGAGCTGTGAGCACGGTTCTCTTATATGATCTACGAAAGAGGATCTTCGGGCATCTCACGGAGATAGATGTGCAGTATGTAGCGAAAAGACATGCCGGTAAGCTCATTTCTCTGGTCACAAACGATGTAGAAGCCATTAGGAGGGCCTTGACCTCAGGAAGTATAGAGATGCTGGTGAACTCTCTAACGTTAGTCGGAGCCATCTATGTAATGATTAGCTTGCATTTAACGTTAAGCCTGATGACGTTTACTATAATACCTGTAATAGCTCTCTTAGCTACGTTCTTCGCCCGCAAGACTAGGGAAGCGCATAGGCTTACCAGGGAGAAGGTAAGTGAGTTGACAAGTAGCATAGAGCAGGGGGTCTCAGGAGCTAAGGTAGCCCAAGCCTTTATCGAGAGAAAGAAGCTTGACATCGAGAAGTTCGAGCGCGTGAGCTTGGAGACCATGAGGGCTAGCCTAAAGGCCGCTCTAATTCAAGGGCTAGTAGAACCATCACTTAATCTGATAAGGGCTTTAGCAACTGCAGCGCTTATTATCTATGGCGGAGCGTTAGTGGTTAGCGGAGGGTTAACGATAGGTTCCTTATTTGCATTCCTCGGATATCTCGATATGTTCTTCAGGCCGGTCATATTCATAGCCACGTTCTATAGCACCATCCAGTCAGCCCTCGCCGCCGCGGAGAGGATATACAGCTTCCTTAATGCTGAGCCCGAGGTTAAGGAGCTTCCAGGAGCTAGGGATATCAAGATAAGAAAAGGGGAGATAATAATCGACAATATAGACTTCAGCTATGGCACGAATAAGGTGTTTAAGAACTTCTCGCTCCATATTAAGCCGGGAGAGGTACTTGCAGTAGTAGGACCGACTGGTGCTGGGAAGACCACACTTGCCAGCCTGATATTAAGACTTCACGATCCACAGAAGGGGAGGATCCTCATAGATGGGCATGACCTTAGGGAGTTCACCTTCAGGTCATTGAGAAGTCAAATCGCACTCGTACCTCAAGAGCCTATCCTGTTCGATGGAACCATAATGGATAACATAAAGATAGCCAGGCCTGATGCCAACGATGAAGATGTAAAGCATATCGTAAGAGCACTTAAACTGGAGCACTTAATAAAACAACTGCCTAAGGGCTATAACACCATGGTGGCACCGGGGGGATCTAACCTATCCCTGGGGCAGAGACAGCTCATAAGCTTTGCTCGAGTTATGTTAAAGAACCCAAAAATACTGATATTAGATGAGGCTACGAGTAGCCTAGACTCATTCACTGAAGCGATACTACAGGAGGCCATGTTTAGGCTTATGAAGGGTAGGACGTGTATAGTGATAGCCCATAGGCTGTCAACAGTTAAGCACGCCGATAGGATCATAGTGCTCGATAATGGAAGGATAGTCGAAGAGGGAACACATGAAGAGTTACTTAAAAGAGGAGGTCTTTACGCGAAGCTCTATAAGACTCAGCTTGGAGCCCCCGCGACTATCACCTCAATTGCTCGTGATTCAAGTGCATGAAGACCGTTATTCGGTCATAGGGCATTAATAGTCGCATTCATGAAAAATATAAAACATATGAGCACCTTAAAGGAAGAGCTTATTGACTGCCTGAAGCGAGCTGGGGCGTTCGACGTAGGTATCACTGACCCAAGAGTTGGGTTCGAGCATGCCCTACCTCCACTCATCCCTCGAACCTCTGGGATCGATGTAGAGTATATTGTCGTGCTGGCTTCATAATACGTCAATCCTTGGTAGCCGCATAAGATTGGGGGGAATTCTCACGGATGCAGTCCTAGAGCCTGAGGGGAGGCTTGAGGACTTTGATCCATGTAAGGATTGCAATCTGTGCATCAAAGCATGCCCAGCGAAGGCTTTTGACCCCACGAAAACTTATCCATGTTCGTATGATAGGGAGAAGTACATCGTGAAGAGAGAAGAGCTCGCCAAGAAGAGGCTATACTGCCATAATTGCTATGTGGTATGCCTTGCTGGGAAATTAGAGGATGAAAAGCTATTATCCATTAGGGAGGCAAGGAGTATTTTCGATATGAAGTAAAAGCTTTATTAACAGGAATGTAGGCCGGCATTAGGGATCATAGAAGTCAGCCTTACAATTAGCTAAAGTAACGAATCAGCAAGACACATGAATCAGCGTTGCCAGTAATATATTAATCCATTTTTCATTTAAGGATCTTCTTAATCTTATAAATCATTCATCTATAATTTTCTAACTCCAACGAATTTCTTGCTAAGACACACTGGCGATAAATTATATTTTATGCAAAAATCCTTAAAGGCAGTATTCCAATCCACATTATCCGCTAATAGTACACCACCTTTAACTAAAAAACGCCAAGCATTTTCAAATTCAAAAGTCATATTTTCATATGTATGTGAGCTATCATGCAGGAATATATCTATCCGTTTAAGTAAACTTAAGAGATAGGGTAGCACATCTCGTGATTCCCCTAAAATAAAAAACCATCTATACTTTAAGTGATCAGGTATTGCAGAACCTGAGCCAGGATTCAAATCTATACTATATAGATAGCCACGATTATTATCTTCGAGAGCTTGAAGTATAAATGCTGTCGATCTCCCAGTCCCAACACCTGTTTCAACTATGACCTTGGGTTTAAGAATTCGTATTATCAAGTACAAGCTTAAGGATTCCTTAAAACTCAAAGGCCTCCTCATCAGCCCCGCGCTCATGGATTTTAAGAGAACTTGACTTAGTATCCTCCTACTATCAGAATTGGGTAAGTAATTCTTAACTTCTTCCTCATTTAAATCGAATAATTCAGCCACAAAGCCTATATAATCCTGCGAAGATGATATCGAATAACTTAGATTATAGGCATAATATAGGAGGACTTCTGGGTGCTTGATGCTATTCAGTATAGTGGAATAGGAACTAAATCCAAGCTTGAAAATTTTGCTTAACATCGATGATGCCTCCTAATATGCCTAGCTATCTAGGCTTTTTCACGCGCTGAATATAATCCTCATATTCGTATATAAGAGATCCGTAGGTCATAGGACTCATAGGCTTACTTCTAGCAAATCAGTTTCCCTATGAGCAATGCCTCCTTGAAGTTTTCATCACTACCTTCAATATGCCATTTCTAACCCATAGTTTCATTATTTATTAAGATTAACGATTATTTTCTATCTTTATATCTAACAATATACGCTCATCAAACTTAAATTACATGATGTTTTGAATTTATCTTCTCATGATTCTAGGTTATGTTAAATGTTATGTTAAATAGTTAACGTAGTAGAGTGAACGATGTTGTCTCAGATGGGCCTCATCGTTCCTTTAAGTGATCGATCATTACCCTTTGAGGTACAGGTAGATTACGATGATCAATATGGCTACAACCAGGAGCATGAACGGCAGCATTTTGAATAGTTTTAACGTGAACTCTCGTGGTATTACTATACTCTTCCCCTTGAGGTATTTATCGAAGAAATCGAGGGCACGAGCGGTTACTAGTTCTAGAGGGACGTCATGTCCCGTATCATACCAGTAAACTTCCTTCGGTTCCCCAGCCTTTTCGTACAGTTGCCTTCCAGCTTCAGCTGGCACTATGCGATCGTACTTGCCTATGTGGCATTGTACTGGTCTTGGAGCGAACCTCCAGATGAAGTTAAGCGGGTCTATGGGGTCTAGGGTCTTCTGAAGCTCATCATAGCTCATCCCTATTCTCTTTAGATATTCCCTTATGGGAGGTATAGCAGGGTGCTCGCTCTCCCTTATCATCAAGGACATGTTCCCCCCAGGAACCACTAATACCGCAGCTTTTATCCTGGACTCCACCCCTATGAAAATGGCACCTATGATGCCCCCCATACTGCCTCCAGCATACCCGATCTCGTCCTTATCTATATCCGCTCGGGTCTCCAGGAAATCCAATCCCCGCCTGAGATCTATTACCGTCTGTATGAACCCCCTCTTAGTCCTCTCTATGTCCGTCGAGTATAAGCTAACTCCTTCAACGCTTCGTTCACCATGATACGGCGCATCTATTGAGAAGAGAGCGTATCCCTCCTTACAGGCCATCTCAGCAAGAGCGAGTACATCTTCTTTTCTGCCCCCATACCCATGGAGGAATATTATGCAGGGATAAGGCGGCTTCCCGGTCTTAGGGATTACTAGCAAGGCCGGGACCCGCTGGGAGTTCGCGCTATCGTAGTATACCTTATAGGCTATGTAGAAATCCGTCTCCCTTAATTTACTTAGCTCAGGGTTTAACGGTTGATTACGATCGTAATCGTAGAACTTCAGATATTCGTTTGACGTATGCATTAAGAGCGCCCCTTGAATGAGCACTCCTATTGTAATAATTACGGCCATTGTTAGGTTATAACTTAACCATGAGCTCATCTAACTTCCCTTCTACTTCATCGTATCAGGCTAAATATCAGGTTATGTCTGCATAAAGAGTTACGCCCGAATGCCTTTGCTATGACCGATGAACAAAAGGACGCTATTTTCATTTGATCAGATAGCTATAGCCATAATTCTAGCTTTAGAGGACTGAGAGCCTCAATTTAATCGGTGATGATAATGAGAGGCGCTATATGCTCTTCGCTGAGGGCCTTCCCAAGAGGGAGTACTGCTTTATACATCTAGAAGGCGCCAACCTCATCCTAGGAATTTAGAGATCACGAAGCTTATTCCCGTATCCGTGAAGGGAGGCTCCACTGACGCTTAGTGGGTAACACTTATAAATAGTGCACCATGTATATGAAATAGTGCACCTAGGGGGTACTCAAGCGTGAAGAGAGGCATCCCCATGGTATTAACAGCTATCGTAGTGATCGTGATTGTAACGCTCTTCTCCCTAGGTCTCTTGAGACTGACCCAGTACAAAACCTTATTCTCGATGAGTAGCTCAGCCAAGGAGGTAGCTATCACTGACGTACTTGGAAGAAACGTTACCTTACCCTATCCGGTGAGGAAAGTAATAGTCACGGATGATGAAGTCGCCGAATTAGTACAGCTCATGAAGGCAGCGGACAGGGTTGTGGGCATAGAGCCGAGCATACGTGATAGGGGCTACTTCTATGAGATGGCTGATAAGCCTGTAACCGGGAGTCAATTCAGGGATCTCAATTACGAGCTGATCGCCGAACTCAAACCCGATGTAGTGATAATGATGGACGTGGGGCCCATAGGTAAGATAATAGATAAGCTGGATAAGATAGGCGTAAAAGCCGTTGTTATAAGCATTGATCCCAAGAAGATACCGCAAAGCATAATGCTCCTAGGGAAGATTTTCGGTGAGGAGGAGCGCGCTAAAGCGCTTCTCGATTGGTGGAAGGAGAAATGGGAATTCCTCGGGGAGCGTATAAGGACCGTCGAAGGAAAACGGGAACTAAAGGTCTTCATAGGGATGGGCTTCGCCCCCTCAAATAAGCTACCAACACGCACATGGGGAGATCTGGCCAAATGGAACTACATATTGAATGTGTTAAAGATGAAGAACATCGCCCTAGGGAAGCTTAAGGCATATGGCGAGCTTGACGTGGAGTACATAGTTAAGGAGGAGCCAGATATTATAATAGTCGGCGATTGGTCGGATAACTGGCTTGGTTATACCAAGAATAGTACGGAGTTAGCGAAGGAGATGGTCAGAGCAGTGCTAAACGACCCAGTCTTGAGCGGCGTTAAGGCAGTTAAAGATAGGAGAATCTTCATCATGTACTACGTAATGCTCGGAAGCTTCAGGTCAGTAGTAGGGGCCTACTACTTGGCTAAGATAGCTTATCCGGATTCCTTTAAAGATGTAAACCCCGAGGAAATACATAGGGAGTATTTTGAGAAATTGCTTGATGTGCCCTATAAGGGGGTTTGGTTCTATCCGTGTCCATGGCTGAGTGAGGATGGGGGGTGATGGCCTAATGAGAGATGTTCATGTGATACTCAAAAAAGCATTAAATGACGAGATAAGCAAGGATGAGGCACTCATGCTCTTTAGAAAGGTACAGGATCGCGACGGACTCCTAGAGCTCTTAAGGATAGCTAGTAAAGTAAGGGACGATGAAGTCGGTAACGAGATCAAGTTAATGGGATTCATAGCTAGTATAACACCGTGCACCGTAGATCCACCATGCAGGTATTGTTTTAGGTGGGCTAATAAGAAGCTCTTCAACTGGGACGACGTACTTACTGATGAAGAACTTACAGTAGCGATGAAGACCCTCTTAGAGAAAGGCTTAAAGAGGGTCGAAGTAGGCGGTGGGACATACCTAGGTGAGGAGGGGCGTAAGATGACCTTCCATAAGCTGAGCATAGCATGTGGGGCCTCAAGGGATGTAGGCATATGGATCACTAATGTGTCATTCCTCCCCGAAGATGTCTATAGGCTCAAGGATATAGGGGTCGAGGGCGTGACGTGTAATCTTGAAACGATAAACGAGGAAGCGTTCAGGAGGTTAAGGCCGGGACTGGACTTTGACCTACGCAAAAGGATAATTGAGGAGTCGGACAAAGCCGGGCTAGGGATCGATAATACGCTGATGATAGGCTTAGGGGAGGACTGGGGACAACCGCATCCTTACGAAGACTGGGTTGAATTCTTCTTCTACTTCAAGAGATTTAAGAACTTGAGGATAATCGAAGTGCATCCGTTTAGGCCTACATGGGGATCACCAACTCAGGACATGCCACCGGGCTCGGAGTTCGAGACGTTAAAGGCTATGGCGATAGCCAGGCTTATTTACAGGAACGTGGACATCAGCGGAGCTCATACTGTTCAGGGCCTCCTCGCAGGCGCCAATCTAATAATGCATGTCTACCCTATAACGAAGAGCTTCAGGCCATGGGGCAAACACGGCATATTCGCCTCAAAGATAGAGAGGCTAGTAGGCGATGTGGTGATGGTAGATAATCTGTTCGAAGTGACAAGGAATGCTAGGGAGATGGGCTTCGAGATAGAGATAGGATGTTAGCATAACCTAAAGGTTGACTAGGCTTTTTCTGAGCCGAATCCGCCTTACTTTAAGGATGAGAATATGATCTGAGGTTTAAAGAATGAGGCAAGTCCTTGAGGAGTACAGGGGGCTAATCAAGAAAAGGAGTATCGTCATGGTCGCCTTAGCGATTATGCTCTTATCATTAACTCTGTTTTCGATATCCATAGGCTCGATGAGCTTATCCTTAGGTAAAGTCGTCGAGGTGCTTACTTTCATATTCCTGCCCTCGTCAAGGCGTATGGATCCATCCCTAGTTAGGATAATAATCAACTTGCGCCTCCCGAGGATCATCATGGCCATAATAGCTGGTGCCTGCTTAGGGATCGCTGGCACAATTCTACAGGTCATCCTAAGAAACCCCCTAGCATCGCCGTATACGATAGGTGTTACTTCCTCAGCCGCATTCGGAGCTGCATTGGCCATAATCCTCGGCGCCGGCATTATCGGATGGATGGGCAAGAACATAATTTACATGAACCCCTATGTGGTAGTCTTCAATGCCTTCACCTTTTCAGCGATGTGCTCGATCATAGTGGCCTTCCTGTCCCTATATAAGGGAACGTCGCCAAGTGCTACCATACTCGCGGGTATAGCCATGACGTATCTATTCTCGGCAGCCACATCACTTCTCCAGTACTTTGGAACCACCGAGCAGATAGCAGCGCTGGTCTTCTGGGTATTCGGGGATTTAGGTAAGGCCGAGTGGCTTGATGTGAGCATAACATCATGTATATTCCTAATAACCTTACCCCTCATCATGTGGTTAACTGGTGATTATAATGCCCTGATATCCAGCGATGAGGTCGCTGAAAGCCTAGGCGTTAACGTGAGGACCGTGAGGATTATTTCGCTCATCATGGCCTCGTTACTTACCGCGACGCCCATAGCATTTATAGGTACTATAAGCTTTATAGGGCTTTTGGCACCTCATATAGCGCGCCTGGTAATAGGTTTGGACTATAGATACCTAGTACCGACCTCGGCGCTTATAGGCGCTATACTGCTTCTGGCTGCCGATACAGCGGGCAGAACGGTACTTTCCCCTCTAATATTACCAGTGGGCATCCTAACGGCGTTCATGGGAGTGCCCCTCTTCCTCTACTTATTACTTAAGAGGAGGGAGGGGTATTTGTGATACTAAGAGTAGCAGGCGTTTGTTTCAGGTATGGTAGTCTTCCAGTTCTCAAGGATGTGACATTCGAAGTTAATAAAGGCGAAGTGGTCTGCATTTTAGGTCCTAATGGATCCGGAAAGACTACGTTACTCAGGTGCATAAACAGGCTATTAAGGCCATATAAGGGCTCTGTTCTCGTGAATGAAAGAGATGTGATCTCCCTTAAGAGAGGTGAGATCGCCAAGATCTTCGGATACGTCCCCCAGATAGAGGAGAACAGGTTCCCGCTAACGGTCTTTGAGGCTGTGATGCTGGGTAGAAAACCTCATATGGGATGGAGGCCCAGTAAGCGCGACTTTAAAGCGGTCTCCGATATCCTCAGGGACTTGGATCTCGAGGGATTAGCCATGAGAAAGGTTAGTGAGTTGAGCGGTGGTGAATGGAGGAAAGTGATCATGGCTAGGGCACTAGCTCAGGAGCCGGAAGTGCTTCTTCTCGATGAGCCTACAAATCACCTAGATCTAAAACATCAAGTCGAGGTTTTAAGCCTTGTGAGGACATTAGCTAAGAAGAAGGGGTTATGCGTCATCATGGCGATGCACGACATAAACCTAGCCCTGAGGTTCTCGGATAAGGTGATAGTAATTAGTGAGGGCAGAATAGTCTTCAGCGGTAAAGTCAGTGAGTTAAGCCCCTCAATAGTGGAGAGGGTATATGGGATAAAAGTTGAAGTACTTCACGATGGAAATGGCATACCCATCATAATCCCGGCCATATAAGCTCCTCGCATAACGATCGGGACTTGATGATCATGCACTATCATAGTCCGAGCAAGGAGTTTGCCTATGGGGGATACCAATGAAGGAACCTCAGCGTCTTAGCTAATCCTTCTAATAATTTATGTGAGCTTAGGATACCTCTATAGGGGTATCATATGCCTATAGTCCTCTTTGAAGGGCCTAAGTTAACGAAGGAACAGAAGGAAGAGCTTGTGAAGTTATTCACTGAGGCGACAGTAAGGGTAACGGGGATAAAAAGAGAAGCCATTATCGTGTTAATTAAGGAGAATGAACCGGACAACGTAGGCATTGGAGGTGAACTGCTCTCCAAACGGCTCGGTAGTTAGAACATTTACTTACTACTTATTTTTAACATGAGGATAGCGATTATCCATATGAGACAAGCTCACACACTCACACTTAGGTTTCCATGTCCTCCTTCATGCCTCTACTCACCTTTAACATATACGTCGTTACTGAGAAAGACCATATGATCGTTAATATTGGTAGCGGTCAACATCTAGCTGTGAATTATCATTGGGGTATGCATCCTTAACCTTGAACTTACATCCGCGACTCCGACTTTACCCTCCTACGTGGTCTACCTAGGACGACACAGCTTAGCATTCGATCCTAAGCACTTATCCCGCGAGTTCTAACATGCATTTAAGGGGAGGCTACCACAGCCAGAGGGCGATGAACTCCATGACCATTGACATGAATAGCCCTAGATAGAGGAGGTCTCGATAAAACCATATGTTCACTCTACCCTTGAACGGCAGATCTACATGCTGTTTACGTTCCCAAGCCCGGATGAAGGCTATTTCGAGTTGCCAGAGACATGCGAAGAACAGGGTCCAGGATAGGATGAGTAAGATGACGTTCCAGCTATGCTTCATCGTATCCCCCCTCTTAAATAAGCATGATTAAGTTTAATCTTTTTGCCCACCTTGATGAACAACATCCACAAGTCAGTCGCGTGCCTCTCACGACTGACGCAAGTCACAAGAGACGTGAAAAAGTATATTTTAAGGCTATAAGCTATACTCGCGTGAATACTATGGAAAAACACGCATTCTCGACCATGACCCCTTATAACTTCGTCGGTAAGTACGTCCGCTTGAGTAGGATTCTAAGAGACGATAGGGCGGTTATACTTGCCTTAGATCATGGCGTTGAACATGGACCTCGGGATTTCCCTATAGAGCATATAGATCCCCACGTAATCATTAGGAAGGCCATAAGGGCTGGTGTAAACGCCATCATGATGCTTCCCGGCATAGCTAGGTTAACATACGATGTATGGGCTGGTAAAACGGCGCTAGTGGTTAAACTCACTAGTAAAACCAATCTGAGGCCGGAGGAGCAAAGGCTCCTCCAGAGCGACTTCGGTTATGTTGATGATGCTATAGCCCTTGGAGCGGATGCTGTGGCCGCAACAGTCTATTGGGGAAGCCCGTATGAGGATGCCATGCTGAGCAGGTGGTTTAGTATAAAGCATATGGCCGATATCTACGGGCTACCATGCCTTCAGCTGGCCTATCCAAGGGGACCGGCAATAAAGGATAGATATGATGTCGAGGTTGTTAGATACGGGGCAAGGGCTGCAACGGAAAGCGGGGCAGACCTCATAAAGACATATTATACAGGAACACGGGAGACATTTGCCGAGGTAATTAAGGTCACTAGCGGGGTACCCGTGCTCATGAGCGGAGGACCTAGGAGGGTCACACCCCTGGATTTCCTACGCGATGTGGAGAACGTCATGGAAGCAGGTGGTAGGGGAGTTGTTGTCGGTAGAAACGTCTTCCAACATCATGATGTAGAGGGAATGATCAGGGCGGTCATAGCTATAGTGCACAAGGACGTTGGACCGGAGGAGGCCGTAAAGTACGTGAAGGATTAGCGGTGAGCAGCTTGAATAAGTTAAACGTAGTATCCATTGGACATACACTCGCGGATATAAGGTTCGTCGTGAATGAGTTCGTCGGGCCGGATCAAGAGGGCGTCATACTTAAGCAGTCAAGAGGAGCGGGCGGTTCGGCGGCTAACGTAGCTATTGATATGAGAAGGTTAGGGTTAAGATCAGGTATTATAGCTAAGGTAGGTCTTGATAGTTTTGGAAGGCTCATAGTTGATGAGCTCATGAAGGAAGGAGTCGATGTATCCGGCTTAAAGGTGGGCTTCGATGAGACAGGCTTTACCATAGTAGTGATTAACGGAAAGGGTGAGACAGCTATGTATGGATTCAAAGGGGTTGCAGGAGAGCTATCCCCAGTCGAGGTAGATGCTACAATTATCGAGAGAGCGAAATTCGTGCATATCGCTAGTCTAAGGATCGATACGTCCTTCAGGGCCGCAACCATAGCTAAGGACATGGACAAGAAAGTCTCATGGGATCCGGGGAGAGTGCTCTCTATGAAGGGCATCAGGAAGCTTGGGGCACTCATAAGGCTCGTGGATATAGTCCTCGTGAACGAGAGGGAGTGCATGAATTTAACCGGCAAAGGGGATTATAGAATTGGGGCCGAGGAGATAAGGGATCTCGGACCAGAACTCGTTGTGATAAAAAGAGGAGCTCGGGGAGTGTACGTCTTGGGCGATGAGGTGAACAAGGAGTTCCCAGCGTATGTTGTCCCGAACCCTATTGATACCACTGGAGCCGGCGACGCGTTTGCAGCAGGACTCCTGGCCGGATTCTCGAGGAAGTATGATCTTGAGAGGAGTATCACATATGCGCTAGCAGTTGCCTCATTAAAGGTGAGGAGATTAGGATCACATGAAATCCCGACCCATGAAGATGTCATGGAATTCCTTCATGAGCATAACTTATAAGTAAACGTGATAAACCACAAAACCGAGCCTAAACGTAGACGATGCTAAATTTTGCCGAGTTCGTGTAGCCTCCTAATGACCGCTTCAGCCAATTTGCCTGGATCTATGCGGGGATCAGCAACAGGTAAGCCGAGGTCCTTCTCTAATCTATCACACATTTCAATAACTTCATCCCGTTTCCTACCATAACCCATGACAGCAATTGCGATGACTTTAGCCGTACGCGCTAGGAACTCTATCGCCTCAATCTCACGCTCTATGGAATCCATGGGTATCCTCATGCCCCCGCGGTTCTTCCTCCAAGGGTCATGCGCGAGCACTACCGCATCAGGCATACAGCCATATAGGATAGCTAAGGACACCTGTCCATAGGCCGGATGAAGTAATGAGGCCTGACCTTCGACCATGACGGGGTTATAGCCCTCTCGATCCAGATCTAAGATAAGCCGTTCTACAATGCCAGGACAAAAGTCGGAGGGTATGGCGTCTATTACCATACCTGCATGAGCCCCAGCTAGGATCATAGTCTGGCCGGTAGCGACTATGCCGGCTTTGTATCCACGCCTCATGAGCTGGGCTGAGAGCTCTAGAACAGCCACGTTCTTACCTACAGCACAATCCGTGCCAGCTACTAGGACCCTGCCACAGCGCGTCTTCAACACATCACCGCTCCAAATCCTTAGCTTATCCTTAGGGGGCTTCCTGACATCGACTATCCTGACGTTATACCTTGAGGCTAATTCGGAGAACTCAGGATCCTCGCTTAGGAAATAGTGTAGTCCGCTCCATATCTCAAGCCCATGCTTAATGGCCTCCCTTATGATAGCTCTACAACGCTCAGGCAATACGCCGCCTATTGTAGCTACGCCGACGATTAAAGCTTCAGGCTCGAATTCTATCGCTTCCTCAATCGTTGAGACCACTGGTATGCTTAATCGCCCTAGGCCAAGTACTTCCCCAGCATCGCTCCCAGCATGCGTGCTGTCTATGATGGCGACTACCTCAAATAGCCTGCGATTATACATAACCAGTATGTTCGCTGTTTTCCCAATTATCGTGCCTAAGAGCCCCTCGGCAAGGACGACCGCTCTTTTAGACATACGTCTCATATCGTTAGATATAAGTCTTTAATATACTTTACTAATTTAGCAAATAATGAGCGGCTTAATACGGGATATACCATTAACGATTTAACTAAAGCAAGACTGACACTCCCTACCTTAAACCGTTGGCTTATGGCGTTTACGGCATTAGAACGGAGAAATTTTACATGATCTCCCGATAAGGTAATTAAAGTGCACTCCGCTGATTTTCCCATGGAGGTACGGATATAATGGGTTATATCGTCTTCCGCTTCCCCAAGGAGAGGGCTAAGGAGGCATTACGTGGGATAATCTCATCGCAAGATATCACTGGGCGTAAGCTTGCGCTCGTGAAACCTAATATATGCGGCTTTTACCCTCCGGATCTCACCCTACTAAGACCCCTCATAGAGGTATTACTCGAGCGGTTCGAGAAAGTTATCATAGGCGAAACGCCCAGCACCATGCATGATCCTGAAGAGCGGTTTAAAACCTTGGGCATACTGGATCTAGTTAGGAAGTTCCCTAATGTTACAGCCCTTGATATGACTAGGGCTGAAGTGATTAAAGTCAAGGTGCCCTCACCTCATGCCGTGAAGACGCTACCGTTACCTAAGTGCCTATACGAAGCCAACTACATAGTCAACTTAGCAAGGGCGGGAAGTCATCCTAGCACTAAGGTGACCATAGCCTTGAAGAACCTCTTCGGCTTCATAGCTGAGAAACGCAAATACTTGAAATATCACATAAGGGGCATAAGCAAGGTGATAGCCGATGTTGCTAAGGTCGTGCATCCCAACCTGAACATAGTGGAGGTAGGGACTCAAGTCCTCGCATCCAAAGATCCCCTATCGCTGGACTTGATAGCTGCTAAGGAGTACATGGGAGTGGATCCACGCGATGTATTGCACTTCAGGTTAACCGCCTCCGATAAGGGAGAAAAAGTAGGCGAGCTCTTAGCTAAAATCGTTGTAAAGGACCTTTGAGCTCGGAGAAAGATATGCCTGATAGCCATCTAATCTTATGCGGTTCGAGAACGACATCATAGTTATTAAGGAAGGGAATGAAATCAGGTGGTTTGGTATTCATCATTACTCAGCTAGGGCAACGCTCATCCTCATCGAATATATTACCAGCTAAAAATGAAAAATCCTTTGCTCCATCCCTATGCTCTTTAAGGTGCTAGATTAAAGACGCTATAGCATCCTCGAGGGGGAGTCATTTTTAAAATTATCATAAATCTAAACGAGGAGGGTGTTAGATTCATAATTTAGCTTTGCCCGCGGTTTTTGAATCTAACACCGCGAGCCGATCGATTGGTCCTTGAGGCCCTTACGAGGTTCTTTTAGAAAGCAACTTTTCAATCCTCCTCATCTTATCCTCTATCCCTTCAAGCTCCCTCTTAGCCCTTCTAAGCTCCTTTAGGAGCCCTTTAGCCCTCCTGAAATCCTTAATTAATATCTTCACTTTCTCCAGCTCTTTCCCCGTCAACTTGCCCAAGTACATGTTCTTCTTTAAGTTTCCCCTCCTGTCTCTGATGACCAGGTAGTAGTAATGGTACCGCATCTTGGCCTTATTAAGCACATACCTATAATTGAGGTACATGTTATTGGCTCTTACACACTCGACATCCCACTTATGCTCATCGAGAATCTTGAAGAGCTCGTCGCGTAAAGCCCTTACTTTTTCCTCTAGCCTATCCCTCTCCTCAAGGAGGTTCAATAGCCTTTTTATGAGGTTCAAGCCACTCCCCAAAGGTGTTAGATTCAAAAATACGAATAAGCTAAGCTTTTAGAATCTAACACCCCTAGGCTTAAGGGGAAAGCGAGTAGCGCCATGGATAGTGTGATTAAGTAAAGATACGATTACGAATAACGACAAGGAATGCTAAGCTGAACTATGCGCGTACTTCATGAAGCCAGTTATCCACGATGAATAGACGATGAGGAGCCCACTTCCATAGATTTATATGTAACGAAGATGAGCTCCCTCACGAACCATCTACCATACCTCGGGGCGCATTCTGCCATTACCTTTGAGCCTTCAGGAAAGATGGAGAGCAGTATCGAGAAGCGAGCTTAACCTAACCTCAGAGCTTCATTGATCTCACCCTCTCCACTTCTTACGAGAGGTAGCCCTTTATGCCTCCTCAAAACCCCCTTGGTCAGATCCACGATCCAGGAGACCGTATAATTCGACCTCAAAACATCCCGTTTCCTTGCCTCCTCTACTATCCACTCGACTCCATTGGCTTTTTCAAATACGAATACCACGATCGCAATCCTCTGAAATAGTGGTGGCATCGCCATTTCATCCATTAAACCGTGAGCTCGCTCAACGACCCTATGGACTTCATCTCTTAAGAGATGATTCCCCCTAAGGAAGCAGATCATCCTTTTCGTCCTCACAAGGGCCGTGATATCCTCTCGACTTACCACGAGATCGAATTCCTCAGGACGCCCCTCTATAGGTCTCCAGCCTCTTTTTAAGAGAGAAGAAGAGACCCTTTCTAGGAAATCCTGATAATCCACCCGCTTCACTTCCCCATGCGAAAGAGACTACAACGTTACTTAAGTCTTATGATGGATGAAAAGATACATAACCTAAAGCGTTAAAGCTCATGAAGGCTGACATTGCATCTACTAAAAACTCCAGTAATCCTTCTGCTAAGCGCTTGATAAGCATAGCTCCTCAAACTTATCGATGTATTCGGTTACCATGCCCTCATCTATTCCCTCAAGGGGCTTTATCTCAATTTCCTTCAATGCCTTGTCTATGATTTCCCTATCGACTTCGCCAGGGGCTATGCCTTCGTAAGCTATTTTCGCTGTCACCGCGGTTCCTAGGCTGGTTAGATCCTCATACTCCGTCTTAAACACCTTAATCCCCAGTGATCTCAGCATCGTAGCCAGCATCCTCAGGTACATCGGGTTCTTCGAAAACCCTCCCACTACGGTGACCTTCAATCCTCTTTCCTCCTCTAACATCGCCTTTAACGCGAAATACGTTTGAACAGCCATAGACGCGTTTAGCGCGTGGTAAGCGATCTTCAGATCCTTACTAAACTCCTCCCTTCCCACTATCCTTCCCTTAGATCTTGGAAATTGCCCTGAGCCCGGGGTTAACGTGGGGATCACGAATAGTCTTTTCGCCCTCAAGAGCTCCTCAAAGGTTTTCTCATTAACGTCCATATCTAAGAAGCTAGAAGCCGGTACTTTGAACATCCTGCTGATGAGGTCAGCATAATACTCGAACTCATATCCTCCTTTGAACCTAGCGGACCTCACGGGCCTGCTGAACGCATCTATGTAGTACAGGACATCTCTATAGACATCCTCTCTCCTAGGTCTAAATTCAGCGCCTGGATACATGAAGACACACCAGGTTCCAGTGGACGCAAGTACGAATTTCTGCTTCCACCCTGCGATCAAAAAGGGAACTAATGAGGCGTTCGAATCGTGTATCCCCGTAGTAACCAGCGCTCCTTCAAGCCATTTCGCCTCCCCTATCGATTCCCAGACCTCAGTGAATTCCCCTGGGGCTTTTTCGGGGACTTCAAGCCCTTCCGCTACACTACTCCAACCCCTCTTAACTATGTCGTATAGATAAGTGTGACAGCCAACCGATGTTATCTCAATGGCTTTGGATCCCGTCAACACGTATGAGAGATATTGCGGCAGGAACAGTATGGTTTTCGTCTCCTCGTATTTTCGAGGCATCGTCCTTTTTATCCAAAACAGCTGTATCCCGAAGTTAAGCAGTTGCCCATACGGAGGCGTTCCCGTCCTTACATACAGTTCCTCAGGGCTCCCGAACGTAGCGTAGAAATCGTCTCTTATCTCCCGAGGTATCTCATTATTATACGAGATGACCGGGATGACCAGCTCCCCCCTTGAATCGAGAAGAGCACCAGTGGCACCGAACGTGGTTATCGCTATAGCCTTTATCTTATCTCTTTCCGGCGCTTCCGCGAGGGCTTCTTTCATCCATCTGATAATGGAATCCGCGTCGTCATACAACATACCATTCTTGGAAATCTCGTCAATTCTTTTAGTGGCCTTATATACGGGCTTCAGCTCACTATTGAATAACATGAACTTCTTATTCGTCTTCCCCACGTCATACACTGCTATAAGGTAGTCCTTAGCCCTCAAGCCAAACCCCAGATACATGTAAAGCGACTATAATTAATAAGAGTTAATAATGAATATCTGCATGCCGTGCATTTATGGCGATTAAGTTGGCCTAACTTCATCAAGATGAAAAACAGCATAATATACGCAATTGTGCCTTAAAGACATGGAAGTAATTCTATATCTTTACAAAATTCGATGAAAAGGATCATATCAGCGCACTATTAAGCATCCAGCCAAAGATGCAAGAACTTTAAAGAATGCGTTAGAACAATTATTCTTCCCAGCTTTTATCACCGCATTCACACTTGAAGCATACCAAGAATTATAACTAAGAAGGAATGATAAACGATGTCCTAAGCTTACTTCTCATCACAAACCATTAAGAACACATTAAGCTTTTCACTTAGGTCATATATAACGCGCCATATATCGTTATATAGTTCTTTAACGTATTTCGAAGCTAGATCGGGATGTTTTTCTTAAGATCCCAGTAATGAAACTATATCGTCTCTGGGAATAGCGATTTATGAGCGAGTAATATCCCTTCCTTATTTGGAGACTAATAATGGCCGAGCACGAGATACCTTGGAAGAGAATCATAAACAAGGTTAAAGAGCTCTTGGGCTACAGGAATAGGTATGCCGTCTGCCTGATAGGAAGTTACGCTAGAGGCGATGCCTCATCGATAAGCGACATAGACCTCATAGTTTTCACTGAAGAAACTATAGACCTCAGGCAGACGGAAATCTTCCACGTAAACCAAAAAGAGGTCACGATTTTTCCAGTTAACGTGATGAATTTGCTTAGAGCTAAAGCCGTCGACTTTTATAACGCGAATAACCCTTTCGAGGCCAAGTTAGTTTTTGGGAGTAAAGAGGTACTCGAGAAGCTTAGGAGGGGCTTACGCGGCAAGAAGATAGATCTAAATGCTACGAAGAAGTTAATCGGGAAAGCCGTAGCTATGAGGCTCATGTCCTCCATGAGCGACGTCATCCTCGACTATGGTGAGGGTATTAGGGATATGAGGGCCTGCCTCTCGAAGACGAAGCTCTACGTTAAACTCTTCAGAGAAGGAGCCGAGCCATGGTCGATAATACCCTATAGGTACGCGCCTGAGGATAAGGTCGAGAAGCTTATCGAGAGACTATATCGATCATCTGGTTATGAGGACCTCCTGGCGAAGATATGTAGTCTCGAATTAAAGGATCTGACTCGAGAGACGTTCAAAGAACACGTCGAGATCATTAGAGACATAATCAGGAAGATAGAGGATTACATTAGTTTTGCGGGGAAGCACGCCAGAAAGTATGTAAACTTATACCTAATCATCGAAGAGAAGATTAGATCGACTATATGGACAAGCTTACCTAGCAGGTGGGAGGTCGAGGAGGAATTCAACTCTAAGGTAAGCCATTACCATACGCACATAGCATGTACAGATGAAAACGTCTGGTGGATCGTCTCAGTAGATAGAGATGGCAACCTTGAACTTGAACATTACGGGGAAACAGAGTTCTAATGCACGCGTACTCAACCTAAATGATGCTATGAACGACTTTCCTATATCCGGGTGCGATAATTGATTATTAATGAGGGGGAATGAAGAAGGTGCTTAACCTCGCAACAAAGCTAGTAGGGAGTTAGAGAATATTTTTGAGAAGGTCAATGATAAAATCCTTTGTAATCCTTCTCATCCTACCCTCAACATCCATGTCTTCAGCATCAATGATTACGACTACCACTTTAAGCTTTCTAGATAGCTTAGTTAGGGCTAACACGGCTGAGGTCATTCGCGGAACTACGTCTATTCCCTCACAGTCCGTTACGCCTACTGAGAAGCCCTGTGAGAGTACCCATCCAATTACCCCTACCGCCCCTCCTGAACACCACATAATCCAACTTGTGTACATCCCTAAGCATATCAAGGGGTTTAACCCAAGAGGACACTAAGTAGATAGCCTCCAGAAGCGTAGACTTACCAGCACCATTTCTACCAATAAATACATTAACCTCAGACAGCCCATTCACAACAACGCGCCTAATACCCCTGAACCCTCTAACAGCTATAGATTTAAGCACATTTCATCACCTATAAAGCGAACTTCTAACGAAACCCCCTTCCAAATTCATCTTAACATAAACAATTCGAACTCATAAACCCTCCACTATGCCTATTTCATCAGAGTCCTTAAGTGAGATTCTCACGTCATCGAAAACGACCATAGAGAAAGCCTCAGGGCACGGTGCCTCATCATCACGAATCTTCAGAGCCTTAATCCTCACTTCTTCCAAATTCTTCCAAAAATACACGAGTCTAATGCTGCAACCATCCAAGCACCAAGTGGAGATAAAAAGCAATAACCATCATCCTCGTTAAAGACGATATCAGCATGATCGACGATATAGAGGGATGCCATCGCAAGATCCTCCGTCACCTCTACATCCTAAGGCCTATGAACCCGATGACAAAACGAATTATTCATGGGATGGTCCGACGTATACATCTAGCACTCGTATTTTCACGCGATACTCCCGCAGAATTCTAAGGAGGGGGGCTGAGTTCTCAGCGGGCACGATTATGCATCCGTCGCATATCTTATCCCCACCTAATCTACTTAAAATCCCGCGCTTCTTCAACCCCTTCTTACCATACAGCATATAGAGCAGCTTCACCTTATCCTTCTGCTCCAGGCCGCTTAAATCATATGTTATGAGCTTTTCATGCTTAAGATGCGGGGGCCTTAAGCGGATTATGAAAGGGTACTTCATGTAAAGTAATATCCCGTGTTTGTAGATCTCATCTAAGAACGTAGGTTCGCTATTCAAGAACTCCTCATAGCCCTTGGGGATTAAGTGAATCAGTAGGCCTAATTTCCCCACGGACTTAAAGAGGTCATCCCATCTTCTCCACATGCTCTTCTTATCCTTGAAGATCACTAGTATGTCATAATCCGAATACTCATCATAGTCCCCCCTAGCGATGCTCCCAAATAATATAATAGCGATGACTTCCTCGAATGAGGATATCAACCTCACCAACTTATCTAAATCGCACCCCTGTTTCCCTCTCAAGCTCACTCAGGATCACCTCCATCGCCTCTAAAACCTTCTTAGCTCGATCCCCATCCATCCCTTCATAACCCAGCGTACCATAGGCCCCCCAAAGCATGTCGATATATCCCGATAAATGCGGAAACTTATCCTTAAACCACCTGATCCTCTTAGCATGGGCGCTCCTGGGGTGTACATGGAAGTGTAGCCCTTCAAGTGACGCTAAGGCTTCAATGGCCTGCTCTACAGCCTTAATGGCCAGATCCCCGACGACAGTATACCTGCCCTTAATATACTCGTCGTGCGCAGCCTCCCTCTTCTCCTTAGCTAATCTGGAATGGTGTCTTATATCACCCATGTTATAATATATAAGAAAATTTCTTACATATAAGCTTTAAGGCTAGATCAACATTTGCGCCCAACCTCATCGCAGGATGAGCGAAAGCTAGCTTCCTAGGCTTCCAACTATGGACCGGGTATGTTAGATAGAGCATAGCTGATTGTGATAAAAACGACAAGCTTAACTTCTCCTACACATATAAAGTAACCTCATGAACATCGTCCTCATCGTCATTGATACTCTACGTGCTGACCACCTTTCCTGCTACGGCTACTTCCGCAACACTAGCCCGACCATAGATAGATTAGCGCGTGAAGGAGTCCTCTTCGAGGACTTCTACGCATCCGGTGCACCCACAGGGCCAGGCTTCACGAGCATAATAACAGGCCGATATCCCACAACCCATAAGTACTACATAACCCCCTACGACATACCCAACGCCTATCAACTCGATGACAATATACCCGTCATAGCGGAGGTCATGTGGGATAACGGCTTCGTAACTGCCGCAGTAGATAACCTGATAAACTTCCGCTCCCACATGAAGCACTTCGTTAGGGGATACGAGTACTACATGAATCCCACCAAGACCTCGAGATGGGTTCATCACCACCTCATAGCAGACCAGGTGAACAGAATGGCAATCCCCTGGATAAAGAGCCATAGCTATGAGAAGTTCTTCCTCTTCATACACTACTGGGACCCCCACATGCCTTACAACCAACCCGAGGGTTACCGCAAAGTCTTCAGACACCGTAAGGGCGACCTAAGCGACCTGAAAGTGCTCAAAGCCCCGGCGGGCTACGAATACGTCCCTGGATGGGGGAAAGTTGATGAGATCGTCGATGGAGATGAGAATAAAAGCATAGACTTGTATGATGGGGAGATATTATATGTCGATAACGCGATCGCGGAGATCGTAGAGACGCTGAAGGATGAAGGCATACTAGACGATACATTACTGATGATCACCTCAGATCATGGAGAACAGCTAGGACAACATGGGATATGGGGGCATGCGGGCCTCCACGAACCCGTCATCAAGGTGCCCTTGATAATGAGATACCCCAAAAAGCTCCCACAAGGGCTAAGGGTTAAGGGATACGCTCAACACGCGGACATCATGCCGACGATACTCGACTATGCTACAATCCCATACGGCGAGGAGTTAGACGGCAAAAGCCTGAGAAAGCTCATCGAGGGAGACAGGATAAGGGACTTCGCGATCTGCGAGACTTGGGGAGAGAGGTGCATAATAAAAGACGAGTGGAAGCTGATAGTCCACTACGAAGCCGAGCTTAAGGTACTACACGAGGTCTTCCCGGAACCCTACAAGCTCCGCGAATATGCCCTTAAATGGCCCCTCGAAATCCTCTTGAAAAAGGTCGTGATCGAGGATAAATTCGGTTATGAGCTTTATAATTTAAAAGAGGACCCCATGGAGACCATAAACCTCGCAGAGGACAATAAAGACATCCTGAAGGAGTTGAAGGAAGAGCTTGATAGATGGATCAGCAAATACGTGAAGCCCTCTCAGGACCCCATGCTTCACTTAGGGAAATACACACAGCCCCAGCCAATGGAATATCAAGCCATATGAGTAGCAAAAAGTAGGAGATACGTAAATCATAAAATAAGTTTTTAATTTACTGATTTTATAAAAGATAAAATCATCATAAAATTATTATTCATAGCCCTAGATGGCTTTAGACCCGGCTTACCTCCTACGAGTGGGGATTTGGACAAAGAAAACGCTAAAGTAAATACATATAAACATACATAATGATCCCGCATCTCAATCTTCCAGTCAATATCACCCACAAGATAAAACACCAATGCAAAAGAGTCCTAATCTTGCAACAATCATAAAAACCATAGACCTCACGCAGCCATCGAGAGCCTCTCCAACGAAATCTTCATCGATACGGATCTCATTAATGAGAACTTCGCTTATACCTCTACTAAAGGCCATAGACGGGGTTGATCATTTTTATATGCGCTTCCTCATATGCAATATAACGTGACGATTCCTATTAAGGAACTAATCTCTAAAATGACGCTAGAGGAGAAAGCAAATCTCGTTGTGGGGGCAGGTAAATCCCTTCGCGTACCCGGTGCCGCCGGCGAGACGCGTAACATTAGGCGCCTAGGCATTCCTTCCATAGTTACCGCCGATGGCCCTCAAGGCGTTAGGATAGAAGGCGATGGAAAACCATATCCCGCTACGGCATTTCCCTCAGCCATAGTACTCGCGTCCACGTGGAATCCTGAAGTGGTCGAAAAGGTAGGTAAAGCTATGGGAGAAGAGGCCAGGGAATACGGTGTAGATATACTCCTAGCCCCTGGTATGAATACCCATAGAAACCCATTGTGTGGAAGGACATTCGAATATTATTCAGAAGATCCCTTATTAACAGGCGAAATAGCTTCTGCTTTCGTTAAAGGCGTCCAATCTCAAGGTATAGGTGCGTGCCTCAAGCATTTCGTCGCCAATAACCAAGAGACGAACCGCTTTGTAGTAGATACCATCGTATCCGAGAGGGCTCTTAGGGAGATATATCTAAGGGGCTTTGAGATAGCGGTTAAAAAAGCGGAGCCCTGGGCCGTAATGAGCGCGTACAATAAGCTTAACGGGAAGTACTGTTCAGAGAACGAGTGGCTCCTGACGAAGGTACTAAGGGAGGAATGGGGATTTAAAGGGCTGGTCATGACCGATTGGGGTGCAGGAGAGGATCCAGTAGCACAGATGAAGGCTGGAAATGATTTGTTAATGCCAGGTAACGATGATCAGGTAAAGGCGATAATAGAGGCCGTTAAAAAAGGCGATCTGAGTGAAGCCATCTTGAATAGAAACGTCGAGAACATCTTAAGGGTGATAGCTAAGACCCCCGCTTTTAAAGGGTACAAGTACTCCAACAAGCCAAATCTAGAGGAACACGCAAAAGTCGCTTATGAAGCGGCGGCCGAGGGGATAGTGCTCCTTGAAAATAGAGATAGCACGCTTCCCCTAGATAAGAAGGCTAAGATAGCAGTATTTGGTACTGGACAGATAGAGACCCTCAGGGGTGGGCTAGGAAGCGGGTATACCCATCCCAAATACGTCATAAGCATACTTGAAGGATTAAAGGAGAGGAAACTAAATATAGATGACGAGCTGGCCGATAGATACGAGAAGTACATTAAGGAAATGAGGGCGAAAGAGGGATATAAGCCTAGGAGGCCCGGAGTACCCCTACCGCCGCTGCCCCAGGACTTCCTAAGCGAGGATGAGATGGAGAAATACGCCAAGCGAAACGATGTAGCGATAATCGTGATAACCAGGATATCCGGTGAGGGATGGGACCTAAAACCAGAGAAAGGAGGATTCTACCTAAGAGATGATGAGAAAAGGCTAATAGAAAAGGTATCTAGAACCTTTCATAAACATGGGAAAAAGGCAGTAGCCATCCTCAACATAGGATTGCCCATAGAGGTATCAAGCTGGAGGGATCTAGTTGACGCAATTCTCCTAATATGGCAACCAGGGCAGGAGGTCGGACGGGTTACAGCTGATGCGCTAATAGGCGTAATAAATCCCTCGGGCAAGCTCCCGGTAACATTTCCAAAGGACTATAAAGACGTCCCCTCATGGAACTTCCCAGGGGAACCACCCAACGATCCTAGAGCAGTAGTCTACTATGAAGATATCTACGTAGGGTATAGATATTACGATACATTTGGCATAGAGCCAGCTTATCCATTCGGCTATGGCCTCAGCTACACCAAATTCGAGTATAGCGACTTAAAAGTAGAAGTTACCGAAGACCACCTCAAAGTGGAGTTTAAGGTAAAGAACGCAGGCAACCATCCCGGTAAAGAAGTAGCCCAAGTCTACATAAACCCACCACGAGGAAAGATACCTAAACCCCTACAAGAACTTAAGGGCTTCCATAAGACAAGGGAACTCAAGCCGGGAGAAGTAGAAGAAGTCGAGATAAGGATACCCCTAAGACTTCTAGCGAGCTATAACGGCGAGAAGTGGATAGTAGAACCAGGAAAGTATGAAGTAAGAGTAGGATCATCATCAAGAGATATACGCCTAAGGAAGGAATTCACTTTAACAAACCCCCTATCGTACAAGCCCTAAAGCTCAAAACATCATCGCATACCCCTTACAAGCCCAGCTTTAGAATACCGAAAAGCCAAAGAGATAATATTTTCGAAATGACATAAGATCACGCATAAAAGTTCCATTCATACGCCTTGCGAAACAGTTTCATTTTTCGTGGACATTAATAGATGTTCAATAGGTTTAGAAAAATAGCCCGATAGCCAAATACGATACCATAAATTCCTCATCGACCTTATCTTATACGCTCCCTCTTAAGGTAATATCACCGTATTATCACCGGAATTATCCCCACCCCTAATTTCCTCGCCAAATAGTCTACGTCGCTATCTATAAAGCCCCCAACAATCACCAGCCTAGGCTTAACCCCCTCCACCTTCTCATACAACTTACCAATCCTATATAGCTCAGCCACATCAGATTTCGACACCCGAGATTTCACCTCAACTAAGATATGCTCCTTATCCCTTACAGCCACATCTACCTCAATTATACTCGGATACCCATAGACAACACCATCCTCATCCCTGTACACCCACCTCTCAACCTTAGCGACTTTTAGGACCTCCTCAACAACGAACCTCATACCCTGCCTAAACGCCTCCTCAGTAAGAACACCGAATCTATGAGCAATAGTCATGAGAACCCTCCTAGTCTCCTTCATCTCCTCCTCAAGCCTTTGTTGCCTCTCTTCTAACTTAACGAATCTCTCTTCAAGCCTTTGCTGACGCTCCTCCAATTTCTGCTGCCTCTCTTCAAGCTTAATAAACCGTTCTTCCAACTTAACAAACCGCTCCTCCAATCTGGCGAACCTCTCCTCCAATTTCTGCTGCCTTTCCTCCAATTTAGCAAATCTCTCTTCAAGTCTCTGTTGACGCTCCTCAAGCCTCTGCTGCCCCTTTGCCAGCTCAGTAATCCTATCTAGGATCTCCTTCAAACCCAGTAGCCCCATTAAAGCATAGCGAAATTCACGATCTTCCTCAATAGCTTTCAGTAGCTTCTCCTTATCATGAAGGGTTAACGACATGATGTAACCCTAAATTACAGACCTTTACCGATCCTATTAACTTTTCCAGAGAACCAACTGCACCACAGCGTATAGAAAGACGCCCATTCAAAAACCCAATAAACACTCGAGAGTACGCCTAATAGCACTCAATATCCCCTGAGATATGTATATATCTCAACATCGTTCCTAGCAGCCACCTCATACGTCCTCTTACTAACATAGCCAGCAACTATTGCCAACCTAGGCTTAAGCCCAACCACCTTCTCATAGAGCTTCCCTATCCTAACCAGCTCAAGCACATCTCCAGGATCCGCCCTAGACTTGACCTCAATCAATATATGTACATTGTCTTTAACTACGACATCAACCTCAACCAGAGCCCTATAACCATAGACAGTACCATCCTCATCTATGTACGTCCACCTCTTAGCCTCAGCACCGAAATACCTCCTCAAAATACCTGAGATAGCGTTTCTAAACGCCGATTCAGCGAGCACACCGAACCTATTGCCTATAGTAACTACAGCTCTGGATAGCTCCTCCATACTCTCCCCAACCCTAACCATCCGCTCCTCCAACTTCATCATTCTTTCCTCCAGCCCTATGAATCTCTCCTCTAACTTCTGCTGCCTCTCTTCCAGCTTAACGAACCTCTCCTCTAACCTCTGTTGACGCTCCTCTAATTTAGCAAACCTCTCTTCAAGCTTAACAAATCGTTCTTCTAATCTGGCGAACCGCTCCTCAAGCCTCTGCTGTCTCTCCTCCAATTTCTGTTGCCTTTCCTCCAACCTCTGTTGCCTCTTAGCAAGCTCCCTAAACCATTTCTCTAATTCAGACTGGCGCTCCTCCAACCTAGCAAATCTCTCCAGCAATTCCTTGAACCCTAATAGCCCCATAACCGCATAGCGAAACCCGCGATCCTCCTCCAAAGTCCTTAAAAATTTCTCCTTCTCATCACTAGAAAGCAAGGGCATTTATCCGACCCTGATATTCCATCCCAATAAGCATTTTAATATGCTTTTTGCACGCTTTCTGGTATCAACGAGGATCACGTACCAGAACCTCGTATTCACACATAACCCTACCAGATACCTTTAAGGCAAGCGCCATAGAAGCAAGGTCCTATGGTATGGCATACTATATGCTATACTATAGCATATGGTGTACTATCCCTTCTCTCATAGGAAAAGCCTATGAGCACACCCTACCTTGTAATTCGCTCCCTAAATCCATCCCACAACCGCCCGCTTATCAAAGTGAAGAATCAAAAAACACATTAGTGGGATATAGTGTTGGAGCCCATTAAGGACGCCTGGGAGGAACTCTCCGAGTTAGTTATTAAAGTGCGCGTGAAAGCCTCTATCCAACCCTCCAAATTAAGCGAGATCGCATACACACAACTGGTGAAAGAGACGGAGAGGGAGAACTAATGCTCGTCGAGACCGATGTACTTGTTGCAGCCATAGATCCGAAGGATCCCAACTACCATATCGCGAAAAAGGTATTCACGAGGTGCAAGATCTTCCTCTCCCCATACGCACTCATCGAGCTTGGATCTTTTGATTAGGTCAGGTAACGTCATAGTTAGGGACTACATCGCATTCTGGCATAAGCTGAACGACGCATTAGAGCAGTATGGAATCCGAATAGCCACACCCACGCCCCTACATCTCGCCACAGCCCACAAGCTCAGGGAGCAATACGGCCTTACGTATTTCGACAGCCTGCATGCCACCATAGCCCTAGCCGGGAACCTAGAGCTCGTAAGTTTCGATAAGGGGGCCTACAGCAAAATCCCTAACCTCAAGTATAGGCATCCCCATGATCTGACATGATACATAGACCGTCTTTCAAATTCGCTAGCCACCCAAGCTCTCCCATGAATGATAATCAACTACTAAAACCCAAAATTATCAGGGGAAACCTATTTATGCGGAGGACAGACTCCTCTTGGAAAAAGGTGGTACGAGGATGACAATTACGAATAAAGTCATGCTAACGGCAGTTCATGACGCTGACCTCAAGAAGGTGCTAATAAGGCTTGGGCTTTAGGAGGGATAGTCAAAGGCGAACACAAATGCTTCATCTGCGGTAAGAAAATAGATATGATGAACCTAGGAGACATATTCAAGGCCGGAGACGGCAAAATACACACCGTATGTAACACTCTATTTGCTTCACACGGATATAGATAGTCTTTTATACGTATATCTTGGTGCAAGCCTATGGGTTCACGGGTTGTGCCTTTACGTCTTGATGCTAAAACCCTAGAACTCATTAGCATGCTAGTAAGACTTGGAGTCTTCAGCTCCAAAAGCGAGGCTTTAAGAGAGCTCATCAAGGCGGGTATTAAGAGCTATGAGGGCGTATCTAGGATTGCTAAAGCCGTTGAAGAGCTCTTTAAGATTGAAGAGAAGGAGAAGGATATTCCGATAAGGCTTGAAGGCGGATTAAAGCAATTATTAGAGGAGAGAGGGCGGGTCTAAGCCTTGAGCTACATAGATACAAGCATTATTGTTGCAACCCTAGATCCTCTAGGCCTTAGACAGAAGCGAGCTAGAAGTATCCTTAAGGAAGAGGACGAGGAGGTAATTTCAGAACTCATGCTAGCAGAACTAGCGAGCATAGCGACTAGAAGATAGAACAGTAATTAATTCTAGATACAATCGATACAAGAGTATATTACCTATACATACGGGACTGTTATGAAGGTACTTCTAAGTGGGGGAGAAGCCGGGAATGCCTCAATAATCCATCCCCCATAGCAGTACTTCCCGACCTATAACTACAGCTATCCTCCAAGTAAGGTTAAGGAAACTAAATAATATCTACATCAAACTATCTCGTCAAGAAAGACTACTCCTACTTCTTTTTTAATTAAGTCAAGATGTTTTATGATTTCTTTCTCTTTAAATGCGAATAGACTTGGTATTCTATAGACCTTAGCAGTGGCAAGCACCCAACAATCAGCTAGCGCTATCGGATACTTACACTTGAATTGTCCTGCTATTAATGATACTTTACTTGATGGCGCAATTGAGGCCAATTTAACGATTTCTTCTATATAGGAGAGAGCTTCCTTTGGATTTTCATATCTGCACAGGACATACAATACTTCAGATAATGTAACGTAGTTTATTACTCCATTACGAAGTAGTTCTGATGTCTTCTTATTCCCTTTATAATAGTGGTATATTAAGAAGCTAGTGTCTAGAGCGAATTTCTTCGATCCATTCAAGGAGCTCCCTCTCTCGCTCTTCATCTTCGAGCCTACCCTCTCTAAGCTCTATGGATGTTGAAATTATATCAAAATCCTTAAGTAACTCTTTATGACGAAGTACGTATTCCCTCAAAGCATCTTTAATTAACTCTGCCTTACTGCTAAACATCTTCCTCTTCATTATTTCCTCTAGATATAACCATAGTTTTCTTGGAATTCTTACCGCCGGAAGCACTACAGTCCTACCGCTCATGTGTAAACATTTGTTACAATAGTATATAAAGTTTACATTAAGTTACTGACACGTCAGTAGAGAGAGGAATAAGAATTATGCTGTGCCTTCGCCCATGTCACGAACCAAACGTCCCCCATCCACTTTACGAGGTTCAACCAGCGATATAGCTTATCAAGAGGAATTAAGGAGTCGATAAATACGGAGGTATCCAGGATTATCATCTACGTCCCTCTAACAGAACTTTAAGAGGATCTTCCTTGACATCACGATACTCCACAGAAATCCGCTCACAGCCCATAAAGGCCACAGGAAGGCTTTATAATAATGACCTTAACTCTCCCGCCCTCCCTAAAGGCTTAAGCACACCATCCCCATACACAATCTCAACCACCTTAAACACCTAGGGCCTTCTAAAGTGTCCTGTAGAACTCCTAAGACCCCTAACTCGCAACCAGGATTCCTTAGGTATCTCGAAACCCCCATGATCCCATCGACACTCTAACCAACAGATAGCGCCTCTAAGATACCATTCACCAACATTCAAGTACCCCTAACAATAGACCCACCCTTTGATCCGGTACTTCGGACTAAGGACTAAGAGGTGGATATATCGCGTAGAGCACTATTTCAAGCGAAGCCGGAACTCGCTGTGAAGAATCAAGCGAGTATAATTTTACAAATGTAAGATAAAATAGTGCTAGCTAGTAGGTAGAATATCGTGTTAAAGGTTTAGAAATATATCAAAGGCGAACCTTTAACGTCTCAAGCCTATAGGGTTCTATGTCTATTTGGACAGTTCTACCGGTTATATTCAATCGCTCTAGAGGCTCTTCATTTAAATTAGCTCTCCATGCTTCTTTAAGAGATCTGAAGAATTCTAAGGACGCTACAACCCTCTTATTGGAGACGTTCAATAGCCTTATCACAGCGTAGTCGTCGTCCTCAGCTTTCTTCATGCACGTTAATACTACCTCCTCAGGGTTAACCTTAAGGAAGCTGAATTCGTTTGGAAGATCGCCTTCATGAGGAAGATCCTCCTGAACCAAAGGCTTAGCTATAAACTCCCTAGCAGTCTTATATACACGTGCTTCCAACCATTCGCCTCTATGGGGCATTATGGAATACTCAAATTCCATTAGCCTCTTGCACTGGGCCTCAGGCGTTGGCATTGGAGGATCAGTACTATCGGGCCTTGTCAAAAAGGCTGGCCTTGAAAGCCAACCAACACATCTCATAAGGGTTACTATAATCTCACTCCCATTCTCGCCTCTACGTATCTCGTACTCGTGAAGACCTTTAGTTGCGATACATAACCCCTTTTCACCATCGTTCACATCGACCCATGTCCTCATAGGGTAAGTGGGAACGTATTGCTCCTTGGGCATATTATCTCTCTCTATTACATAGAAATGAGTTTCAGCATGATGTTTCGCAGTATGCATGCCTGTTGGAAATACTACTCTCAGCCTATGATCTTCAGCCCTGTTCTCTATAAGGACTCTGACATCCACACGTGGTATTCCAGCGTATAAAGTCACGAACATAACTATAGGTAGTTTTACTAGCTCATTGCTTCTTCCACTCCTATCAGATTTCAACGATTTAGGCACTCGCATAGTTAACCTTACTTTAGCCTCAGCTACTATGGGGCCTCGCTTTGTAAACTCTAACCTTGCCTCCACGTCTTTACTGCTTAAGACTAGGTTTTCCTTAGGTGGTGAGTAGTCGTACTCATCGCCAGCATCGCCATCATCCTCGAAGAAGTTCATTAGGGGGTACTCAGAGCTGCTCCTTTTATCAAGTATCTTGAACGCTCCACCTTTCTCAGGATAGAAGGTTACTTTCAAGAATTCATTTTCCATGCTATTACGTTCTACCTTAACGAATTCTGGAGTATCTTCACTCTCCCCTATCTCAATAGCATAAGCCTTATAGCCCATAGCTGGAAGTGAGTCTACAAGTTCAAGCATAAAGGCTCCATCAAGCGTCCTAGTAACTTGATGAGGAATGACACGTCCATCTGCGTCACGAACTTTAATCTTAATCTTACTAAGATCGAAGACTCCGGTTCTTTCTACTATCCTTTTAAGGTGTTCATAGTACGCACTTGGAAGTACGGACTTAAGTAATTGAAGGCTCCTTACATCGATTCTTACTGGATAATCAAATCTTAACCTTAACTTTATAGGAGCCTTTTGATTCCAAGCAAGAGTATTAAAGGCAACTAAGTATAGTAGAGCATTTTTACTAAAGTTTAGATTAAGCTTTGAAGTAAGGAAGGGCATCGCAAATTTAGCCCTATCACATTCATGCCAGAGGAACGCTAAGGGGATTTCTATTATTGGTGCTGCAGGTGCTAATAATCCCCATGCTAGGTTACGCGCTTTAAGTTGACGAACCTCACACTCCTTATGAACCTCATCAATACTACACCCACATATCGAGTCATGTGCGTGACATTGTAGGACATAACGCCACGCCTGCCATATAAATTCTTTAGGATATTCATTACCCAATAGCCATGCAATAGTCCATAATGGTTCTACATAATTAACGAGCAACACTTCGTTCTCAAAGTTAAGTTGCTTAAGGTATACCCTTGATGACCAGCAACCATATAGTGTACGTCTATAATAGCTACTAAGCATTTCGCCAGAATAAACGCCGAGCTTATTAGCGTACTTCTTAGCCTCATTTAAAAGTTCCTCCAGGTTACCCTGTATGACTTCAAATGGTAGATCCTGCCTACCCTTAGCCTCTTTCACTACGTCAGGTATCCACTCCTTAGGGAACTGGTGATCACAGCCGACCATACCTGGCAATAAAGGAACTTTACATATAGGTCTCCATCTCTTGAAGAATTTACTGAGGTACTCAATAGCCCTCTCAGGATCTTTAGGTAGACGTTCACAATTACAGTAACCATCAAGTAGGAAGAGAGCTAGGACTTCTGAACCATCAGGAGCTCGCCATATAAAAGGTGTTCCCAGAGATTTAAGTTCACTCCCCATACCTCTTGAGAAGACAAAGGTATCTATATCAAAGCCTCTTAATATTTGAGGCAACTGTATAGTGTGGCCGAAGGTATCTGGGAGATAGCCTACTTTCATTACACGACCAAAGGACTTCGCTATTCTGATACCGAGTAGTAAGTTCCTTATGAGTCCTTCTCCGGATACTAACCACTCATCTGGCTGTACATATAGCGGACCTACTATCAGCTTCCCCTCACGAACTCTTTTCTCTAAAACCTCTTTCATATATGGCTTAACTTCCAAGTAGTCCTCTAAGACTATAGTCTGCCCATCTAACATAAAGGAGTGATAACGAGGATCTTTATCGAAGATTCCGAGAGCTCTGTCAATACACTGAACTAAGCGGTATCTAAATCTCTCAAATGTTAAGTACCATTCTCGATCCCAGTGAGTATGTGCAATTAAAAGAACTTTCGGTCTCTGTCTCATATTAATGCACCATTATAGGGTTGTAATGTTGGAGATAATTTATAAATTTCTATACATTCCACTCTACATGTGTTACAATAGTATGTGTTCTTAACTACTACCTTACAAATAACTGGACAGTTGCCTCATTGCAGATAACGCCTCGCATGGATGTACTTTCACGGAGACGCGGTTGATTATATTTGGAGTCTGGGATCTAGGATTAGAAAGTCGCAGTATAAGTTGATAAAACTGGTTGAGCGTCTGATAGAGAAGCTTGAGAAGATATCATAGTTCATTCCCCAAATTTTCGATGAGCGTCTAATCGAACCAATAGCTCAACGATCTTGAAAGCTGATCGCTTTAATAGTTCAATTCCAAAATCGATAAAGGGTTTACGATTAGGGATTGAATCAAATCAATAACTGCACTATGATGAACATCAGAATGACTAATGATATAATCCCAAAATTAAAAATCCTTATAGATTGGCCATCCAATCCCAAACTCATGATTGGTACCACTTTTAAATCTTTCCCTCTCCTTTTTAATGATGGTAGAAATTTTGATAAGGAGATTAAAAGAGCTATTATCAAAAGACTACATGCTTGATGCGCTATTAGCTGATCAAGAATATAGGCGTAAGACTTTATTTGTTATCAGCCTTCTTGGAGAAGGCGCTTTATTAGTTCAGGTCATCTCGTTGCGAGTTCAAGAAGCTTCTCGATTAGCTTCTTCGCCTCTTCAATCTCCCTCTCTCTTCTCCGCTTCTCTCAACTTTTCATAAGAGGCCTCTAAGGTTAAGGGCTGGCCACAGCGGGGGCAATAATTGAATTGGCTGTTTAACGGTAACCCGCACCTTGGACAGACCTTACTACCAAATTCCTTAATTATTATTTATATTAGGTATTATTGCAGAGATGTAGCGTTCTTCAATATCCTCCATCGTGATATGACTGTACACATCAATCATCTCACGAGTTCTCCAGCCAAACCACATCATCATCTCTTTCTCAGTAAAAAATACACTTCTTCAATATCTCGGTGGCCCTGCTGTGTCTTAGAACATGGAATTTTCTCTTAATAGGTGGGAGATCTGCTAACTTCCATGCTTTTGATAATTTTGATAGATAACTACAATACTCATGTTTAAAAATATAATCTTCATGATCTAATCCGTCACACAATCTCAATCTCAATATCCTTCCTTGAGTTTGAAATACGTATGTATATTTTAGCATCATGTTCATCAAACTCAATATCCTTCCTTTTTAGGGATAAGATTTCACTTATTCTAGCACCCGTCTCGTAAATTATCTCGACAAGTACTTTAAGTTCAAAATCAATCTTACTACACGCATCAATTAACCTTTGTATCTGATCCTCTGATAAAACCTGTGGTATAGTTTTCTTCCTCCTTTTTACTTTTATCTTTTTGCACATCTCAATAAATCGTTGATCGTTATTCATCTCATATAAAAACTTCATGATTGTTCTCACAACTAATCGAATCTCTTTATCCGTCTCACCCTCTCTACCGTTAAAAAGGAATAATGTTTGTTTAAAAGTGATCTCGCTTGAAAATAATTTATGATGCCTAACCTCTCTACATAAGTTCTGTTCGCTTATGCCATATGTCTAGAGAGTTCCCACTAGCCTTAATTCAATAGTGCCACTTTTAAAGCGGGAAACTTTTATATACTATGGTGGGAAAATAATGGTGGGTGATTATATGGAGGAGGTCATGGTTAAAATTGATAGTAAAGGCAGAGTTCTAATCCCCTATAAATTTAGAAAACAACTAGGATTAAAACAAGGATCAGAACTAAAAATGAGAACCAGTAAAGGATACATAATACTAAAACCCATAATTCCTGAATCAGTTAAAGTTAAAGCTAATAGAAGATGGGGAAAAGAGGCCTTCCTCGATGCAGGAGAAGCAACTTTTGGAGAATATTGAGAAGAAAATTTGGGACGTAAATGTACTTGCCATATTCCTAGTCGAAGATCATCCCGGAAACAAATACGTTTCACCTACCGTCGAGGAAGGACTTAGAGGAGCATACATTCCCATATTACTGGATATCCTTCCAATCAGAGCTTACTGGATTTTAGAAAAGAAATGGGGAATCAACAAGAAAGAAGCTGCATTAGCGATATTAGACTTCTTGAAGAAATACGATACACCACAATTCGTTCCAATTAGAAAAGAAATGATATTAGAAGCATTCAAATTATCGAAAGAATTAAAACATGACGTATACGACTGCATCTACCTAGCATTAGCAAAACAAGAAAAAGCATCAACAATCATAACAACAGACACAGACTTCGAAAAGCTCTGCCAAAGAACAGGACTAAAATACGAAAATCCAGTACCACTAGAAATTTTAAAACAATTCCAATGTTATAAATAGCATAAAATACCCTCATACTCCAATGAATGATAATCAACTAAAAACCAAAATTATCAGAAAATCTATTTACGCGGCTTATGAATTCCACATATCGATCCACTCTTCAAATACAATTTTTCTCAATCCTACTATCACGCACAGCTGAACAACAGCATCTTCAAGACATCTATCCCATGCTTCAGACTCTCTCCCAGGAAAACGCCATCAAGCGTATATCCTTCCGACCCAAGTGGCCTTCCCAAGCTTATTAAGCCGTTCTAACCTTCAACAAGAGATAATGAAGAAGACCAAGAACCGCAAGGACAAGTACATCCCACTACAGGAATTCGGCGACCCCTCCCCATCATACGTCTAAGCACCAACCCAGTAGAGAACACCAGCAAAGCATATCACAGACACCAGCAACTAAAGAACAGAAACAAAAATCTTAGTACAATTTAACAAAACGTTCCAAAATGGACAATTTACCCCATAAAATGAAAAATCAAAGAAAACCCAAACCACAAAACAATCTGGATACTAAAACACCACCTCACCCTTTCATAACAAACCCCGAAAACCCACCAATGAATCAGTTA
>JAGGXX010000046.1 GCA_021162845.1 Thermoprotei archaeon | reverse complement strand
GAACCTGATTGTCATCCTTCTTAGTTGAAGAGATAAGCGAGATAGAATCGATATATCACAATATAGAATCTCACCTAGCCACCTTATCTATACCCTCTGAACTTGTAGGGATGATTGATGCTATTAGGGCAGAAATTAATGAGAGTGTTGGGGAATTGGAGTGGATTAGGCGAAGCCTTAACCTCATACGCTTAGCGAGGAAGGAGAAAATCTTTAAGCGATTCTATACGGAGAGCCTACGTGATCTGTATGCGATTAAGCATAGGGCCATAATACTGAATCAATTAGTCGATATAGTTACCCTATACACTCATCTTAGAAGCAATGATAAGTATAGGGACTCTATGATGGCTTTAAAGAAGTTCATTAATGATGCTAGGGCGTATTTTAACGAGCTATCCAACTTAAAATTATACACTCTTTTAGAGTATGCGTACTCTGCAATAGCCATACTGCTTAAATATGGGATGATGGTTTTCTGTGTTCCTTCCTATGATGTACTCAGACCGTGGAAGTGGGCACTCCTGTTACATGAGCTTGGTCATGCTGCGTTCATCGTGAGAAAAGATGATTTTATCAAGAAATTTAGGGATAAAATCTTGCCAATACTCAGAGAATTGGCACCTACAAGTCTTAAGGAGGAGGGTGTTGCTGGGTATCTTAGGACATGGGAGCAAAACTGGCTTAAGGAGCTAATATCCGACCTTTATGGTGTTGCTATCGGAGGGCCTGCTTACACCTATACATTCATGATAGAAGTATTCGAGGATAATCCAGCGCGTTGTGCTTTCACGCATCCATCTCTAGACTCAAGGATTTACATACAACTTAAGTGCTTGGAGAATATGGAATTGGGGAAGTTGGTAAGCGGTGTAAAGGAGCTACGGCTCGCTCATCGAAGTAACGTACTTGTTAGGGAATTGGGCTATCCATTTCCACAGGGGGCTCTTGAGGAATTAGTCAGCATCTTCATGGATATGGTAGGGAGGCCAGTATTTCCTGACATTTCGGATAAGGTAGTCGAGTTACAATTGCAGCTAAATCAAGGTAGGATTCCTGCGGGGACTCCTTTATTCCTAATCTTAGCGCTCGCATTATCAGGCAATAGAAGGAATCGTTTAATTCAAGGAAAAGTTATTGAAGCTATAGTGGCGGACCAGTAATTTCAATGCCCTTCGAAATGAGGTATGAGAGATCGTCTGCGTACTTTATTGGCGCGGGATATTTCGTTTTCTGAGTTAATGTAGTCCAATGCATGAAGCTAAGCTTATAGGAGTCCTTTAGTGCGTCGTGAATGCCATACCATCCCGCTGGGATCACTTCTACGAGCTCTATGAGCAATGGTTTAGCAAGCCTATTCCTGATTATAGGATAGCCTGAGGAGGTTAAAATGGCATGCTTCTCTCCGAGTATCGCATATGAACCTACATTGGGGTATAGGTTTTTATCATCATCTATCCGATATAGCTTGTATGGCGCGTTCTTCTTCACGGATAGCACTGCATACTTAACTTTTGAATGCCTATTCGCTATGGATTCGATAAAGCTTCCTATATCTTCTATCTCCTCAGGATAGACATCACCATCCCTCATGAAAACTATGGAGAACTCACCATCGCTCTTCGCATTTGTTATGTCCCTAATCACCAATTGATATAGAGAATTGTGCATATCATCTGAATTTATCTTTGATCCTCTCAGGGTCATCCATATTTCATCTATATAATTCCCATTCTCATCCATTAATGTTAGCACAGATGCTCTTTCTGGCAGTAGGTCTATGCCTATGTACATCTTAGCTTTAAGGGCCTCCTCGAGTAACCAGGGCCTTAAGCCGAGCTTTCCTAAGAGGCCTTTTGAGAGACATCGTCTCTGAATAGGTTTTCATCACGAATTCTCTGTTTTAGTTCCTAGTCTAAGGAAAATTCAGCGATGTTCACACTATAAAAATGTTAACATAGACCATCGCTATACCCTCCTTAGTTTCTCGCTTAGAAAACCAAGAGCGAGCCTGTACGAAGTCTCAAACCCCGCTATTTTGTATTTTAGTCTAAAATTCTCTGAGAATGAATAGCTTAGATCAATTCTATTTTTCAAATTTATACTATAATTAAGAGGGATTAGTTACCAATAATTAAAGGGTAATTATCTATTTTACTCTAATAATAAAATACTGACTTCTAAACGTTCAAGAAATCAAGACTTATATAGATACCCCCTTTTCTTTAAGATCTTGAGGAGGATAGCGTTCATTATGCGGAATGTTGGTAAGGAGTTAAAGCCTTACGAGCTCAGCAGGTCCGTCTTCTTCCCAGGACATGCCGTATATGGCTTTTACATAGGGGTCTCCTCTGAGGCCCTTTTTAGACCTGGAGTGCTGGTGAAGATAGCTAACGTCTTCTCATCAAGGGGCATACCCATAGTATGCCTCAAGATACCGAGGACCGAGGAATATCGACCGATAAACATGCTAATATTCGTGGATCTCACGGATAAGGAGGAAGACGCTGACGTCCTAGTTGCTCAGCTGAGCAAACTGAAGTTCATAACATGTGTGGAGCTCATAAGGCCCATATCGGATGGTTTTGTAGCTTACGATGGCTTCCTGCCACTGACGGTATTCGGGGAGAGAGCGATCATCCTTAGGAAGCCGCTTTATGCGGCATTCGTGAAGAACCTCTATGAGAAGCTAGGTTGGGGTGCTAGGGCCTTCCTCTATTACGTAGGTCTTGAGATGGGCAGAAATGCGTACAGGAACCTTAAGCGTCTATTTGGCGGCGATCGCGTTAGGTTGCTTAAGATAGCAGAGGCTCTGTTCATCCAGGTGGGCTTTGGGATATTGAAGATAGTTGACATAGACTTCGATGAGATGGAGGCCGTGATTAGGATTTACCACTCCTTTGAATGTGAGCTATACAAGAGGTCTGATAAGGCGACCAGTCATCTCATTAGGGGAACCCTTGCGGGCTGGTTAAGCGAGCTATTCCAAAGGGACGTGTTTATAGAGGAGGTAAAGTGTATAGCGAAAGGGGATCCTTACTGTGAGTTTAGGGTAAGGAAGAAGGAGGATGAAGAGGAATAGCACCCTATGCCTTTTAACCGATGAAGAGGTAGCAGTATTATGCCGAAATTGAGGCTGATTTAGGGCAAGGTGTGATTAGGGAAGGTGATACGCGTTCCTTAAGTTTATTTTGATGAACATGAGTTATGTACAATGGGCGGGCATGAGGTGGAGAGCCGCATTGATTATGTGAGATCTAAATTAAAGCTCGTGCTCATATTGGATAGGCAGGAGGTGCTTGATGAGCTGGGCGCTAAGCTATTAGCCTTAATAGACCTGTACGGCTCCATACTCGCAGCAGCTAAGAGGCTGGACTTACCATACTCAAGTGCTTGGGAGTACATATCTAGAATCGAACGAGTGCTTGGATTGCGCATCTTAGAGGTCAGGCGAGGAGGGCGTGGAGGTGGAGGTGCTAAGCTCACTAAATACGGGAAGGCCTTGCTCGAGCTCTATGCGCGGGATTACAGACGATTGTTGGGAAAGGAATTCGTGGTAGATAAGGGAGCTTACGTCTTATCCAGTTCTATTCTATACGCAGGGAGCCACGACATAGCCCTGGGACATCTAATTGGGATCATGCGTGAAAAAGGCTTTAATGCTAACGTCAACTGGGTAGGTTCCCTAAAGGGGATCGCTTCGATAATGCTCAACGAGGCCGACGTAGCGGGTATACATTTGTTCGACGCTGAGACGGGACTCTACAATATCCCATTCGTCGATAAGCTCGTGACCAAGGATGAGGTTTTGCTCGTGCGGGGATATGAGAGAGAGCAAGGGCTCATCATGAGGGAAGATCTGTCCTATGATGAAGTGATCGAAGGCATAGTCACGGGTGCTTTAAGGTTCATCAATAGGGTCTCCGGTTCGGGTACCAGGATTCTAGCGGATTACGTAATTAGCAGGGAATGCGAAAAACGCGGCTTACGCTTCAGGGAGATAAGGGGTAAGATTTTGGGCTATGAAAAAGAGGTTCGTACCCATATCGAGGTTGCCGAGGCCATAGTCACAGGTGAAGCGGATGTAGGCGTAGGCATTAGGTGGGTCGCTGATAGCTATAAGCTTAAGTTCATACCTCTGCGCTGGGAGAAGTTCGATTTCTTGATAAGTCGAGCCAGTCTATGTAAGGATTGCATTAAATCATTCATTAACTGCTTGAGAAGTGACAGGTTTAGAGCCATTTTAGAAGGATTACCAGGCTATAGGTGTCCTGAGGATATGGGGGTAATGATCACTGAAGAAACCTCTTAGCAATAATGATCCATCAATTGTCCTTTGAATGATCAACAAGGTAAGCTTATGTTCCTTAAACTCATAGAAAGACATCGCCGGGTTAGCTTTCTTAAATTGAGAACGTATAGCTGGGTTAACGGCCCTAAGTTCATTACCCTAAATATCTCCTAAACATCTAGTTAAGTTGGTATAACGTTTTCGCTTTCCCAAGTCTTTATATCGACTTACTCACATAAGATGTAGTGGAGGTTATCTCATGACCGAAAAGAAGCGCAAGTCCCTTTTTCCTTTTGCCATGTTCATGGGCATGGGCGTGGGCTTCCTTCTCATAGAACGCTTAGGAGGCACTGCTTTCGTAGCCTGTATGTTCATAGGTATGGGCATAGGTTTCCTTCTCGATGCTCTTATTAAGTTAGAAGAGGAGGTCGTTAAGGTTAGGCTCCCGATGAGAGCTGGTGGTTTCGTGCTATCCACTATAGGCGTTCTAATGATCATAGGAGGTATCTTAACTTTAACCGTGCCTGATCTATTGGCAAACATCATATATTACCTGATAGGGTTGGGTTTAATAGCGATAGGCTTGTACATTTTGTTCTCCGGTATGGTGTTCTTCAGGTCTAGTACTACTAGTTAATGAGCAAAAAATACCACCGTTATAACGAATCTCCATCTGAAGCCAGTACTCCATATTAAGTAAAGGAGATCCTGCATGTCTTTACTTACAAAAACTTCGCGCTTCGTGATCACTCATCTCGGGTTCCATGTACTCGCTAATCCCATTTCCCAGGAGCCATGTATACGTTACAACGCCCTTCTCTGTCTGAGGTAAAGATAATGTGTTCATCATCGGGGGTGAATATCGGGTGAGGATGGGAATGTTGCGTTAACCATGAAGTGTCATGCCGACAAAGTAGCCTTAAATCCACAGTACCATCTTTATTGTATTTTATCAGGGAAATGAATGAGCCCCCCTCCTTAAAATTGGAGGTCACATATCCCCTGTCTCCAACTGCGAGGGATGCATCACTATTCACCTTTATATGAGCAGGGGGTTTATCGGGATAGCGATATGTCCTCAGTTCACTGCCATCTGGCTTAACAAAAAGATCATAGTACGCCCAGTCATTTGAAGAAGGCGTACTACGTCTGCTAAACTGAGCGACTACTGCCCCATCGTTCGTGAAGAATTCATGACCGACTCGTTCCACGTATCGCTTCTGGGGCATTAGAGGCCATACTTCATGGGTATCCGCCTTAGCTATCCACATACGCTGAACTAAATGCCATGGTCCTTCATGACAGAATAGTATGATATCGGGATCCGCTGGGCTTACATTAACATGTGTGATCCACTCCGTTTCGCCCCATACCGGTTGCACTTCCCCTTTTCTAAGGTCTATCCGCATGATTACACTACGTGGCCTTAAGTACATGTGCTCTACGAAGGCAGAATAAGCCCTTCCACGTAGCGTACTAAGGTGGACGTCCTCTGTATAGGCGAAGGCCAGGTATCTGCCATCGGGCGTTATGGAGAGTATGCCCGGTTTAAAACCATAGGGTATGGAGTATATGATCCTGTTCTCGAGGCTTTCCAGATCTACCGACTTGAGGAAGCGTCCATCCCAATAATAAGCGATACCATGCCTTCCATCAAGACAGGGACAATGAGGAAATACATTTCCATCTTCGGTAAGCTGAACTAATTCCCCATCAGGTATGTTGAGGCGATATAATTGCCACCAACCGGTCCTGTCTGAGGTCAAGAGGATGACTTCCGAGTCTGGCGTCATAAGGTTCTGCGTAAAATACGGATGTATCGTATTACCTACATCGTCAGTCAGCTTCGTGACCTCCACATTCGTCACGCCATCCTTATAGGTTGCATACTTTATCCTAATGGTCTCGCCTAATACCATAATCCCTAGCCTCGATAAAAAGTGTCGATGCCCTCGTTAAAGCCTTTAACTTCAAAGCTGTGATCGCGACTTCATGAGCTAGTTAGGATCGTGATCGCATATGGCTAAACCGCTTATGGCCTAAGTACAACAGTTATTTTGGTCGTTCAGGGATAAGGCCTAAGCAAGGTGTATCAGGCATGCTTGAGCGATGAGAGTATGCGGTACGTTAAGACGGTATGTCCTCGGGATTGCTATGATACATGCTCCATAATAGTAGGCATCGATGATTCTGGAAGAATAGTATCCGTCATGGGTGACTCCAAGAACCCAGTTACCCAAGGATTCATTTGCCCTAGGGGGATTAAGGATCTGGAATGGGTCTACGTCAATAGGGTCCTCCACGTAAGGGAAGGAGATAAGCCGAGTAAGAACTTCAAGCGGGTCCCATGGAGTGAAGCCCTAGACATCGTGGCTGAGAAGCTCAAGGATGTGCTAAAGGAATATGGTCCTAAGGCTGTTCTTCACCTGGAATATGCTGGCAATATGGGGCTCTTGACGTGGTATTTTCCGCAACGCCTCTGGAACGCCATTGGAGCAACGAAAACCGACTATAGTATATGCAGTAGGTCAGGGCACGAGGCCATATCATTATACTACGGCTTAAGCTATGGGATACGACCTGAAGAGCTCCTTAAGATGAGACTGATCGCTTATTGAGGCCTTAACGCAGCGGTAAGCTCACCGCACATGTGGGCTTTATCCCTAAGAGCTAGGAGAAAGGGCTCAATGATAGCAGTTATTGATCCCAGAAGGAGTGAAGCTGCGGAGGGTGCTGATATCTGGTTAAGGCCAAGGCCGGGAACCGATGTGGCCCTAGCGTTGGGGGTGATCAGGTACATAATAGAACATGGTTACATTGAGAGGGACTTCATCGATGAATGGACGTATGGCTATGAACTCTTCAAGGAAGAGATCATGAAGTGGACTCCCGAGAGAGTGGAAGAGGTCGCTGGAGTAAGATGGGACATATCCTATATAACGGGGGAGGCGCTTTCAAGCGTGAAATCGGATGTCGCCAGTCAGGTCTCGCTAAGCGAGCACATTAAACGAGGGGATTTCAAGTTCATCTACGTATATAACATGAACCCTGCAATAACGCTCCCTGACCAGAACGCCCTAAGGGAAGGGCTCCTGAGAGAGGACGTGTTTGTGGTAGTCCACGAGACTCACTGGACCGAGACGCTCGAATACGCAGATGTCGTCCTACCAGCTCCTACGTATCTCGAAAAGGATGATGTAGTCCTTCCATATAGTCATGGTTACGTCAAGCTATCCAGGAG
>JAGGXX010000035.1 GCA_021162845.1 Thermoprotei archaeon | reverse complement strand
TATGCATAGCCCTTAGGGATTTTGCTGATCATGAGAAGAAAAGATTGTTAAGTATAGCTGAAAAGATGATGAGAAGAGGAATAATGCCAAAAGGTTCAAGGCTAGGATCCCTAAAGCATGGAAGAAGCTAAAATACCTAGCACCCACATTAGTTGATTTACCAAAAGAAGCCTTAATGGAGCTAAGGAACATCACCAGCGAAAGCTTTCCCTACTCTAAAATACTATATGCATCGCTCTTCTGGGCAGATGAAAAGTGAAGTACAGCGGAGATAGCAGAAGAGGTCAGGAGAGAACTCGACGAGGGTGATGCAAGGCTTCTCATCAAATTATTCAGGTTCCTAGAGAAATATGGATATGTAACGTTAAGGGATACGCGTATTAAGAGGACTTAGTAATATATATGGTCAATTAATATTCCTCATTAACGTTAACATATTCACTTAAAGCCTGAGGAGAATTGTAAGCATAATCATTTATATTCGCGCCCATACTTCAACACTTATAATACCGAGTTTTAAGGTAAATGAAATGCGAAAGTAAAACCATTCAAAATGTATTAATTTTGAGACCTCATAGTATAAAAGAAAAAATGGAAATCGCTTTATATCATGCCTAATTTACTTCGAAATGATGAGAGATGGAGGTCTATAAGGATCCTTCTCAACCTATAGAGGAAAGAGTTGAAGATCTTTTGAAGAGAATGACCCTAGACGAGAAGATCGGGCAGATGCGTCAGTACAGCTCCTTCACTAAGGAGATCAAAGACCTTGTAAGGAAGGGCCTAGTTGGCTCCCTTCTCAACGTAACGGGCATCGATAAGGTCAACGAGGTACAAAAAGCGGCCATAGAGGGCTCCCGCTTAGGAATACCACTCCTCTTGGGCTTAGACGTCATACACGGCTACAGGACCATATTCCCTATACCCTTAGCGCTGGCGAGTACATGGGATCCAAGTGTCGTTAGGAGGGCTGCTAGGATAGCAGCTAAGGAGGCCTCGAGCGAGGGCATAACGTGGACTTTTGCCCCCATGGTGGATATCGCCAGAGATCCCAGGTGGGGCAGGATAGCTGAGGGTGCTGGGGAGGATCCTTATTTAGGCTCAATCATGGCATGGGCAGCTGTCAGAGGTTTTCAAGGTGACAACCTATCCGATCCAGATGCGATCCTAGCATGTGCTAAACACTACATAGCCTATGGCGGAGCGGAAGGCGGTAGGGATTACAACACGGTGGACATCTCGGACAGAACCCTTAGGGAAGTGTACCTGCCTCCCTTCAGAGCTGCAGTCTTAGCCGGAGTTGGTACCATAATGAGCGCCTTCAATGACCTAAACGGCGTACCCGCTTCTGCTAATGAATACACATTGCGTAAGATCCTAAGAGAAGAACTAGGCTTCAAGGGCTTTGTAGTTAGTGATTGGAATGCTATAGGCGAACTCATAAACCATGGTATAGCAGGCGACGTTTACGGTGCTGCTAAGGAAGCCGTTGAAGCTGGTGTGGATATGGACATGCAGGGTGACGTCTATAGGAGGGCATTGCGGAAACTGGTTGAGGACGGAGCAATTTCGGAGAAGCTGATAGACGATGCGGTTAGGCGGATATTAGAGGTAAAGTTCAAGCTTGGGCTCTTCGAAAACCCTTACGCTAATCCCGAGAGAGCCCGTAAGGTCGTAAAGTGTAAAGAACACCTAGACTTCGCTCTAGAAGCCGCTAGGAAATCCATAGTGTTGTTGAAGAATGAGGGTGTTTTACCGCTAAGGAAGGACCTCAAGACGATAGCTGTGATAGGCCCATTAGCAAACGATAGAACGGCTCCCTTAGGCTCATGGTACTGCCTAGGAGATCCTAAGGACGTGGTAACAGTATTGGAGGGCATAAGGAGTAAGGTCCCCCCTCAGACCAAGGTGCTTTACGCGAAGGGATGTGATGTTGAGGGGGATTCAAAGGAAGGGTTCGAGGAGGCGATAAGCATTGCTAAGCAGAGCGATGTAGCGATCCTAGTTGTAGGGGAAAGGGGGGATATGAGCGGAGAAGCAGCCTCTAGGGCTTACCTCGATTTACCTGGCGTACAGGAAGACCTAGTGAAAGCCGTATATGAGACTGGAGTACCGGTGGTCGTAGTCCTAATGAATGGTAGGCCGCTATCAGTAAAGTGGATAGCAGAACACGTACCGGCTATTATAGAAGCTTGGTTCCTCGGCATACAGATGGGCCATGCTGTAGCGGACGTTCTTTTCGGGGATTATAACCCTGGAGGCAAGCTACCCGTAACGTTCCCCCGTACAGTAGGTCATGTGCCAATTTACTATAACCATAAAAACACTGGGCGCCCTCCAGATCCAAAAAATAAGTATACCTCAAAGTACATAGACGAAGATTATAGGCCACTCTTCCCCTTCGGGCATGGATTAAGCTATACGACTTTTAGCTATACTGGCTTAGAGGTGAAGCCGAAGGAAGTAGAGCCAGGAGATATCGTCTTAATAAGCTTCACACTAACCAATACGGGGGAAAGGGAAGGAGATGAGGTAGCTCAGCTTTACATAAGAAAACCTGTGGCTAGCGTAACTAGGCCCGTAAAAGAGCTGAAGGGGTTTATAAGGGTAACATTAAAACCAGGAGAGAAGCGTAAGGTAACGTTTAAGTTGCCAACAGAACAACTGGCGTTCTATAATAGTGAGATGAAACTCGTAATAGAGGCTGGTGCATATCATGTGATGATCGGTTCTTCCTCACAGGATATAAGGCTTACCTCAGAATTCAGAATATCTAAAACTAAGGAAATAAGCTTAAGAACCCTAAAGTTCACAGAGGCCATTATTAAGTAAATATTGCCTAGTTTTTACCTCATGTATTATATTTTCCTCAATAACCTCAGTAGCATCTTCTAAAAAGCTCTTCATCCCCTTTCTGGGATAAAATAGTTATAAAGCACTTAATACCTAGAACTCACTTACTGTATGTAAGTTTCAATATTTGACTTCTAAAACCAGAATCGAAAATCCCTATGAATTTAAGAGACTCTAAGCCGCTTAATAAGACATCATCTTATAACTTATCAAAGATTTAGCTTAAAATGTTTAATATGCTGATAATAATATTGTAGGTGCTTCATTAACTTCTTTTATATTATGATCAGTTGTTACTATAGTAGCTCCATTTTGCTTTGCTAATGCTATGAGATAGCAATCCGCTAATGATAGTATATTGTAGTGTTTAAGTTTAAGCTTAGCAGCTCTAATCGTTAAATCCTCATCTATACTTATAATAGTTATCGGGCTATTGCGTAATAAGTCGTTTTTTACTAATGCTGCATTCCAGCCAAAAACCCTGGCATAATTATATAAGAACTCTGCTACATTAACCTCGCACATAAATGCTCTTGCCTTGCCCTCGTACGTAGCATAAATGTATTCCTTAGCACTCTCTCTTCCAGCAAAGTAAAGCGCCAGAACACCAGCATCAAGAACGTATCTCCTTTTCAATCTCGTCCCTCCTAGAAGCATTAATGAGTTTTATAACCTCTATAGCCTTCTTACCATCGACTCCGAAAGCATCTCTAAGACTCCTAGGTATGATTAACCGTATACTGTCATCTTCAACTATGAGCTCTAAATAAGAGCCTTCATGAATACCAAACTTCCTCCTTACATTAGCAGGAATGACTATCAATCCCTTCCTATGCACCTTAACTCTATATCTCTCCACAAACATGCACCTATTAATCAAGTTAAACCTGTACAATTTAAGTTTAACGTTTAACTCCATGAATCTCATACGCCTTTACATAATGTATTGTGTAATGAATATCTTTACGTTTAAATTAACCTAGGCTTTTTAATCGGAATTAACCTAATTCTGATTATAGTAGAAGCCTATATCTGTGGGATTTCTAAAAGGGATCTTGGCAAGTATTATACATATACCCTGAAAATACTCCCTGATCATAAGTTCATAAGATCTAGGTACTTACAAGCATATTAGGCATCCGTGTTACTTGGCCATGATTCTCTACGGCTTAGGATTCCGATTTTTCTCTAGCCTATATGGCTTTCTTGTAATGTTACTGCTTATTCCATATATCTTATATAGGATAGTAGTTGAAGAGAGAATGCTCATAAAGAAAAATTCGGAGATGCATACTTAGAATACATGAAGAATACTAAGGAGCTCATCCCTTACGTCTATTAAAAATGACCGAGACTGTAAGCAAGAACAAGAAGGTACTGAGAACGATTAATGTTAATGAATTCTTAATTCTAATAAGGTACTCCGCTCATACTCCCCTCACGGAATTAAAAGTATCGAAAACCATCTAGAAGTATCGCGAGGGGAGAAACACCCACTAAGTGAAAAAATCTTAAGCCGTGAGGTCAAAACTTTAGGCAGGCTCAAGGGTATTTAGCGAATTTTTACCTAAAAGTATCTTATCCTAAAGTCCTTAAACTCCCCCTTATAAGGCTCCCACCTAACCACGACTTTTTCTACGCAAGCGGCTGGTGGGCCTCTATGGGCCCATTTTATCAGTTCCTCCACCTTATCGCGCGGCCCCTCGATAACCGCTTCAACGCTACCATCAGGAACATTTCGTACCCATCCCTTAACGCCGAGCCTCTTGGCGACCTCCCTCATAGTGGCTCTGAAGAATACTCCCTGGACCAAGCCGTAGATTCTGAGATGGGCTCTAACGAGCCCTCTATCCACACCAGTTCACCCATATTCCCGATAGGTTAAGGAGAATTAATATCCGTTACTGAGTATCACATGCCTTGTTGATGATAAGGTAGAATCAATCTTAGGCTCTTACTCTCAACTCCTCGGGCTCTACTTTATACCTAAGCTCTTCCCTAGAGAAGCGTCTAAGTTCCTCTGCTACTATCCCGAATAATCTATGCCCGCCCTCATCTGAGGGGCCAGCTATATGAGGCGTTAAGTAGGCGTTCTCCAGCTCATATAATAGATGATCTCGAGGCAAGGGCTCTCGTTCACATGTAGATCGCGTCCATTCTAAGCTACTTCTGCGAACATAAATATGAAAAACAGATCATCTAAGAAGAACACTCATCGTCGGAGGGTTCTTCCTAAAATATTTAAACTTTAGTCTCATGGTTTTTATTCGCCATATATGGAGAATATAGTAGTAGGACAGAAATTTTAGAGCTATAAAATGATGCACAGTAACGTGAAAAGTTGGAATAAAATGTGAGTACTGTTATGTCTTTTCTTTTCGGAGAAGGAACGAGTTATTTTATATCATTATACATTTTAAGTGGTAGGGGAGTTGTTTGGGGAGGAAAGACGTCTCCTTGGAAAAGCTCTGGAACACTTGGGACGTAAGGTGTACCAACGGGATAGTGTTCCTCCCGCTAGGCTTCGAGATCCGGGTAGGGACTTATTATTCGCGAACGCGGGAATACATAGCAGAGTATAGGCGTGAAGGTGTGAGGCTGGGGATACATAGCCCTGACTGCTCTGTGGCTGTGGTTGACCTGGAGCACAGGGGTAATCGCGTGAGATTGAGCTTTGGTAAGCCAGATCCCTATACGATCATAGGGGAGGTGAAGGCCTTACGGGTTAAAGGCGCTTTTTATGTAATCATGGAGGCCCTAAACCTATGGGGTAGCAGGGGGATCCTAGAATTCAGGTCTTCCGAGAAGAGGCTTACCGCCATCTACCCCAATGTCGATATGGCAGTATCCCTTGCGATCGATAAAGAGCCCCTTTACTGGGGCGTATATGCTGATGAAGAGCATGTAAGGGTGGACTTGGAGAGATTGGGACGCTTGACCCCAATGGCTGAAAGGGGATCAGTGGTGGCACTTCAGTTCCCGATGAGGAAGGGCGATAAGCTATATTTCGTGACTTCTGTTGCCGAGACGTTAGATATCCTAAGCGAGAAGTGCCTCAAGATGCTTAACGTGGCATCCGATCTCTTGAACAAACTTGCGAAAAGGTATGAGGAGAGGCGTGTTAAGGTAGTTGGTGGGGAGTTCAATGGATGCGCTCAAGCTGTCATTAATGCTATAGCTTGGAATACGGTCTGGGATGATATGAACAGCAGGATGTACACCCCAGTGAGTCGCGTATGGGCTTATGATGGGTGGAGGGGCTACGTGCTCTTCGAATGGGATACATTCTTCAACGCCCTACTAGCCTCTATCGAAGACTGGGAGATAGCCGAAGCGAACATAAAAGCTATTCTAAGCGAGATGACCCCAAGAGGGGTCGTCCCAAACTACGCCTGCTCTCCAAATGCCCCCATATCCAGGACTGGGGCATCCTCCGATAGGGCACAGCCTCCCGTAGGAGCATACTTAACCTGGAAGGTGTATCTAAGATGCAGGGACTTATCGCTCCTGAGATGGGCTTACCCACGCCTAAAGAAGTTCCATGAGTGGTGGTTTAAGGCTAGAGACGGTAACGGGGACGGATTGCTCGAATGGGGCTCCGACCCCATAGGAACCGATAGGTTTAGGCATACGCTCCAGTCCGCGAAATTCGAGTCAGGCCTAGACAATAGCCCAATGTATGATGAAGCTGAGTTTGTCGAGGAAAAGAATACCATGAACCTAATAGATGTAGGTCTAAACAGCTTATACGCATTAGACGCGTTATCACTGGCTAAGATAGCCCAGGAGCTAAATCTCAAGGAGGATGCCGAGAAGTTCCTTAGGGAGTATGAGGAGATGAAGGGGAGGATTAATAAGGTTCTATGGTGCGAGGAGGAAGGCCTCTATCTCAATAGGTTCTGGGATGGGAGGTTCTCAAAGCGGAAATCGCCAACGTGCTTCTATCCCTTAGTAGCCGGTATACCTGATAGGCATCGTGCTGAGAGGATGATCAAGGATCATCTCCTCAATCCAAGCGAATTCTGGGGTGAGTTCGTCGTACCTAGCATCTCGAGGGATGACCCAGCCTTCAAGGATAACGATTACTGGAGGGGTAGGATCTGGGGGCCCATGAACTTCCTAGTATATGAGGGGCTTAAGCGATACGGGTTTGACGAGGTGGCCTATGAGTTCGCCTTGAAGAGCGTGAGGCTCTTCATGAGGGAATGGCTTGAAGAGACGCATTACCACGAGAATTATAATGCTGAGACCGGCGAGGGTGATGATGTGCCTAATTCCGATCCATTCTACTCATGGGGTGCCCTACTAGCCCTTCTAGGCGTTCAAGAGCTCTTTGATGTTGAGGATGGTGGGCTTAGATTCGGCTCCTTAAACATTCGCGAGGTGAACGAGCTATCTAACTATCGCGTCGGTTGTACTTCGTACTCGATTAGGGTTGGCCCTAACGTGATTGAGGCTAGGAGGGATGGGAGGACGTTCTTTAGGGCTAATAAGGCCGTAATCGTTAGGAATTATAAGAAGCTTCCAGACTACGTCGAGTTTGATATAAAGGGTGAGGGAACGGTAGAGGTTACGCTCTTCGAGTTTAGCCCAAAAGCACTAGTAGAGGCTTCCATAAACGATCGTCGCGTAAGGATGACGGTTAGTGAAGATGGCTCACTTACCCTTAAGCTAGAACTTAAGAGAGCCGAAACCCTGCATATTGTGATTAAGAGAATTCCATGAAAATCAATTTTTCTCTTTAATCTTTTCGAGAACTTACTTGTTCGCTTAAGCTTATCCCCTACCTTCCTCTACTGATGAAGCCCTCTTAGCCAACATTATCTTTACGCGTTATACTTAACTAGGCGTTAAGATCTTCAAGATAATGCCATGAATCTCTCAGCAAGAGAAATGTATTAACTATTAATTTATCTTAAGGAATATATTATAGCTCTCAGGCGTGGGTTCTCGTATTAGCAACGGGTTTTCTGGCAGCCGATATAATAGGCTCCTCCACAGTCCTCCTATAATCCTTCCTACTAACCATGAAGACTCCGTGCAGCTACCCTTATTTAAACCTGAGACCAGCGACGCATCGACAGAAGACGTAGAGGAACGCTACCTATCCTACCTGAATAAAATGCGCAGAACATAGCTTCAGTTGCAAGCTTATAGGTTCCCTGTTTCTCTAACTCGAAGATCAGTCTGGATAGATCTATTTTGCTGGGCATGTTCATCCTCCTAGACACGAACACCTAATCATTGAAGCATTAATTTTTATGATTAATGCTTATGCGGGTGCTTACCTATAAAATGTTTTAATTAATGAAGAATAAAGCTGTTGATAAGCTGGACTAGCTATGTTCTCCATGATAGGTTATCGCGTTTGATGGGCAGATCTTCTGGCATCCGCAGCAGAGCTCTACACAGTTCTCGGGCCTAGCAACTACTGGTTTACCGTTAGGCCCCACTTCATAGACTTGATGGGTGCAGAAGTTGAGGCATGTTAGGCAGCCAGTACACTTCTCGTAGTCTATGATTGGATACCAGTTTCTAGTCATGCTTTCTAACCTAGTCCTCGAGCGCTTTCTCGATGGCCTTAATTGCCTCCTCAGTGGTCATGTTTCTAATCTTAATACCAGTGAATTTAGACTCGTCAAAGTCCAACTCCTTGAATACCCGGCTGAACAGCTTCTTCTGCATGGCTGGGTCGCACCCAGCTACCACGATCCTGTCTATCCTGCCACCACCCCCTCCCAGCAATGCCCTCCAGAAGTTATCTCCGTCATTCGCGCAGAGCTGTGGATGGATCAATGCGAAGTCTACCTTCTTGCTTCTCCTGAAGTGATTCACTACCTCGAAAACATTCATTTTCTGGAATGAGGGGCATGTACCCTGACATACACATAGTATGAGGCCCTTCATATGCATCACCCTTCACATGAACAGAGGTTCAAGTTAATAAACTTATCTCGCTGTAGCTACCTTTAGCCAAGGAATTCTCAGCCTATCCATTAGAATACCGTATCAGCTTAGCGGTAAATGGTCTAAGCTTTATGGTGCCGGGTATGTTAGGCCTAGTATCGCCGCTTAGAAGAGCCAGACTGTTACGCTATTGATAGCGTTTCTGAATGTCTTTATTACTATCATAAATAAGGTTCAGGCACTCCTTCATATCCTAGCTCGTTAAGAAGCTTGTAAAGCCTTTCTAAGCTGCATCCCCTTGTACATATTCTTATTGGTCTCTCTTAGCCTCTCCTCATGCCCGAATACCTAAATTTGGCAGGCAAGCCTATTAAGGAGTATTCTCCTGAGAGCATTAGCATAGTCAAGATAATTGACTTAGGCTTTAGGTATGCTTACTGCCTGGAAGAGCTTGTCAGGAGGCAGTATGTTTTCTATGAGCTTGTAGGTATGGCAGGAAAGCTTATATTCAAAAATTGAATATAGATACTTGAGGTGGAAACTATTATGGTTAGTGGTCAGGAGGTCAAGGAAAGGGTTCTAGAGAAGGTAAGGAGAATTCTAAAGAAAATAATGCCTGAGAGAACTAGAGCTAAGGAAGCTGAGATAGTATCCGCTTAAACCTGAAGGCAATATTAACTAGAGGATAACTTCGTCTTAAGAGGAAAGAGAAATTATGCCCCACAAGAGTAGAGAAGCATAGACAAAATGATCTACGAAATTAAGTTCGTGACTAGCTTTATTATCCACCATTGTCCCACACATGCATTGCTCATTATCTTCAGAGCTTCTCCGCCTTTAAGAATAACTTATACATTTACATAACCTTTCCTAAAATATTCGAGGTTTGCCTCGTAATAATCCAAGACATGAAGAAGTTTTGAGTAAAAGTTAATCACATTTTGCAGTCAGCTCCGGTAATGGTCACTATGTGGAGGAGTTCTTGAGACTTGAAAGGATATCTGGGCGGAAGGTAGACAAAGAAGTGGCTAGGGGCCTTCTAATGAAGCGTAGGTATTACGGGCTGTTCGAGAATGGGAGGCTGGTATCTATAACGTGCGCTTTCTTCCGCATATAGGAGGTATGGTCTATAGGGAATATGTACACCCATCCAGACTATAGAGGCAGAAGTGAATCCTAGAGTGAGGCTAGAGGTGTAAGTCATGAGTTAGGAGATGTTACAGGCATTAGGTTTGGTATTGATAAGGAGGAGCTGTTGCATGCTGGCTTCTTCGGGATAACACGCTCAGGAAAGACTAATGTAGCACTAGTTTTCGTAAGTCGTTGTATCAAGGCATTAGGCGCCCATGCACTAATCCTTGATTGGATAGTCATTCTAGCCGACTGTTTTCATAGCAACTCAGTAAATCCATCTCGGTTTATGCATATTTTCGCAAATGATCCGCTAACCAAGAAGAGAATTAAGCTGATAAATGATGTGCCATGTTTTCGTCTACCTTGAGGCTTCAGCTATAAGTCTTGATTTAATGCTTGCAACTGCGTCTTTAAGTTTGTTGGTAAATGAATTCCTATTCTTTTTAAAAATCAACATTTTAAACCATGGTCTTAGACGTTAAAGTCTTGCTTAACTGATATAACAGATACAGGATTTTCGCAGTATATCAGTACCCAGGATCTTAGTTATGGCATTAATTCCTAGTTTAACTAATCCATAGCCTTTTTATTGCGGATATCTTATCAAGTTCTTTATCTTCACTAATTATTAGGGTGATGTTATTTTTCATCATTGCTCCCAGATGTAAGGCGTCTGAAGGTTTGAGGCTATGCTCTGATAATATTTTTACCGCGTAATTGTATTCGTCCTCACTTAGGCTAAGTACGTACACGTAGGGGAGTACGTTTGACTCTATGAATCCTACTGAGACCTTATATGGAATATTGTACTTTTTCTTGGAAATATAGATCAGCTCATCAAGTACGAGTACGTCAGTATAAGGTTTATACTTAGTTAAGATTTCCACATAGAAGTTCTCATATAGAATTCTATCTTTGGAGTCCACCAATGTATTAAGATATATGAGTAATGGTGCATCTATGAATGCCTTCACTAATCGAACTCCTCCTCAAGATATGCTTGTGCTAGTTCACCGGGTCTAGGTTCTATTCTACCGAGTATCTCCTTCAAGGTCTCAACATGTTCTCTTAGAGACTCCCTAAGCTTCTCGACATCGACCCTCCTTTTAGCAGGCCTAAGTATAATTCCATCCCTAACTTCAACGATAACCTCGTCGCCCTCATCAATGCCGACAGCTTCACGAATGGCTTTTGGTAATATTATATAACCTTTTCTTCCAACTTTTATCTTAAGAGTCAAACCAGGTTCACCCATAGTATAACCAGGTAAAACTAACTATTTAAGACTTAGCGTCAGCATATCTAAGAGCAATTTCGAGGCTAAAGTTGGCTAAAGTAGATCTTTATCCGGCCAGATACCAGGCGCTATTCTTCCACCTGCAGGGGGCTTTAGCTTAGGATGCTATCTTCAGCTCTCACACTCTTTTTCGTACGATTAGATCCTGACAGGTGGTTCACCTCGACCACGGTCTTGTAGTGGCCGTACTCGAGTCATCAGAGGGTATAGGCTAGGGAAGCTATAATCACGGTAGATACGGCTAGCGTTATGGCCAGCCTTAAAGTTCCTTTCATACAACTCCTGTAGATAATGAGTGCGAAGAACATAAAGTGGAGGGGGTATTCGTGATACATAAAAGTGTGGTTTTAGTGCGATTAGTTAGCTTCGAGGAAAGATATGCCGGTGAAGTACTGAAGATCGTAGAGAATTACCCTAGCCTACCGTTCAACGTAGTCCGTAGTAGGGATACGTTGCTAAGCTATACAGGTGCTCCTTACAGTTTCATAGTACCCCCAGGACAAGTTGTGAAGGCATCGAGAACCCGAGGTCAGAGTTAGTGCTGGTCGATTTAAGCGGATTGCCAACAGCAGGGTGGGGATAGTTAAGGTAATTGAGGACAGAGACCAAGATCATTCAGTATTGAGTGCTCTAGATTAAATTGCCCATCTTCTTTACTAAACTAATATCTAGCCTATTTGAGTAAGCTCCTCAAGTGTCAGTATGTACTGCTTAGGAAATCCGTGCTCTTCAATGAAATTTATTAGCTCCTTATCCACCGTTAGTAGTCTTAACCCTTCTGATAGCGCTATTGAATATAGTAAGTTATCTATCATATCCCTATGACCTAACTTATACATATTAATAGAGTTCTCAATAGCTTTCTCGCTTATGGGCGCATATTCCATAGTATTTCTTATTGCGATGATCCCCTCCAGTATTCGTTTAATCTCACTCTCTTCACCTTTTATGACCTTTACTATCTTCCACAATGCCTCCAGTATGCTGATGTCATTATAGTATAATGTATGGGCATATAGCTTTTGGAATGCACTCATTACTTCATGGGATGTTTCAAAACCCAATATCGGCAGGAGGAACGATGTATCCAATAATATTTTAATGTTTGGAGAGCTTTTCCTGCTCACGAAGGCTCTCCTCCTCGATCTCCTTAGGCATTATCCTCCCTATTTTCTTACCATGAAGAGCTAGCCATATGGCATCCCTTATAGGCCTTATGATTATACTGTCACTATCAACATCAGCTACTATTCTGACTTTCTGCCCCTCATGAAGCTTAATGGCGTCAGCGATCTTCTTCGGAATGACGATAACTCTTTTCTTACCCACCTTAGTTTCCACGGATAGGTAATTCATTCAGATACACCATGGCGCATCTAACTCTAACCTATATTTAAAGGTTTAACCTATTAGAAATATCTGATAAGAACTTAACACTTCAGATCTCTCATACGGATAACCTGAATTGACTTGCCTAACTTACCACATCTTAGTGCTACCTCATCAAAATGCCCATCTTCAGCAAGATTACCTAGGTCACTACTAAACTTCCTGAGAACCTCGAGGACTGTGTCCACAACGAGTTTATCCCCATTACATCTCCGCACATCAAGTGTTATAGGCCCGATGTTGAAGCTTCCTATCCATAAACTAATATCTCTAACTTCTAACTCGAAACTCTTAGTAACAGATCTATACGCAGACTCAATATGATCTTTACGTCGCTAAACCTCTTACTATCACCGACAATCCTAGGATTTACGTGACCTAAGAGACTTTCAAAGGTATGAGAAAGTCTCTTAAGATTACTGATAAGCTTATGATCGAGGTTCAGGCTGGTAAAGAATGGATTATTAATGAACTCAGTAAAATGAGTTTCAGGCTTGCTGATGAGAAGGAGATAAACCACTTCTTTATTAAGACCAAGCAGATAATTATCATTTACGAAGTTTTTAATATGTGGAAAATACATGTTCACTCTTTAGCTATACTTGCTCTGAAATGGTGTTAACATTTGCTCTTACGTGTGTAAGCGTTATAGTAATACCTATCTTTATCCTTGACATACTTCTAATCTTAAATACTTCTTCTCGTTTTCGGCACTTGGTTTATTATCAATTCTACTGCTTTCTAGGATTATCCCTGTTTCTTTGATTACTTTGTTTGTCAACTCTATTATATACATACTGGAACAATGCCGATGGCAATCTTAACTATTATTATTCGGTATGTTCCTTAAGACTGGTTCGAGCTTGGACTGAAGATCTCTGTGACAACGTTTGCTCTATGTGTCTTTTACCTCGTGTGGAATTGGAGGAAGAGGCATAGTGATGGATGGGCTCTGTGGATAGAGGAGAAGTCTAGGGGTGAGCTTAGGTCTTTAAGGAAGGTTATTTAGCTGTCATCGCTATGAGTATGTTTGTTCTTCCTTTCTTTGTTTAGTTTTGTTATTGTGACTGTTAGAACTGTCAGCGGTGTTATGGATAGTAGTAGGATTCTCAACACGTTTGTTCCATTTATAAGCTCTGGGCTTATCATTTAAAGAAGTGTTGGTGTTGCTAGTGCTAATCTTATTCTGAGGCTCTCGGTGAATGGATCTGCGTTTCTCCGTGCTCCTATGGGTAGTGTTGCGTTTAGGAGTGAGTTCTGTATCGCTAGTATTGTCAACGTCATCATCTATATATAGAGTGTCCCCGTGGGGATAGCTTCTCTCGCTACATATGCGAAGATGTATATGCTCGGCATCGATAGTAGCTGCGTTGAGAACACGAACGGGTAATTGGGGGGTGTTAGGGTTGTGACGCTTCTCAGATCCTCTCCTCTTGGCCTCATCTTAGAGCGACTAGAGACGCTGATAAGCTTTGAGTAGCTCCTCGGGCGAGGACGTAGATATCGCAAGATAAGATACGCGCTAAAATATTTCATTATCTTAACTAAAAAGCTAGTCAGAGAAGAAAGGAGAAATATATAGAGGTCAGCGCTGGTGTTTGGAAATTAGCCGCTTAGCTAGTCTCATCAGTCTCAGTCCTTCTACCCGGAGCATAGCGGTGGGGACGGCCGCTACTACGATGAATTCTACCGGAGGTTTTGCTAAGAGATAATACGTTACGATCAGTGCCGTGCTGAAGGCCGCGTAGAGCACGAACCTAGGCACCATGCCGCCGAGTAGGCCGACGTAGACAGACATCAAGGACTCCTTATTCATCTTGGCCACATACTTGCCAGACGACTTCTCGGTAAAGCCCAGCTCGATGAGTCTGTGAGGTAGTACTTCGCGGATCCCGGGCTGTTGAGCCCCATCAATCGCTGTACTTCCCTGACTCCCATGGGCTTGCCGTGCTTCAGCAGAACGAAGTACACCTTAGCGAGTCCTCCGCTGATGGCTACTGACTGTTTCTTAGCCAAAGCCTTACACCTGCTAATTTTCGGCTGGTAAGCTCCTCCTTGCAATAGGGTAAGCGGCAACTCCTGCCAATAGAGCTACTGCGACGGAGACGGTCAGGTAGAGGGCTGTGGAGGATAGGTTGTAAGGGTCTCCTGTCAGTCCCGAACCGGAGGCTTGACCTGGACTTTCCACTACGGGCTTGTTCGCCTCCTCTTCCAACATGAAGAAGTTCGGCGGAGATCCAATACACTTTAGCATCACGGCTCTCTCGGTAGAGCTGTAGGATACTCACCTACCTTCTGACCATACGAGCCTGCTGTTCCAGTCAGCGTATTCGAGCTTGGCAGTCGAGACGATGGTTCCAATGTCGTCCTCGTTAAGACTGGATATGACGCCTCTCTCAGAAAGCCACTCCAGCTTTCAGAGCCTTTCTGATATCCTCTTCGCCTACATTGTAGGTGAGAACGAATAGGCTCCTCTAGACTCCTTGAACTTCTCAAAGGAACATTTGCCCACTAGGTCTTCGCTTAGGCCTACCGCCTCTAATCTTCTCAATGTTGTCGCTTATCTGCTTAGGATTTATGTCCAAGCCCTTAACGACGAACATAGTTACGGGTTCGTTGGCTGGAATTTTTACGTTGGCGTACTTCAGCCCCTGCTTGGACATAACTACTACTAACCTATCGTCGTAGCGGCTCCCGTAGACATAGGTGGAGTAGGCGCCGGAATAATCAACGGCAACGACACCCTCCATCTCAGCCAGCTTTGATAGGTTGTACTTCACATCTGGCTTGCTCAGCACCACCCCCACCGTGTAGGCATCAGCTGGGCTATAGCACACCAGTACTCTAAGACTCGACAGTGTAATAGTCACTACTAATACTACTGTTACTGTTAATATTTTATTCTTTACTCTCCTTCTAAATTGAAATTTTCTCACGTTCCCACTGAGATAATCGAGTGCTAGTTTCCTTGAAATATCTAAGCTTCTGAACAAAGTGTTCAAAAAGCCAAACGGCTACTTCCTTAGCAACACTATGTTGCTCATTCCTCTCCTCTTTCTCTCTACGAGCCCCATAGCCTCAAGCTTGTCCAGTATCCTGCTGACCTTAGCCTTAGAAAAACCTGTAGCCCTAACTATCTCGTGCTGGTATATCAGTCCCTCTTCTTTTACCAGCGTGTATACTTTAAGCTCGTCTTCGCTGAGCAATTTTACAGCCTCCGCTACATCCACCTCCCCCACCTTCAGCTTCACTTCGGGCCTCACATGTCGGGACAGCAAGTAAGCAGTGCAGAAGCCCAGTATAAAGGAGAACACTAGCACTGTTACCACGTCTCGACTCGTATAGAGGTTCGGTATCTCCCTAACAATTGTCGAGTTGCCCTCTATGATTACCTGCACGTAGGCAGGAGTGGACAGTTTAAGAGTGAGGACTATTGCCGACACCGTAACGGCTATAAGCGCTAATAGCCGTGTTTCCCTTCCCACTGAGTTCACCTCTAGGGTTTCCATATACAGGAAAGATATTCGACCTTCTCCGCGGAAAGGTCAACTAGCGCTATACACATCTCCTCATCTCGGGTAAGCACTACAAAGGTCTCATTGGCTTTGTTCATATCACCATGATATACTGGCTTTATTCTATCGATTTTATATCCGTTTTCCAGCAATTTCCGAGTTTCCCGATAACTATACAGTATTTTGACTGTAGCGGCCTTCTGCTCGTCAGATAAGGTAAGATTACTCCTTGAGTAGTTATACAGCACAACTGCGTAACCTTCATATCCCGGAAGACTAACTAGCCTAACCCTGACCTTAATGGGCTTTTCCGACACCGATAATCTAGTAACATTAATCCTATTACCCGAGTACACTATCACAAGGGTCTTGCGGGCAGAGCCATCGCCCAGAATGTATATGTCGCCCACATTCACCTTGGAGCGCAATATACTAGGGAGCATAAACGGTAGGGCTAGACCGATAGCTATTCCTAGAACAAGGGAAATGACGAGCAATGGAACCGTTTTTATGAATTGAAACTTCACAATATACCCTACCATATAACTTTGGCTTAAACAATATATAACTCCTTGTTTAAAACGCGTTTCAAACGTGCATCTCACTTAGAATCATAGCTTGTTCCAACACTAATGGTTTCGGTGGGGAAATTGGTACCACCTATCAAGACTGAAAATCTGACAAAGGTTTACAAATTAGGTGGAAAAGAAGTCAGAGCCGTTGACGGAGTGAACCTAGAGGTTCCAAAGGGAAGCATCTTTGGCTTGCTGGGGAGAAATGGCGCTGGCAAGAGCACGCTGATACACATGCTTATGGGCACCGTTCTCCCTACGGGCGGCAGAGGAACTGTGCTAGGCTACGACATAGTAAAGGAGTCCTTGAAGATAAGAGAGAAGGTCGGGTTTATGCCCGAAGGGCTTGGCTTTTACGAAGATTTAACTGCCGAACAGAATCTCATGGCAATAGCTAGGCTCATAGGCTTGAAGAAACCTAAAGAGAGTGTTAGAGAGTGCCTGAAGCTTGTCGGCCTCTGGGAGTATAGGCAGAGGAAATATGGGGAAATGTCTACCGGCATGAGGCAAAGGCTCGGCATAGCGCAGGCCCTGCTAAAGGATCCTGAGTTGCTAGTGATGGACGAGCCCACGTCAGGCGTAGATCCGGACGGCGCAAGGGAGTTTAGGAGGCTTATCCAGGAGCTGAATAAGCAGGGTAGAACTATTTTCATATCGACGCACCTGCTTTACGAAATAGGCCTGCTCTTCACCCACATAGCAGTAATGAGACAGGGCAAAATAGTGGTTCAAGGATCAGTAAGCGGCCTTAAGGAGAAGTTGATGGCGGGTCAGGGCTACGTGTACGAGGTGGAGCTGAGCGAGCCGTCGCAGGTTATTATTGATAGAATATGCTCGCTAAACGGTGTAAAGGAAGCGATACTTGAGGGTAACAAGCTCGTAGTTCTGTGTAGCAAGCCCTTAGCACCGACATTACTATCCTTCCTAAAAGGTTACGGTGTAGAATCGTTTAGACTCACAAAGCCCACCTTAGAAGACATCTTCAGGAAGTTCTCGGGGTGAAAAAAGGGTTGAAGGCTCTCGAAATAGCTAGGGTGGAATTCGGTAACATTGTTAGGAGTAACAAGTTCCTAGCTATCGTAGCTATCTTCACCCTCATGCTCCTCTCTGGGCTATGTAGGGTAACAGAGCCAAGTGCCGCAACATTTGAAGTTCCAAGTGCTACAACACATGAAGTTGAAAGAGTTGAAAGCGACGTGAAGTTGGGTCTAAAGGTGATGAATGCGATCGGATACAGCGTGCTCATGCTAGTCCCCGTGGTCGCTGTAATGCTCGGCTTCGACGTAATATCAGGCAAGGTTGAAAAAGGTATCGTGAGAACATTGCTGGCACAGCCTGTTTTTAGAGATCATATCATTGCTGGCACGTTCGTGGCTGGCCTTACGTCCCTTCTTGTAGGTGTGGCTATGCCCCTAGCACTTTCGCTCTCCTTGGCAGTCTTGTTGCTGGGGATTACACCATCTCTAGCCGACGTAGCCCTGCTCATCACCTACCTAGGTGTTGTCGCGGTTTTCGCGTTGGCCTACTACGCTCTCTCCGTGTTTTTCTCAACAGTAACAGGTAACTCGGTCAAAAGCTTGGTAGCTGGCATACTGGTGTGGCTCTTCTCCAGCTTCATGCTGCCGAGCTTGTCAACAGCCATTATTAGGCTGTTGCTCGGCCCTCCTAAGTTTGAGCAAGTGCAAATGGGCCAAATGATAGTTCTTAGAACAGACCCAGATTATATGAGAAAGTTCACTGATCTACAGAACAAAATCCTCTCTTTAACGCTAGACTATCATTTCCGCGTAATTCAGGATCAGTTACTGCTAGGTCCAGGCATCAAGGATTACACGGGGCTCTTAGTGCTTATCGCCTTCTCCCTGGCAACTCTAATAGCTTCCTTCACAGTGTTCGTAAAGAGAGAGGTTAGGTAGATATGCCTAAGCACTTTATTTATTTTCTTCCCATCTTATTATTAATACTTACACTAACATGTAGTTGGAGCGTATGCGTACCTCAGGGTATTCCCCCATCACCTCCCTCACGCGAAGAATACGGCTATCTCCAAATATCCATAACTGATCCTCATGGTAGATACCTCTTTGGTGCTATGCTCTACGTTTATAAGGGGGGCGGTTTGTTCATTTCACGAAAGATAAGCGGCGGCACTTCATTAAGATTGCCAGAAGGGTCTTACGAAATAAAGGTTGAGAAGGAGGGCTATGCGAGCTTCTCCGAGAACGTGTACATAGCCAAGGGTAAGCGGTTAGCTCTGCAAGTAACCCTCAAACCAACCATAGAAATAGCTGGCTCTGCACCACTCAACATCACTCTCCACCGCTATCAGGAGGAGGAGTTCAAACTTGAAGTGCGCAACAATGGTAGATGGGAGGAAGAAGTTAAACTGGCAGTAACGCTACAGGGTCCACCGCTCGTTATACCGGTGATTAAAGTTAACGGTAAGCATGTGGTTAACGGCTCTATCATAAGGATAGACCCCAAGAGCTCCGTGAACCTAGAGTTAACGTTAAGGACTCTCGATAATTGCGGAGAAACGCGTATAGCTATAGTTCTGGAGTACAGGGAAATTAGGATCTCTAGAAGCTTTACCATAAAGGTTACCGAGGATCATCAAGAACTGCTCAAAACTACCGTGTGCTCCTTAACCGCGTCGCCGGGCGAGGAGTTATCTCTTACCTTTTCTTTATTAAATCCTGCCTGGTTTTCCGAGACTTTTCTATTAAGATGCGATGCGCCAGCTGGATGGACAGTTAATGTGTCCTACGAGGGCAATGCCGTCAAGGAATTAACTCTTGAACCTGCATCATGTATAGAGCTTACATTGAGAGTAAGGGTTCCGTTTGATACACCCAACGGAACATATAGGATCGCGTTAGAGGCGAGGGGGAAGACGACAAATATGAGCGAAGCAAAGGTGCTGGAGATCGTTGTCAAGGGTGCTCATAGTGCATTTATCGTTAAAGCAGAGAAAGTTTATTTAGATGTTAGTGCAGGCTCCTTAGCTAAGTACCCGCTAGTTGTATTGAACAGATGCTCGAAGAACTTGTTGCTGAAGTTTCGTGTAGATGGTTTGCCGAACAATTACCCATTCTGGATAGAAGATGAAAATGGAAACAGGCTGTCCTCGCTATATATAAGACGTGGAGAGGAGATTAAGGTCTACTTGTGCGTCAGGGTTCCAGAAGAATCTCCGATTAATACATTTAACTTCAGCTTTATTGTCTCTACAAGCAACCAGGAATGTAGCGTAAACCTGTACCTCAACGTGGTTGGAAAATATGATATTGACATTATTACCGAGAACTTTCTTCTAGAAGTTTATAGCGGCGAGGAGGCTGTATACAACTTGGAGGTAAAGAATACAGGTAGCCTTGAACTTACAAATGTAACCTTTAAGGTTATGAAATGCCCTCAAGACGTGAACGTCACAGTCAGGCCCAAGGAGATTACGATGCTCAAGCCCGGGGAAATATCTGCTTTCGAGCTAAGGGTAAAGGTGAAGCAAGGTATGCCAGCGGGGGACTACTATTTACTATTTAGAATTGAATCGGATCAGGTCTCCACAATAACTTACGGCTTGAGAATATCAGTAAGACAAAGAGAGACTAGCATTTTTATTGCTGCCTTAGTAATGCTACTAGTCTCGATAATATTGATTGTAGTTTACAAGAAATATGGAAGAAGATAACTAGGCTTATAGCCAATTAAGACAATAGCTATAAGTAACAAAGACTATTTGAAGAAAAAGGAGAGTATGGTGCTGTATGTTCATATAGCCATGTGATG
>JAGGXX010000001.1 GCA_021162845.1 Thermoprotei archaeon | reverse complement strand
CAAGCCTTCCTTAGGCGGATTGAGTACGACATATTAGCACCATGACTTGAGGGCAATCCTTTTAAGGAAGAGCTCCTTTCTCAACACCATCGAGAAAGGGTTTTGATATGAGTGGTTCTCCATTAACCTCCCTAGGGATAGTACTCGCGGTGGCGCTGTTGACTTCAGTAGCCTCGAGAAGGCTAAAGATCCCTTTGATAGTGTTGGAGATATTGGCCGGTATTATGTTGGGGGACTCATGGCTAGGTCTCGTCGTATATGACCCGTATCTCGAGTTCATGTCGGGCTTCGGCCTGATCTACCTCCTCTTTCTAGCGGGGCTAGAAATGGGGATTAGGGAAGTCAAGTGGGAGAGCGTGCTCTTGGCCCTTTCCTCTTTCCTGGTACCTTTTATCTTGGGAGCGTCCCTAGGCTCTATGTGGGGAATCGAGCCCGTGTTCATGGGTGCCCTGCTCTCCACGACCTCCGTAGGGATAGTACTGCCAGTCATCAGAGAACTTAAGCTAGAGGCTACTTTGAAGAGGATGATCCTCGAATCAGCTTTGTTAGTCGACGCGTTGAGTATGTTCCTACTAACCATATCGCTTGAGCTGGTAAAGGGGACGCCTTCTTCCTCTATAGCTCTGTCCTTGGCTTTCTCCTTATCCTTATTCGTCCTTCCTCTGCTCGTAAAGATACATAAAGTGAAGATGTTCCTCTCGAGGTGGCTAGCTGCCGAGACCCATTTTAAGCATGAAGTTAGGTTCTGCTTGGCCTTGATGGTCATAATGGCTATACTCTTCGAAATATTAGGCTTTCATGCCATCTTAGGCTCATTTCTAGCAGGGCTAATAGTCTCCGAGCTTACTGAGGAAGGGGGAATACTTAGAGAGAAGCTATTGGGCGTCGGTTATGGTCTATTCATCCCCCTCTTCTTCATAACGGCTGGGGCTGCCACGAACCTCCCCCTCCTCCTCAGACCCGAGTACGTGGGCCTAGTCCCCATGTTGCTCCTAACGGGGTTCGGTGGAAAGATCATAGGAACTAGCCTGACTGCAAGAGTGTTAGGGCTAGGTCCCCGAATAGGCCTCGGCATAAGCTTCCTGCATAGCGCTAGGTTAAGCCTCATAATAGCAGGCGCTAAGTTAGGCCTTGATCTAGGGCTCATAGCGAACGAACTTTACTCAGCGATAGTCATCTTCGCTCTGATAACCGTGCTGGTTCCCTCTGCTTTAAGTAAAGCCCTACTTACCCATGAGCATGACTAAGGAGGACCTAAGCCCCACCATGTTGAGCTATGCCCATTTAACGAAAGCGACCTATTAGGGCATGCCAAGCTCTTACCGAACGCGAAGAAGTCTTCTACTCGCTCTTACCCCTACATAAAAATTGATTACTAGTTCATTAAAGACGGTGGAGGAATAGGAGAATGGGCGATTATTAGATGGGCCCCTAAATGATGTGTCCCATCAGGGATGGAGCGATCATCAGCTTAGATCACGAGCACAAGCCCGAAGCACGTCGGTTGTTGCTCATAGGAGGTAAGGATCTTTAGTTGGAAGCCTGCATTCCTAGCAGTAGCGAAGACGTCTATTCCGCATGCCTCCATTGACGGTCGAGCCACGTGGGGTTTGAGGCAGACGCCTTCCTTGACGTTGCATTCAGGACATAAGTTACAGGGCCCACAAGCCATGCCGAAGGAAGTATAATACCCGGACATGAATACTTATCTCTCGAGCTCAAATATTGCTTTGTGGATATTGACTGCGTCTTTATGGCCACATTCTACACAAGGACCAAACTTAACTAAGAGAGCTATCTCGTATTCGCTAAGTAGGCGGCGCGTCTCCTCAGGAGTAGGGTTATAAGGTGGGCATGTCAGCCTCTTTCCATAAGCCCCACAGCCGTATCTACACTTCAGCCTAACCCAGTCCCTGACCACTATTCAGCGCGTCCTGATGGGAGCTGCGGCCTCAGCCCCTAGTTCGATGGCCTTGGCACGAAAGCGCTCAATGTCCCTCATGAGCTTTTCCTTATCCGCTCTAAGGCACTCCGACACGCATAGCACCTCCATTATAACAACGTTTAGTTACTCCTCTGATCAAGGCATATATTCGTTTTTCCTCCCATCTACTTCTGGGATCTCCATGAGTTTCTCAAGCATCGATGACAATCCGCAATCCGCAGGAGTAGCCTCGCGGGCATCTCCCAGGGAGGTCAGAGGGAAGAGAACCAGAGGGACTTCTAGTCTCGTGTTTGATTTACCCGAGAAGCTCCCCAATTTAGGCTTCGAGGACGGCTTCTTATACTGGGTATGTGATTTTGAAAAGCCCGGTACCTTGAGCCTAGGGATTAATAGGGAGGGAGGCGGGATTAGGATCATAGGTCACGGAGGTTCATGGGAGCTTAGGTATAAGCCCCTGCTAAGGGCTAGTGGAATGGAGCACTACATATTGGAGGCCAAGGTTAAATGCAACTTCGTCGATAGGAGATTTACGTTTAGCGGAGCGGGATCCGCCTTCGCTTCCATAAACGTCATGGCCTTAGATGAGGACCTGAACCCGATAAGGGTTCGGTTTAGTAGGTGGACCTTCGGGGATCCAGGGGAGCCCTTTCTACGCGAGGATCTAGGCATATGGTCCTGTGGGAACATAAGCTTTTGTGGATCGCTGGGATGGAGGCATCTCTACAGCTTCTTTAAGCCGCCTAGGGGGACTAAATACCTGAGCCTCTCGGTAAGGGGAGGGGGTAGAGGAGAGGTCTATATCAAAGGGTTAAGGCTCAGCAGACACATACCTAATGGAGTGAGTCTCAACGTCAGACCTACGCCCTTCAAGAGCGTACCCCAGGCCCTTCTCTATAAGAGGATACCATTAGGTGATTACGCTGGAAAGTTCCTTAGGATAGGTGATCTAAACGGCGATGGTAGGCCTGAGTTCGTCTTCGCTCAAAATGAGAGGATAGGGCCAGGGGACATATACAAGCACATAACCTGCATCACCGCTGTGGACCTTGAGGGGAACATCCTCTGGCAGAGGGGGCGACCGGATCTCAGGAACTATGAGGTGACCTCTGATCTACCAGTAGGAGTCATGGACTTAAATGGTGATGGGAAGGATGAGGTCATATGTTGCATGAACTTTGAAATCCTCGTGCTCGACGGGATTACGGGAGAGATCGTGAGGAGGAAGCCCACCCCGAAATCACGTGAAGGAGGAGGCTATTGCGAGGGACCCGAGACATTGTTCGAGAGAATAACTGGTGATTGCATAGTATTCTGCAACTTAAGGGGGCAAGGGGAGGGCAAAGATTTCATATTGAAGGACCGCTACAATAATCTATGGGCCTATACAGCGGATCTCGATGAACTATGGAGCTATAGCGGGAAATTGATTCACTCGCCACTGGTCTATGATTTCGATGGTGATGGGAGGGATGAAGTCTTCACAGGCGATGCATTGCTAGACGACAGCGGTAGGGTGCTGTGGACTATCGACCTATATGATCACTGCGATAGCGCTGTGGTATATGAGCATAAGGGGAAGCTCATCCTTGCCTTAGCCCATCAGAATGGGGGCTTCTATTTCCTAGATGCTTTAAGGGGCGAGGTCCTTAAAGAGCATCATCTGGGACATGCACAGGTCCTCTCGCTAGGCCGTTTTGATCCAAGCGTTAATGAACGCTTGATATGCGCCCAGACATACTGGGGAGGTCTTAATCAATTTCTCTTCGATTTGGACGGAAACCTAATACATGCCTCATTCGAGAAAGTCTTCGGTTGGGTACCAGTTAATTGGATAGGAGATGGAACGGAGCTTCTGGCGTCCCCACGGGGCCTCTACGACTGCTATGGGAATCTATTGGTCGAGTTCCCAGACAGCTATACTAGGAGCAAATGGGGTGCTAAGGTCTTCGTATGGGATGTAGGGAACGACCCAAGGGATGAAGTCCTGGTATGGGATGAATATTACCTAACGATCTACACCCAAGCGGAAAGGGCTAAAGGAGAGGTCTACAGGCCTAAGAGAAGGCTTTATAATCAGACGTTTTATGGAAACGGCAACTTCGTCTCGCTCTAGCCCATAACATAGTGCTCAACACGATCATCATAATACCTCTGATATATCGTGTCCCGCTTCAGTCTAAGGCAGGTCTTAGTTCCACCCCGTTCCTCCTTAGATCCTCTACTACTTCATGAAGCCCTAGCTCGTGCAGTTTCTCAGCGGTAGGTATGCCCGTCTGCGGATCCCATCCACGCTCCTTATAATACTCGTCCAGCATGACCTCAAGCTCTATTACATGACCCATTGAGGGACCCTCCGCTATAGGCTCCTTGAGGAATCTGCGAGGCAGGACATCATCTCTTCTTCTAACGCCCTGCCTGACTATATACGCTCTCTCGATGTTCACTATCCTTTCGCCAATGCGCATCATATCACTTGCACATGTCTTCATACCTACGACTATTTCGATTAGCTTAGCCATTTTATCGAACGGAAGGATTTCCATATTCTCAGCTATGTTCTTACATACCTCGAGCGAGTCTACAACAGCGCACCAGTTTTCGTAATATGCCACGAGCTTGCCCTTACCTCGGACGCCTAGCCTCATAGTGGCTTCCGCTTCTCCGAAGAGGAGTTGGCCTATCCTTGGATCATCACTCAGCTCGATGAAAGGCTCCGATCGTAGATGATCAGCCCCTCTGGATGCGACGGCGAACCCTAAGCCGTATCCCTTAAGACCCCGAGGATCCGCCTGGATCAGCTCTAAGCCCTTTACATGGAGGGCTATCTCAGCTCCTTTTCCGAGCTTTTTCGCGGCCTTAGCAACCCCATCAGCTAGAAGGTCCCCGAACCCCCTCCTGTACGCTATCATGTCTATTAATTCGAACACCGTGTCCATGTCGCCCCATTTAAGCTTAAGCCCGCCAGTCTCCCCTTCGTCTAGAAGGCCTCTCTCATAGAGCTCCATAGCCCACGATATCACCTCGCTGGTTGTTATGGCGTCCATACCTAGATCATTCACCATGCTGATGGCCTTAAGAGCGGCGTCTAGATCCCTATTCCCTATCCTTACGGTGAAGCCGGCCAAGGGCTCATACTCCGGTCCCTCACCGTAGAGGCCTGCGAACTTGCCTCTCTTGATTACGTAGAACCTGCTACAAGGCAGGATACACGAAAAACAGCTACGGTTCTTGACGTTGTACTCCACTGCAAGTCTTTCTCCGCTGACCTGGTAAGCATAATCCACGACGCTCTTGGTGAAGTGATCGGCGGGCAGGAACCCCAGTCTATTAGCGGCCATTAATATCCTCGAAGTCCCCATGACCCTCCTAGGCCAATATTGCTCATGGCTGTAGACTGCTTCCTCCACCTCTCTAACGAACTCCTCGAATTCATCAGGTTCCGCGACTTCTACGTAGCCATCCCCCCTAACGACTAGGGCTTTGACGTTCTTAGACGCCATCACTGCGCCCAAGCCCGTACGCGCGGCAGGGCGATGTAAGTTAAAGAATATCCCTGCGAACTTCACGTAGTTCTCAGCAGCAGGCCCTATGAGGGCTATTTGAACCCTCCAATCCCTCAGTTCCTTTCGAATGGCATCATAAGCCTCGGATATCGTCAGCCCCCATAAGCCCTGAGCATCCATGAACTCCACGCTTCCATCATGCACGTATACGTAAACCGGCCTATCGCTTTTACCCTCAAGTATTATCTGATCGAAGCCACAATATTTCATCTCAGCGGCGAAGTGACCACCGACGTTAGAATCGCCTAGTAACCCGGTTTGAGGGGATTTCGCGGTCACGTTAAGCCTCGTCCCTATGGGAAAGCCGGTACCCGCTATGGGGCCTGTGGCGAATAAGAGCTTATTCTCAGGGCTCAATGGATCTACGCCCTTGGGTACCTCGTCATAAAGCCTCTTTACATTGAATCCTCTGCCACCCAGGAAGCCCCTTATAAGCTTCCTGTCCAGCTCTTCGATCTTTACGCTACGCTTGGAGAGATCCACCCTTAAGATCCTTCCAGCATAACCGTAGAGCTCACTTAACATTTATACCCCACCTCCTTAAAAGCGCCTTATACTGGCTAAGAGCATAAGTATAAGCCTTATCAAAAGCCCTCTCAGAACCGCTTACTCCCACCTCACCCACTGGATAGAACCTAAGGGCTCCAGTAGGGCATTTTAGAACGCATACGGGCTCCCCGCCCCCACATAGATCGCATATAAGCGGCTTGGCCTTAGCTGGATGCATCTTAACCGCGCCGAAGGGACAGGCCTTCACACAGCGTCCACAGCCAGTGCATCTCTCCTCAATGACCCTTATGATACCCTCTTCGGTCTGTACTAAGGCGTTATGGGGACAGGCCTTTATGCACGGTGCTGGGGAACACATTCTGCAGACCACTGGGTAATCCATGCCCATCCTATCGTCTTTGACAACCGATATACGGGAAAGAGAGAGGCTAAACACGCCCTCATGCGCGAACGAACACCATAGCTCACAATATCTGCAACCAGAACACTTAGAGGGGTCTACCGCTATCAGGCGCTTTGCCATTGGCGCATATAAGCCACCAGTAGACCTAACGCCTTGCTGGCTATATAAGCTTTCCATGAAGTAGTTCACGTAGTGATGGTTCTGAGGGATGGCGAGTTATACTCTTGAGAGCAACATCCGTATCTCGCAAGTTCTGCATACTCTACGCGTCGTTGGCATACCACAAATCTCGCATTTCCTTAAGCTAGGAGAGGGGACTTTACCCTTGATGGTCCGAAGGTGCTCCTTAAGGGAGAGAATGCGGAGTTTAGTCCCTGGACTGGCATACTCTATCCTATTAATTAGATTACGTATATAGTACCTCATCGAGAGAGGAGCGTAGGGGCATTCCACATAAGGCGTCTCCAGGCCGTTAAGCATGAAATATATCAAAGATTCTTTCTCAGGCACATAGTACAGTGGCTTAAAGCGCGGGATGAAGCCGGGGAAGTCCTCATGTAGGAACGGCCCCTCTCTCACCATGCTCGCTAGATCCCCCCGTATGAAGTTCATTATAAAAGTTTGTACTTCGTCGTCTAAGTTATGGCCCGTAGCTATGTAATCCACTCCCGCTTTAAGAGCTTCGAGGTTCACCAGGTATCTCCTGAAGACGCCACAGACGCTACAGGGCTTTAGATCTATTTTACCTTCATAAGAGAGCTTGGCCACGGTATCGATATCATATCCGAGGCTATCACGCATGGAAACTACCTTAAACGATATCTTGAATTTATCGCAAAAAGCCTCTAGGGCCTTTCGTTTAAACTCCCTGTAGCCGGAAATCCCCTCATCGATGAGTATGGCAAGTATATCGTAATCATACTCCTCTTTCAGCTTATTCAAGAGGAAAAGCGTATTGAGACTGTCCTTACCCCCAGAAGTAGCAACCGCTACTAGCTTACCCGAGAGCTCATGAGTTAAGCCCAGGCTGTCGAGCGTCCTTCTCACTCGTTCTTCGAAGTAACGTAAGAAGCACTCACGACAGAGCACTACGCCAGCATATCTTAACTTCGCTACAGCGGGTTCACGCCCACACAAGGAACAGAGCACCATGTAGCTCTCCTTATGAGAAGACCTGAGTAAGGAGAACACGTAGTGCCTAAAAAGGCTAACCCAGAGAACCACGTATTTGCCCAGTCTTAGTCACTAGGCCCTCTATGCTGAGTCCCTTGGACAGTCTTTTATGTATTTCAATTAGCACGTCATGGTATTCAGGGAGAGGAGCGGCCGTTATGCCGAAGAGGTCAAAGAGGTATGTGCAATCCTCCTCTATGAGCTTGAAGCTTTTAGGGGGCAGGCACTCTCGTGCTATATCTAAACATAGGAACTGCGCATCGAAGTTCAGGTCATCCCGAAGGCTTGGATAAGCGTCTAATACGAGGTCAGCATCGCTTTTTAGATCCCTTAACCCCCTTCCCGTCCCTATGAATGAAGGCGGTATACCCATCGTGTAAAGAGCCGCGGTGTACCTTATGGCTCTAGGTAGGACGATCTGCGTCCTAGTTAGGACATGCCGAAGTCTGTTGCTAACGAAGTGCGCTACTGAGGTTAGATTGCGCCCATAAAGGGCTCGTCCTAGCCTCTCTCTACGCCTAGGCATGAGATCGGCTATCTTCGATATTAACTTCATCGAGGGGAGTATGGCCTCTAAGTAGCGCTCCGTTAATAACCTCGATATCGATCTGATCCTATCTATGTCACCCGGATCATTGGGCCTCGCACCTACATGAGTAGAGAGGACCTGTATGGCGTTGATTACATCCTCCTTCCGAAAGTCGAACCTAAAGCCGCTTTGAAGCGTCACCGTATGATAGCCCGCATATTCCTTCACGTAATTCGAGGCGTTGAGCGGTGATAGGTGCCCCCTGAAGGGTAGGGCACCGGCGCCTAGTATGGGGTATATAGCAATGCCTTCTTTCTCGCTGAGTTCATGGAGTTTCCAGAGGGAAACCTTAATGCCGAGGACTGAGGGTAAGTGCCCGTACGCCAGCGCCGCATCTGACTTACCTATCAGGACCCTTAAGGAATCCTTGTAGAGACCTAGCATGTTGGAGAGGCCTATCCTATAGCAGTGAATGAATGCGTCCAGATTAAACATTATCCTCACGTCCTCTATGAGGGGAATGACATCTATGTCCTCCTCCCTAGCCAGACCGAGCTCCTCCCTGGCTAAGTTTAGTAGCTTATTGAGCCTCCTTTGAACTGCTATCAAGCTTCTGACGTTCGACGTCATGGGATGAATGATGTACTTAACGACTTGGGCGTTGTAAAGCCTCTCTGACTCTATGTTAGCTAAGATGCCAGAGAGTAATGCTAGTAATTGCCTATCAATGGCTTCTAGATCAGCAGAAGGCGCTCTTATCGTGAGGATGAAGTCCTTTTCCGGGATGAGACGTTCACGGTATAACTCATACATGCGCCTCGTGATCCATTTGGGCTGAAGGAAAGGGGTCAGCTTGCCTTCATAATCTATCATCTTTTCATCGCATCCATAGCCATTGAGCTCAAGGGGGGCGAGGTCCTGTACAGCCTCTTCGACTTCCTCACTAGCTGAAAAATATTTGGTCGCACTATCCGGGTGCTGTGTCGCCATTAAGGCTGGTACGACGTTATACCTTGGCAATTGCAGGCACCTGACGCAATATTCAATCTGACGTATTTATACATTATCCTGAATATAAGGAAAACGATTATTTTCAATAAGTAAACGCTTTAGTGGTACGTTCACCTTGGGTACACGATAGCCTATCAGTACATGCCGCGACGTCTTAGGAGGTAGCTTTCTCCTCGATAATGCAGCACGTATCACGAGCCCCTTTGTAACCTTAACCTCAGGCCTCCACGAAAGGACTTTGATAGCTGGAGATGAATAGTTGATCAGAAGAGCAGGTACGTAGGCCGCTCCTAGCCTCTTAAGGGCATTGAACCTATGATGCCCATCCAGGATTACCTTACGTCTCATCTCAACAAGTATCGGGTAATGTAACATGTCATCCTTGAGGATGGGCTTTATCAAAAGCCGGACGTGTTCCTCGATCACTTCTTCGTGCTCTAGTAGCTCCTCAATGGGGATTAGGCGTATCCCGTAGGCAAACCCGCATCCCTGTCTCACCCACTGGGATAGGATTCAGGCGATAGGATGGATAAATACTTTCTGGCGGAATCTTACGTGCTTGAGAGTGATGGAGTGATGAGGTTCACGTACTACCGCTAGGTCTTCTCTTATACACGAAGGTACCTCTCTCGCTTCTCACTATGACCTCATTTAGGTTAGGGATGCCTTTCTCGACCTTACCTATGACATAGGCTTCGACACCATAGCTTTCAGCTATGTTTATTACTTCATCTACCGCTTCCTCATCAACCAGCACTTCAAAACCTACACCCATGTTAAAGGTCTCATACATCTCCCGCCAAGATATCCTGCCCTCCCGCTGAATTATGAGGAATATCGGATCTGGCGGAGGTAGGGAATCCTTAATGTATTTAAGGCCATTTCCCAGCCTTAGGGACTTAGTTAGTCCCCCGCCTGTATTATGAACCATACCCCTTACATGGTCGGCTAATACCTCTAATATCTTAGCTATGATCGGCGCGTAGACCCTAGTTGGCGAGAGGAGGGCCTCGCCGACCGTCATATCTAGTTCATCTAAGTAATCATCTACCCTATAGCGACCGAAGTAGTCCTTGGAGCGCGAATCGCATATCTCGGGGTATCTCTCGGCGTACTCCTTGCTGAGGAGGCAGTGTCTAGCTAATGTGATGCCGTTACACATTATCCCGCTGTTTTCCCTTCTCTCGTACTTCGCCTTACCGCCGCTCCTTAATCCTACGATCAGCGTTCCCTCGGGTATCTTATCACCCTTTATAGCCTTCTCTAACTTGACTTTACCTAGAACGAAACCTACTACATCCAACGTCCTAATCTGATCCGGTAGATCCGCCGTCTCTCCTCCTGCGAAGACAGGACGTAATTTAAAATTAACCTCATCCTCGGCCCTGGATAATAAATCGAATACCTCCTTGAAGCCCTGACATAATTCAGATATGACATCCCTTTTGGGTAACCTAAGGGTATTTAAAGCTATGTAATCTGCGAAGGCTACCGGTTCGGCACCCACGGTCATTATATCGTCTATATTCATGGCTACTACGTCTTGAGCTAATCCTCGATACCAGCGGGTTTCCCCGTTCTCCATGTGATATAGATAGGCGACTATAGGCTTACTGCCAGCCCCGTCGACATGCAGGATTATACCTTCATTACTTCCAGGTTCCCTGATGACCGTAGCGAAGGCATAGGGCGCTACGTTTTCTACGAGTTCCTCAAAGAGTTCGACACCGCGCTTATGAGCATCGACACCCAGTTCCAGGTACCGCGAGGTCATATTAAGCATCCTCAAGTTTAAATTCACAGCATAGACTTATTTATCCTTCATATATCTATGTTCATTGAGGAATATGCCTATCGTAGCACTTATCCTGGGAAGTGAGAGCGATAAAACGGTTGGAGATAAAGTCTATCGCCTCCTGAAGGAGTTCGGCGTAGAGGTTGAGTATAAGGTGATGTCCGCACATAGGAGCCCTAAGGCCTTAGAGCAGTACATAACGCGGACAAAGGCCGAGGTCTTCATAGCTATTGCAGGCCTTTCCGCGGCCTTGCCGGGCTTCATAGCATCTAGGACGCTTAAACCGGTCATAGGGGTACCGAGGGCGGTTCAGCTAGGCGGATTGGATTCGCTCCTCTCTATATCCCAGATGCCTCCAGGGATCCCTGTAGCCTGTGTTGGAATAGACAATGGCAGGAATGCCGCCCTCCTAGCATTGGAGATATTGGCATTGAAGTACCCTGAGCTCGCCGAACGACTAACTAAATACAGGAGGGAATTATCAGAGAAAAGTGTGAAGGATATAGGTGATGGGAATTGAGGGAAGGAGCTGAGATATGCCCATTAGAGTGGAGGTACGGTAGCCCTGAGATGAGGGCTTTATTCACGAGGGAGAATCTCCTAAGGAAGAGGCTTGAGGTGGAGGTAGCCCTCGCCTATGGATTAGAGGCGGCCGGCCTTATAAGCCCAGGGATGGCCGAGAAGATAGAGATGGCCGTTGAGCGAGTAAAGCTGAAGAGAGTGGATGAGCTTGAGGCTAAGATGGGTCATGATATAATGGCCCTCGCAGTTGGATTAGCCGAGGCCGCTGGGGAAGCGGGGAAATACGTCCATCTAGGCGCTACCAGTTATGATATCGTGGACACAGCATGGGCGCTGATATTGAGAAGCGCCATCGACATAGTTAAGAGGAAATTGGTTGATGTAATTGAGCTCCTCATGGACTACTCTAGGAGGTATAGGGGACTGATAATGCCCGGGAGAACACATGGACAACACGCGTTGCCCATAACTCTAGGGTTTAAGTTCGCTAATTACGTATACGAGCTTACCCGAAGCTTAGAGAGGATACTTGATACCGAGAGAAGGTTAATCAAGGGTAAAATGGCTGGGGCAGTAGGCACCATGGCTGCCTGGGGGGATAAAGGACTCGTAGTCGAGAGGGAAGCCCTCAGGAGGCTTGGATTGGAGCCTCACGTGATAACGACGCAGGTGGTCCCAAGGGATGGCTTCGCGGAACTAGTATCTGCCATGGCCATTTTGGGAAGCCAACTAGACAGGCTAGCTATTGAAGTAAGGGAATTGATGAGACCTGAAATAGGCGAGATAGCTGAAGGCACGGGCAAGCGCGTGGGAAGCAGCACTATGCCTCAAAAGAGAAATCCAGTAACTGCGGAAAAGATATCCGGGCTGGCTAAGGTATTGAGGGGGCTAACGATCGTGGCCCTTGAGAACATACCTCTGTGGCATGAACGCGATCTAACGAATAGTAGTAGTGAGCGCATAATAGTACCTCATACCATGCTTATAATGGACGAAATGCTCGATTCTACGTTGAAACTTTTAAAGGGCCTCATCATTAGGCCAGATAACATGAGGCGCAACCTAGAGCTAACCCGAGGAGGAATCATGGCCGAAGCAGTAATGATGGCCTTGGTCAGAAAGGGGATGAGCAGGCATGAAGCGCATGCGCTTCTGAGGGAGATAGAGAGGAGGGCAGAGAGAAGCGGTAAGGGCTTTCGGGATGAAGTATTAAATGATGAGAAGGTACTTTCGCGCTTGACTAAGGATGAACTTAAGGAGGTACTGAGGCCCGAGAACTATTTAGGTCAAGTCGAGAAGCTCATAGAAAGAGCCTTAAGGTATGCTGACGAAGTCCTGAGGAATGTCAGGACGAGTTAAGCTATGTTCTCATCTATATAACGTACCATGGAGGCGAAGATCGGCCATCCATCAGCATACACAGATGCACCTTCGAGGTTACTTGATGCGCTCTCAGGTAATTGCCATGAATAAACGGCTCTCTCAGGATGCGGCATTAACCCGAGCACTGTGCCCTTAGGATTACAGATACCCGCGATATCGAATAAGGAGCCATTGGGATTGAATGGATATGCGCCTTCTGCAGGCCTACCATCGGGTAACGCATATCTAAAGACGAGCTGACCGTTGGAGATCAGGCGGCTTAGATCCTCATCGTGAGCTAAGAGAAAGCGACCTTCACTATGTGCTACTGGCATCCTCAGCACTGCTCCTCTGGGTATATCTCGCGTGAAGATACAACGTTCAGAGCCTTCATACCTCAAGTAAACCCATCTGGCCTCGAAGCGGGCGGAGGTATTTGGAGCTAAGGCAGCCTGTGGCTCAAGTGAACTCTCCCAGCCGGGCAGTAAACCCAACTCGACGAGTACCTGAAAGCCATTACATATGCCCAATATAGGCCTGCCCTCTTCTGCGTACCTAAGCAGCATATCACCTATGTGTGCCCTGAGCTTCTTCGCCCATATCGCCCCAGCTCTAACCCTGTCACCATATGAGAAGCCGCCTGGTAATACGAGAACATGATATTGGAATAGATCTACCTCACGCTTTACCAGCTTATTGGTATGAATTACGTCAACGCATGCCCCCGCCTCCCTCAATGCCCTAGCCGTCTCCTCATCACAGTTCGTCCCGGGAGCCCGTAAAACCAATATGCGTATCAATACTTTAGCCCCTCCTTCCAGGCTTTCCTCAGTTCCCCAAGACCTAGGTCTACTATTATATCGCTGCTATGAAGATCGTGGATTATTAGGCGCCCTTCCTCCTGAACTTCTCCAATCCTGGAATAGGGACAGCCCATGGAGGAGAGCAGCTTTTCGAACTCATGGGTCTTCTCACGCTTTACCTCTAGGAGGAAGCGGCTATTGCTCTCAGAGAAGAGGAGGAAGTCGGACCTCCGAATACCTTCTTGCTTGACATCGCTTAGCCATATCTCGGCCCCATATCCGCTGGAGAGCGCCATTTCGGCTATGGCGACTCCCAATCCTCCTTCGGAAAGATCATGACAAGCCTTGACGAACCCCATATCCAGAGCCCTGATTATACATTCCATGATCCTCCTAGCGAGAGGAACACGGACCCTTGGGACTTCATTGCCTATGTAGCCCTTAAGCCTGAAGTATTCGGAAGCGCCTAATTCCGGGTACGTTACGCCTATGAGATATATCGGATCCCCCGGTACCTTAAGGTCTAGAGATACAGCGCGCCTTACGTCAGGTATGATGCCTATCGCAGTTATCAAGAGGGTCGGGAGGATTGGACCTAAGGGGGATTCATTATAAAGGCTATCCTTACCTGAAATGAAGGGCACGCGGAAGGCCTTCGCGAAATCATAACACGCTTGAACGGCCCTGAGCAATGAGCCGAGCCTATCAGGCTTCTCGGGATTACCCCATGTGAAGTTATCCAATATAGCCATTCGCCTACCGCCTACCGCTACGTTATTCCTTAGCGCCTCTTCTATGCTCGATGCTGCCATCCAGTAGGGATCGATCTTGCTATACCAAGGCTTTATGCCTAGGGAAATGACGACGCCCTTCCAGGAATCATCTAGGGGCTTCAACACTACGGCATCGCTAGGACCGCTGTACATGCCATACAAGGGCTTTATAACAGTGTTACCCTGTACTTCATGATCGTACGTGCGGATCACGCGCTCTTTACTAGCGATGTTAGGTGATGCTAACAAGGTTAATAGCTCTTCATTCATATCCTTCGGTACGGGGAAGTCAGGCTCGGTATATCGGGGCCTACTCCATACGGCCTTACGCGTAGCCTGTGGAGGATGGAGGAGGAAATCCACATCTAGATCGGCTATCACATAACCCGCATAGTATATCTTAAGCGATGGACCAGCGGTGAACTCGCCAATGACTGAGGCCTCTAGCTCCTCATCCTCCACTATCTCTAAGATCTTACTAAGGTTTTCCTTAGAAGCTGCTACGAGCATCCGCTCTTGTGACTCTGATATCCATATCTCCCATGGTGCCATATCAGGCTCACGCAGGTGAAGCTTATCCAGGAACACCGTAACCCCGCCGCCCATTCTATGCGCCATTTCCGTTATCGCGACTGCTAGACCCCCTCCTCCTAAGTCAGTGATCCCAGATCCGAGATCTTCATCCCTTATCCTAAGTATGGCCCTCCGAAGCTTTTCCTCCTCTATGGGATCGGGTATTTGGACCGCAGATCTCGAGGAGAGTTCGGAGTCCTCGCTTAGCTCAGCTGAGGCAAACGTAGCCCCATGTATGCCATCCCTACCCGTCCTATTGCCCATTACTATAGCTAGGTCGCCAGGCTTCACCCTCCATACATACTTGGATTTAGGCAGTATACCAACGCAACCGGCATAGACGACTATGTTCCCCACATAGCCCTCATCGAAGCATATAGCTCCCGCTACTGTGGGAATACCCATGTTGTTCCCATAATGACCTATGCCAGCGACAACGCCTCGGAGCAGATATCTGGGATGTTTGATGCCAGGGGGTAGTTTATCATAAGGGTAGTCAAGCGGACCGAAGCATAACACATCGATTAACGCGATAGGCTTGGCCCATACGCCTAATATATCACGTATTACTCCTCCTACACCTGTGGCGGCTCCTCCAAATGGCTCTATGGCAGACGGATGATTATGCGTTTCTACCTTAACTGCTATGGCGAAATCGTTTGTGAAATCGACTATGCCAGCGTTATCCTTAAGGAAAGAAAGGACCCAGTCAGGGTTAAGCTCTTCAGTTACCTTAGCTATGAAGGATCTCAGCATATCGCGGGCTAAAATCTCGCCTTTCTCATCGACTATGAGGCCCCTGAAGACCTTATGCCTGCAATGTTCGGACCATAATTGCCCAATTGTCTGGAGTTCTATATCAGTGGGACGACGTCCTTTCTCAGTGAAATACCTTTTAACGGCTATCATCTCCTTGAGATTCAGGTTAAGGCCCATCTCAGAACTGATTTTCAATAGTTCTTCCTCGGAGGCGTTGAGGACATCAACTTCATAGACTTTAAAGGGCATGGGAAGGCGTCTGTAGATCAATATCTGCTCACCTCGAAGTAGTATCTATCCTTAACAGGGTTTGCGAGAAGGCGTCTACATAACTCGTCGATCGTTTTTTCAGCGGCCTTCTTATCTACAGCCTCAATTATCAATTGGTAAACCTTACCTACGCGAGCCGCCATTATCGGGTAGCCTAAGTCATTTAAAGCCTCCTTAACCGTCTGTCCCTCCGCGTCGACGAGCCCTTCCTTTAGCCAGATCTCGATACGCGCCTTAAAAAGAGGCATGTAGCCCTCACCCGTATATTATGCACTTCTCAGCGAAGTGAGCTATGTCCTCAGCGATTCGCCTAGCCGTGTTGAGGTTCTCATGATATGCTACTGCCATTCCCATCCTACGCTCTGAATAAGCCATAGGCTTCCCGAAGTACCATATGTCGCCTAGATAGCCTTTTTTCCTTATATAGGCTAGGACTTCGGTAGCCCTCCAGCCTATAACAGGAACTAGCTTATCAGTACCGAAGTCAGGTGCTAATATGACGTGAGCTACACAGTACATGCCTTCAGTTATTATATCGATATCGGAGTTCACTACGGGAAGGCCCATTGAGGCTAATAAGTGAAGAGCGCCCTCATCCTTTCTAAGAGCCCATCGCGTTACCATCCCAGTATCATGGGGTCTATTAGCGAACTCGCTATTGTAGACCTTATCGTCAATCACAAACTGCTCTACAGCATATATTCCCAGCCCACCTAGATACTCCGCGATCCTCTTAGCGTATTCCTGACACTTCCTCTTCACGGACTCAGGGATAGTATATGGTAACCAACTTTCATGATAAGTGGCCCCAGGCCTCTGATGCTCTACTGGCGGTAGTAAAGTGGTCACTATCTTACCGTTTTCATCAAAATGACGAAGGACGAATTGCGTTATCTCAATTCCACGTTCCTTAAGATCTGGCAGATACCTCTCGATGACAACTTCATCTCCCTTCCCTCTAGCGTGTTTAAGGGAATACTCATATGCTCTCTCCACATCCTTCCATGTCCTAGCAATTGTCGTGCCATGCCCACTAGACGTCATAACAGGCTTTATGATCAGTGGAAGACCCATGTCCTTAGCTACCTTTTTTAGGCCCTCCTCACTATCCGCATATGCCCACTCGACCCTGGGAACACCCACCTTATCGAAAAGGAGCTTAGTAGCAAGTCTATCCATGCCTATTAAGGGCACGTATGGGGTCGATATTACGTTATAGCCTTCCTCAACGCCCAATTTGAAGACCCTATACGTATCTGCGCGCTCTATCTCCAGGTATATCGCATGAGGGACGCCCTGCGGATCGGGAACGTATTTTCGGATGCGCTTCTCAAGTAGATCTCCGTTCAGCATATCCACGACTTCAAAGGAGTCGGCTATGTCTTGAGCCGGGAAACCCTCATACCTATCAATTGCCACCGTTTTGATGCCACCGCGCTCACCGCCGAGTATCCTCTTGGCAGCGGTGAGTACTAAGTCTCCGAGCTCCCCGCCGCCGATGGATATGTAAACGAACGGTCTCCTGGGATCTAACTGGTCAAGAGGGGCTAGTCTCTTCTCATGCTCCTTTTTAAAGGAGTGCGCTTCCTCAAGGATTTTAAGCCTATCCTCCAGAGAACCCATAACGATCACCTCCTAAAGGATAACTCCTTAAGTAATGAGGCTACAGGATCCACCCTGCCTATTTTCGGGAGCCAATCAATCCTCTTGCCTAACGTACCTCGCTCTTCACGATATTTGTATAATCGCCTGACCCTTTCAGCGAGCTCTACCCTACGCGATATCATCTCCGCGGAACCTATATCGGATCTATAGAACAACCCCCAGCCATCCAATAGCTTTACGGGGTTAAGGCTGATACACTCCTCTATCCTTTGAGAGGCCTTAGCTGGGGACTCGTCTATGGCTAGGATCTCTATTAGACGAGAACCTCCAGTGGTGATGCTACCGTCTAGCCCTAGGTGAGCCGAGCCCCAATACAATTTACATCCCTTCTCCTTTATCAACGTCTCATTAACGTAAACCGGATGGCCCTTAGCTAGGCTTCTAAAATCAGGATACCCCTTAGGAGCTAATGACTTCACCACGGTGGCTTCATCGGAGAACTCTATTTTCATTTTAGCCAATCTCTCGTCTATAATGGCCTCGAAGATATCCACGATATCCGTCTTTAATAAGGCCAGGACGTTAACTCCCTCGGGATCCCCTAAGCGCGAATACATCTCTATCAACGTGGGGCCCTCGATCTCAGTTAACATCATCTGACCTGCTATGAATCCGTGATAATGTTCGCCAGTGACGTCTTGAATGGCTTTAACCATTGCTTCGACTATCTCTATGCTCCGCTTATATTCTTCCTCGGTGATGAATGGAAGAAGGAAGTCGCGCCCCGTATAGGAACCCATGCCACCTGTTTCAGGACCTATATCGAATTCATGTGCGTGTTTATTGTCCTGCACTAATGGCATACCAACGACTGTACGGCCATCGACGAAGCATTGAAGCGTGTACTCGGGGCCCCACACTTTTTCCTCAACAAGAATCTTCTCCTCTATATCGCTATACTTCTCCATATACTCCTCTAGCCATCGCATATGTCGTTCCTTGAACTCCTGCTTCTCAGCATGGAGATATATCTGAGAATCCTCAACCACCTTAACGCCTTTTCCGCCCGCTTGCCTCGCGGGCTTTAAGGCCACATTTTGCAACCAGGTCAACGTTTCAGAGTAGCGCTCCAGATCCCTAAGGGCCTCGGAGTAAGACTGGTAAGTCTTGAACAGCAACTTACCGGGTATGTTATACTTCCATTGTAAGCGTCGCATCTCAGCCTTCGACATCTCTATTATAGAGAGGCTTCTCTTAGCCCCTATGCAGGGTATGCCCCTTCGTTCAACCTCATCGGGAATACCATGAAAGTTAGGCTCCTCAGGCCCTACTACGACCATATCTACATGCCACTTAACGGCTAGATCCGCTATACGTCCAGCGTCCTTTGTATCCGCTAAGGCGTACTCCCCACCGGTTGCCTTGACTATCTTATAGATCCCGGGGTTCCTAAGCTCACTAACCCAGTATATCTCAGGCGAGTGCGCGCTCCTAGCTATTGCTTCAGCTAACGCGTGCTCCCTAGCACCACCACCTACTCCCATTATTTTCAAGATTTTACACCCCCTAACCAACACCTGAGGCATAAATTACTAGGAGGAAGACCCAAAGCCTGGGAAAGACCATTAACGGAGAGGAAGCTAAACGTATCAGCACCTACGACCTCAGCTATCTCTTCCTCTGAGAGCGAACGGGCTATAAGTTCATCAGGCGGAGGGATTTCAACTCCAAAGGGGCATGAGAATTTAAGCGGAGGACTTCCTATTCTCACATGAATCCTTCGAGCACCCCTTCGCTTTAGATTCCATACCGTGTTCCGTAACGTCGTCCCCCTTACGACGCTATCATCGATTAGGATTATGTCCTTTCCATTCACGGCGCTTTTTATGGGGTTAAGCTTAAGCTGAACACCCATCAAGCGTTCAAATACCGATGGCTTAATGGCTGTCCTTACCCTTCTCCCTGTGGTGACGAAGCCGAGATCCACGTTAATACCGCTTGCTCGTGAATAGCCTATGGCAAACGGTATAGCCGTTTCTGGTATCCCTATCACCGTATCAGCCGTGGCGGGGGTTTCTTTAGCCAAGATCTCCCCCATCCTTATTCTAACTGAATAAACGGGGATACCGTTTAGAATGGAGTCAGGACGTGCGAGATAGACGTACTCAAAGCTACAATATGCAGGATTTGGGAGCTCCCTCACGCGCATCCTTTCGATGCTATACGGGTCGAAGCGCACCACCTCCCCTCTGCCCACGGATAACACGTGGTCCATCCCTAGGACATCAAGCGCTGATGTCTCAGAAGCTATCGCACCGAGATCAAAGCCGAGCGAACCTATTTCAAGGGGCTTTATGCCGTATTTATCACGACCAGCCAACATCTCCTGATCCTCGGTGAGCGCGATAAAGGAATACCCGCCGTTCACTTCCTCAACTAATTTCACCGCCGCCTTAAGCGAGTTGCCTGTCCTAGAGATCTCATCGGAGAGGAGTTCAGCGAAAGCCCGCCATGCGCTCTGCCTATCCTTTCCCAGTAAGGGCATTCCATCTCCGACTAGTACCAGTCTTATCGGCGAGGATATCACGATAGGCGAATCATTGCTAGCAGAGGATAGGAAGCCCACACCTATGAAGCCAGGAATTGATAGAAGGGCTTTCTCGTTAAACGCATCCTCAACCAGACCTCTACGTGACTCGACATGAAGATCGTCACCTAAAGTTATTATAGAGGAGGCTTCCTGGCCTCTATGCTGTAACGCTAGGAGGCCGTAGTATACAAAACGCGAAATCCTCCAGTTCTCCCTTCCAAGACCGAAGGGATATATCCCAAGTATACCAGGCGTATTCATCACCTCCCTAAGGTTTCTACAATCCTACCGCGTATTTTATGCCCGAGAAGCGCTTCACGACGCGCCCTCCTGGCCAGGTCTTGTGCATATCTAGTCGGGTATTTGCCCGTGACGCAGGCTAGACAGAGGTCATTCCTACCGACGGCCTTACAGTAATCGCTTATCGTTTGGTAATTAACTGAGTCCGCCCCCAAGAGCTCGGCTATTTCCTCGGTATCCCTATTAAAGCCTACGAGCTCATCGAACGTGGCCATATCAATCCCATAGAAGCAGGGGCTCGTTATCTTGGGAAATGTAGAGAATATATGGACTTCCTTAGTACCTGCGCCCTTTAAGATTCTCACTAGACGCCTTAATGTGTCGCCCCTGACTATGCTATCATCAATAAGCGCCACCCTTAGCCCCCTCAAACGATCCAGGAGTATGTTGTACTTTTTAGAAAGTATTAGGGATCTCTCCTCAGGGGACATTATGAAAGCTCTGTGCCTAACGTAACGGTGCCTAACGATGAGGGGGGCTATCGGTTTCCCTGACTCCTCATGAAATCCATAGGCGGCATCGATAGCTGTCTGAGGAACGGGCACGATGACGTCGACTCTTGAGGCGATCTCGGAATAGCGTATAGCCAAGCGGCGCCCTAATTCCCTACGTATTTCGAATACGTAACACCCGTCCTCAAACTTAGAATCAGGCCTGGCGAAATAGGCGTATTCGAAGGCGCAGAAGGCGCTGTTGGAATTGGCGAGTCTATAACGCTCCATGCCAGAACTATCGACGACTATCGCTTCACCAGGTCTAACGAAGCCGCTTAGGGGCAGGCCATTAACGTTGAAGGCTACGCTCTCTGAGGCCACCGCTATTAGGCCACGGGTCTCCTCGATGCTATAAGCAAGAGGGCGTATACCATGTGGGTCCCTGAAGGCAAAGAACATACCATCGTCGGTAATGCCGACTACTGAATACGCGCCATCAACCTCGCCCATTACATATCGAATGCCCTCCACTAGGCAACCTTCACTGCGGATGGCATCTAAGAGAAGATAGGCTAGCACTTCGGTATCCGAGGTCCCACGAAGCTCAAAGCCCTTAGAGAGGAGGGATTGCCTTAGACGTACGACGTTGACTATATTGCCATTATAAGCAATCCCTATTTTCCTTTCTCTAGCGTTTATAACCTGTGGTTGAGCGTCCTCTAAGAGCTGCTCCCTAGATAAGTTGCCCGAGGTAGCGTACCTTACGTGACCTATGCCTAAGTTACTTGAAAGCCCGTCGACCCAATCGCCCAGTCCCTTCAATCGGGAGTCCTCTACTAGGCCGAGTCCCTTGAAAAGCTTAAAGCCGTCTCGATAGACCAATATGCCATGTGACTGCTGTCCCCTATGATTGAGGGACAGGAGCGCCCAGTATATATATGGGATTATGTTCTCCTCTTTTAGACTCATGATAGCGAATACGCCGCAGTGTTCATGAACTCCATTCATCACCAATGCCCTCTTTAAGGACCTCGTCTAACCCCTTGAGGGGCAATTCGTCAATTCTTTTCAGCCCGGTAAGGACTTCATAAGCGCTTCGAACGCGTAGCGCTATTTGCTGGATCACGGGCCATGACAAACGGGGAGGAGGGCCTTCCCCGTTATAACCTATTTTTAGCAGGTAAGCTCTGAGGAACTCCTTATCTAAGCAGTGCCCTTCCTGCGGCCTCCCAGGCTCATAATACTTAAGCGACCACAACCTAGCAGAGTCATGGGTCGGCGGCTCATCTATCTGGATTATATACCCCTCATATCTGCCAAACTCTAGCTTGACATCAGGTATTATTATCCCCGCTTTCTTAGCCTCGTAGCTATAGAATTCATACAATTTAAAGCAAGCTTCCTCAATTACGCTCCACTCCTCCTTCGACACCAGGCCATGGGATATGGCTTCGGCCTTTGAGATCTCCTTATCATGTCCCTGATCGCTCTTAGTGGTGGGGGTGAGTATGGGTTCCGGCAGCTCCTCGGCAAGCGATAAGCCACTGGGTAGCTTAACGCCGGAGATGATCCGTCTACCCTTCGCATAAGCGCGCCATGCGGATCCGTAGAGATAGCCCCTAATTATCCACTCTATATCTATCCTCTCGGCCTTGATGACCTTTATCGTTCGTTCATCTACTTCATTCACGAGGTGATTGGGGAAGACGTGCGCGCTCTTCTTAAACCAATATGCTGAGAGGAGGTTGAGGTAGACGCCCTTGTAGGGTATTAGATCGTTGAACACCACGTCGAAAGCGGATATTCTATCCGTATGGAATATTAGTAGATGCCCGCCTAAGTCATAGATATCCTTGACCTTGCCTCTTCGGGGCGGTCTCTCACGTCCCAATAACCATGATCTGCGGATCGCATTTACATAATGGCCGGGTCTAAAGGGGTCGGGCATCACCGTGACATCGTAAGTCGGCTGTGCGGTCATATGTCGCACCTTTTTATAATCATTATAATGTTTATATTAATGAAATATTTAAGCTTTTTATAAGCATCATAATGTTAAAGTAATGAGGAAGGGAAAATAGGAGCCGTTAATAATCTCCCCGTCATAAGAAGAATAGGAGGCAGGCGGGATTTTGAGGATCGCCGAACTGAAGACTAAAATCTTCGGGGCCGAGGCTCTCAGGGCTATGAAGGAGATATATCCATATGACGTCCTCTCATCCCTTACCGGTCTCTCACCTCAAATACTATCCCGTTATGTAACGGGGCACTTCCTTCCTAACCTTGAAAGGGCTAGGACGTTCATAAGGATATTTAGGGAACATGTCCTTAAGGAAGCCGTTCTTAAGAACGTTGAAGTAAGGAACAACGTCGTAGTTAACATTAGGTTATTATCGAACACGAGGTTGCTATCTCAAATAGCTAAGGCAGTCGCCAGCGAGTTCACCGGAAAGGAGGTTAAGATAGTGCTCACTAAGGAAACCGACGGCATACCCTTCGCCACATTAGTCGCGAATGAGATTAAAGCTAATTTAGTAATAGCTAAACAAAGCAAGGAAGTTGGAGTTGAGGAGTTTATAGAAGTGCGGCAGATTTATCCTAGTGGCATCTATAGCTATGTCTACGTGCCCAAGAACCTCATCTCCCGAGGCGACAGAGTATTAATAGTGGACGATATCATAAGGTCCGGCTCCACCATAAGGGCCTTAATAGAGATCTGCCATAGCGTGAAGGCTGATATAGTAGGGGTGTGTGCCATCGTAGCTATAGGTAACGGCGTAGATAGGCTCACCGAGGAATACGGTATACCGGTCAACGTCATAGCTAGGCTAAGGTGATGGGATGACGTTTGATCCCTATGAGATAAGAAAGGACTTCCCCTGCCTAGAGAGGAAGACCTCCACAGGGAGGAAATTGGTATATCTCGATAACGCCGCTACGAGTCATAAACCTCGATGCGTCATTGAGGCTATGGAGAAGTTCTACTATGAGTATAACGCTAATATACATAGGGGAGAACACGCCCTGGGAAGTAAAGCCACGCGGGCCTATGAGGACGCTAGGGAGGAAATATCGAGATTCATTGATGCCAACGACTACACGGAGGTCATTTTCACAAGTGGGACCACCGAGAGCATCAACCTCGTCGCGTACGGATGGGGATTGAAGAACATCAAGAATGGAGATGAGATCTTGTTGACCATAATGGAGCATCATAGCAATATGCTACCCTGGAGAAGGGTAGCGGCACTTAAGAGGGCTAAGATCAGGTATCTTGATATAAGCGAAGACGGTATCCTGAGATATGATCAACTAGCTAGCTTGATAACTGAGAGGACTAAGGTCGTAGCTGTGGCTCACGTATCGAACGTCTTAGGCACGATAAATGACGTGAGGAGGTTGGCACGTGAAGCTCATAGGGTAGGGGCGATAGTGATTGTTGACGGCGCGCAATCAGTGCCGCATATGCCTGTAAGCGTGAGAGAGCTGGATGCGGACTTCTTGGCGTTTAGCGGCCATAAGATGCTGGGGCCTACAGGCATAGGCGTCCTATGGGGTAGAAAAGAGCTCCTAGAGGAGATGGAACTGTTAAAGCTCGGCGGGGGATGCGTAGTTGACGTCACATTGGAGGACGTGAAGTATATGGAAGCCCCATGGCGCTTTGAAGCGGGGACCCCTAACATAGCGGGGGCCATAGGTTTAGCCGAGGCCGTTAGGTATCTCAAGCGTTTGGGGATGAAGAGCATCAGGAGGCACGAGTATGAGCTCACGGAATATTGCCTGAAGAGGCTGAATGAAGATGGCCACCTAGACATCTATGGCCCGTTAGATGCAAGCCTTAGGGGCGGCGTAGTAGCCTTTAACGTAAAGGGGATAAGTCATAGCTCAGTGGCTAGGGCATTAAGCAGGATGGGGATCATAGTGAGGGACGGAATGCACTGCGCGCATCCTCTCCATTATCGGTTGGGGCTGAAGGGAAGTATCAGGGCCAGCTTCTACGTGTATAACGTTAAGGAAGAGGTGGATGCCCTTTGTGATGCCCTCCGCGTAATAGTGGAAGTAAGCGAGAGCTTGAGAAACGTGAAGGATCATGAGGGGGAATGTCCTACAGGATAAGGGAGATCGCTAGATTCAGGATCGATGCCCTAATAATACCACGTATTAAGTTTGGTATGCTCTACGATCTTTAGGGCCTTATGCTCGCGAAAGGCGTCACATGCGTTTATAAACGGACATGTACCATTACAAGAGCCTAATATGCGCTTAGTGGAGCACTTCACCCTGTTACATCCTAATACGCATACCGGCCTCTCCCTAGTGCAGCACGTACGCCCTAGAGACCATAATAGATCATCCAAATATGTAGGCCTAATCCCGGCCTCCTCGCATACTAGGAAATAAGCCTTTCTCACGACTAGCCTTATCATAACGTCAACTTCATCTGGGACTTCCCTCCCAGATAGGATGATGTGCCACATCTCCTTGTCAGGCATTACTATTCCTAGTCTCAAGGCTATCCGGGTTAGGTGATTATCCACGGGTACGTGTAACTCCATGGCCGGTATCATGCTTATCAGATGACGCCGTTCTAGGAATTTTATGAGCAGGAACGACTTCTTTGCGACTGGATCGCTATATGCTAAGAACGAGCCCAGAGCACGGAGCCAGTCACGCAGATCGCCTTTAAAGATGCTTAAGGGATTACCCAGGTATTGTGCTAAAAGCCTATGAGCTGCATCTCTCAGCAACATAGCCCGTATCTCGGGGTCCCTTACACGTACATGTCGAGGTTCCTTGACTGAGAGCCATGAGCTTACTTCCTCAGCGGTTATACGGCTCATATATCTCGCGCTGAAGAAGCCCGGGTCTTCTTCATACTTGAGCATACCGAGGCGGTAAAGAAGATCTGCTCCATGATAGAACTCCCCATCTACGTAGCCCTCAAAAGGCATAGAGGGCGTACCGGTCCTATGATCTATGGCTACCATGAAGAAGAAGTACTGAGCGACACATGAGGGATCCGCATCGGGTGGGGGATAATAGCGGGGATCTATAAAGGGATCGAGCTCTATGTTTAAGCGCTTTACAAGAGATGCTAGCTCGGAGCACTTATCACGGCGTATGCTTATGCGCGCCATTGTTGAACATCCCCCGTTTCCCTGTTAGGGCAAGTCCTCACTTAAAGATGAGACGGAACTAAACCCAGAAATTCATACAAGGCCTCCGTTCTCATGGGCAATTTGAGACTCTAATCTCGACTTTAAGCTCAGGATCCCGAAGTGTGAATTTAAGAACTATATCCGGAGGAACCATAAGCGGTAGGAGGAACAGCACCGCGTTTTCCCGAGGCCTCCCGGACCTCAGTACTCACGGCGGCGGCAGAGGGCTTAACTTCCGGGTTCGGAATGAGACCGGGTGTGGCCCCCCTGCCTATGGCCGTTCCTCCTCATCCCACCAATCTTTACACCTTAGAGCTTAAAAACTTTCCGTGAGTAAGCCAGTTACATAGTGATATCTCTTAAACCATGAGGGGAGATGTGTATGCCCATCATCCTTACAGGCTTTGAGCCCTTTGGTAAAGAGAGATATAATCCTTCTGGTGAGGTAGCTAAGGCGTTGAATGGAAAGCGGATATGCGGCGAAACTATAGTCGGCGTCGTATTACCCGTAGCTTATCGTAGGACCATAAGTTTAGTTGAGAAGATGATGGAGGAGCTAAAGCCCAGCGTGTTCCTTGGCACAGGCCTCGCACCTTCTTCACCTGTCATAAGGATAGAGAGAATAGCCGTTAATCTCATGGATTTCAGGAAACCTGATAATGATGGAGATAAGCCAGTCGATGTACCGATATATGAGGATGGTCCGTTAGCGTATATGGCCACGATACCTACGAGGGATATATTAATCAGGCTCAGGGAGGCAGGAATACCTGCCTCCCTTTCATATAGCGCTGGCACGTACCTCTGTAACTTAGTATTCTATGCGGCGTTACACAATACGGTTAGGCTAGGCTTGAACACGAAGGTGGGATTTGTGCACCTGCCTTATGAACTTAGACAAGCTGCCGAAAAGGACGTAGCTCCCTCGCTACCATTTGACGTAATGCTCAAGGTCGTGGAGATTTCGCTTAGGGTTACCCTAGAGGAGCTAGATCGGTCGCTTGTAGCAACGAAGAGGACTTGAATCACTGTAAGGGGAGAAGAGCTTACATGCCATCGGGATCCCCTAAGCTCGCTGACTTAACGGAGGCGAACAAGCGTGACTAATTTATATAAGTATGATGCACTATTCCACTTTGGGTCAGAGGGGAAATTCTAGTGAACGGAGCTCCTTCAGATCAATGGTCTTCTATATATTATATAGTTAGTACGCTCCTCTTCTTCTTCCTCATACTCTTTAATCAGAGGATCCAGGTCTACTTCTGGTTACAGGAGATCAGCAGGGCGCTCAGGAGATTGGAGAAGATGGTCAATGACTCCAAGATGTTGCTGTTGAGGACTTTCAGGGAAAACGGCAATAATAGGCATGACCTAATTCAGAAAATTAACGAGCTACTGGAATTCTACGTCATAAGCCCTGTGGAAAGAGACCCATTTGGTGTCATAAGGAGGCTAGAGCATCTCCTTAACCTACAAAAGGATAAGCTTAGGGAGATAGTGACGAGCTTAGCTCCTAGAGCTGATGACATAATGATCCGTAATATAAGCAACATGGTAGAGGCGTCTGTAGCCCTTAACACGCTCTATCGGTTTACGAGGCATTATTCGATATTAGGCAGAAAGACGAAGAGCATTTACATGATAATGCAATTGGAGATGCTACTTCCTCAGATAATGAAGAGTGCTGAGGCGTACTTCAGCGCCTTAAAGGCCTTCGCCCATGGAAAGCCCATAGGGGATGGCATAGGAGCGCTCGTGGCCAGTAAATTGTTACTTCAGGCTGAAAAGAAGAGGATTGAGGACGATACCGTCATAGCAGAAGTGCCCTTCGAAGGAAGAAGGCTTATAGTAATTAAGGCGTTAGGTCCTGGCGGGGAAGTGGGGAGACCAGGTAAGATCATCGAGAGAATAGTGGAGGAGGAGAGGGGCAAGGTTGGCAGGATAATAATGATAGATGCGGCGCTGAGATTGGAGGGGGAGAAAAGCGGAGAGATAGTCGAAGGCATAGGAGCGGCCATAGGGGATCCGGGGCCCGAGAAGCTGAGGATAGAGGAAGTCGCCACTAGGTATAAGATTCCCTTGGACTCGATAATAGTCAAAGAGAGCCTCGAAGAAGCCATCACCACGATGAAGAAGGAGATAGCCGAAGCAGCGGATTTAGTAATCGAGCGAATAAAGGAGATCGTGAGGAACAGAACTAATATAGGCGATGTGGTCTTGATAGCGGGCATCGGTAACTCCATGGGTATCGCTCAATAGAGGGAGGGGTATGAAGGAGAGAGTCATGAGGATCTTATTAACGGCCATCTTCATGATCATAGGGGCTATGTTAGCCTTAGTCACTATAAGCCCCTCTCTTCACGATATGCGCTTACAGCAACTGATAATATTCTCCTTACTATTGGTGTTCCTGGCCCTCTCCTATTTACCGAAATTCAGCAGGAGGACGAAGCCTGCTAGGAAGACGATCACGGTCATCAGGTGTATGCAATGCGATTATAAAATGGAGAGGGACTTCCAGGAGGGAGATTACGTCCTTAAGAGGATGGGCACCTGTTCCTGCGGCGGGGAGCTGTACATAGATATGATTTATGATGTAGAAATCGCAAAGCCGCTCACTCGATAGCAGTCGTCACTATTGAGCCTTTTTTAGTCACTATCACGGTATGCTCCCACTGTGCTACGATGCCCCTACCGGCTTCTCTTAACACTGGATATTCGTAGAGCAGACGTTTCCTACGTAAGGCTTGAAGTACATCAGAGTTTTCAGGAGCTATCTTAATGAGCCATCTCTCGCAAAACGGAAGGGATCTGAAGCGGCTCCATATCGCGTGAAGGAGAGCACGTTCCTTAGAGCCCTTAGCTTTGCCTCCCGCATAACTGAATATGTACGTTCGGTCTTCCTCAACTACAAAGCCTTTGCCAGGAGTTAGGAACGGTTCGATCGCATATACTTCTCCTTCCTTCATGCGCTCTAAGGTCATCGTGGATACATTAGGTACGCTTTTCCCAGCGTGTAAGATCCAAGGTTTTATCTTATGTCCAGTTAGATTCCTTATCGTCGTAAACCCATATCCGCGTGCCGTTCTTTCTATAATTGTGCCTATCATACCAAGGGAAACGCCACTCTTGATAGCAGTTAAAGCGGCTTCCAGGGCTTTCTTGGAAGCTAACATCAACCGTTCATGCTCAGGTCTAAACGCCACGGTACCTGCAGTATCGGCTATATAGCCATTTACGTGAACTCCGACATCTATCTTCACTAGGGATCCTTTAGGTACCGTTAAGTCGTCATCGGGGGGCGATGTGTAATGGGCCGCCACGTCATTTATCGAGATATTACACGGAAAGGCAGGCTGACCTCCTAACTTCACGATCATGCCCTCTATCTTCTCGCATAGCTCGATAACGGGCATACCCTCATGGATTATCTCCATTCCATAAAGTAGGGATTTCCCGGCTATCCTTCCGGCCCTTAAGTAAAGCTTTACTTCCTCGTCCGAGAGCATGGAGGATCCCTCTATGTTAACACTTAATTACATGTAAGCGCTCAAGTTAAGCCTTGGGGAGGGAGGATGCCTAAAATAACCTGGCTCGGCCATGCCTGCTTCCTCATAGAGGATGAGATAAGGATAATAATAGATCCCTGGATAAGGGGGAACCCTCAATGCCCCATCGGACTTGAAGAGGTACCTAAGTTAGAGCATATCCTAGTTACCCATGATCACGGGGATCACCTCGGTGATGCCATAGACTTAGCTAAGAGAGACGATGCCAAGATCATTGCAATTTATGACCTTGCGGAGTATGTGCGTGGACAGGGCGTGAAGAACGCTGTAGGAGCCAATATAGGTGGGTGGATGGATGTCGATGGAATTAAGTATAAGCTAACACCGGCGCTTCATAGCTGTAAGCATGGCGTTCCCGTTGGTTTCCTGATAAGGCTTAGGGACGGAAAGGTCATATACCATGCAGGGGATACGGGGTTTACCAATGAATTTGAGGTCATCGGTAGGTTAAATAGGATTGACGTAGCCATGCTACCCATAGGGGGGCATTTCACGATGGACATACGAGAAGCCGTGATAGCTACACAGGTGCTCAATCCCCGCGTAGTAGTACCGATGCATTATGGTACATTCCCTCAAATAAAGGCTAACCCAGAGGAATTTAAGAAAGCATTAAGATGGATTAAGCCCGAAGTAGAGGTAAGGGTGCTTAAGCCAGGCGAATCGTTTACTATCTAGCGAGGAGGGGATCTTGAGCCTAGAGAGGGTATTAAGAAATGTGGAAGAAGTCCTAACCAAGGATGAACTGGCATCCCTACTTAGGAAGGGCGGTAAAGGCTACATAGGCTTTGAGCCTTCAGGCCTGATCCACATAGGATGGCTCATATGGGCCAGGAAGCTTCAAGATTTGCTCGAAAGTGGCCTAGATATGATAGCCCTCGCGGCGACCTGGCATGCGTGGATAAACGACAAACTTGGAGGAGATATAAGGGTTATAGAGGCAGCTGCTAGGTACACGAGGCACTTCCTGGAGGGAGCAGGGGTTGACGTGAGGAAAGTGAAGTTCGTGAATGCCGAGGAACTTATCAGCGATTCTGATTACTGGAAGCTGGTTTTAAGAGTAGCGAAGTCCCTTTCCCTAGCCCGCGTAAAACGGGCCATAACGATAATGGGAAGACGGGAAAGCGAAGTAGCGCTTGACTTCTCAAAGCTCATATACCCCTGCATGCAGGTGGCGGATATACTCTACTTGGACCTAGACCTAGCCTTAGGAGGAATGGATCAGAGAAAGGCACATGTCCTGGCTAGGGAGGTCGCGCCTAAGCTTGGCTTCAAGAAGCCCGTGGCCATACATACGCCATTACTCATGGGGCTCCAGGGTCCAAGAAAGAGAGGAGCATCTTCTAGTGAGGAGGAGGCGATAGGGGCGAAGATGAGCAAAAGCAAGCCCCACTCCTGTATCTTCGTTCATGACCCGCCAGATGCGATCAGGGAGAAGATAAGAAAGGCATACTGCCCGCCTAAGGAGATAGAGGGAAATCCCGTGATCGAGATAAATAGGCTATTGCTCTTCAGCAAGCCCTCGTTCACGCTATTCGTAGATCGCCCCGAGAAATACGGGGGGCCACTTGTTATCGAGAGCTATGAAGAGCTAGTTTCGATGTATGTGAAGGGCGAGCTACATCCTCTCGATCTTAAAAGGGCCACGGCTGAGGCGTTAATCGAGGAGTTGAGGAGCATAAGGCAGCATTTCACTTCATCCGCTGAAGCTAGGGATCTCCTAAGGCGTGTAGCCGACGCCATGGGAATTAAAATACGCCTGGATCAGGAAAAGGAATAATTACCACATTTCCCTTTACCCTCACAGATTAGGCGATATTATGATCATGAGGTGTATTATATGGGCGGAGTCGCTACTACGGCTAAGTACGTAGTCTACGCTTCCATAGAAATTGACGGCATTGTCGATAAACCGGATGTCATAGGAGCTATCTTTGGTCAGACAGAGGGGTTGCTTGGATCTGAGCTCGACTTAAGGGAATTACAAAAAAGCGGGAGGATAGGGAGGATACAAGTTGAGCTAGAGCGCAGGAACGGCAGGACATTAGGGAAGATAGTGATACCCTCAAGCCTGGATAGGGTAGAGACGGTACTGATAGCCGCTGCGCTTGAAACGATAGATAAAGTAGGCCCTTATAACGCGAAGGTAAGAACGGAGGATATAGAGGACCTCAGGGCTAAGAAGCGCAAGTGGATAATCGATAGAGCGAAGGAGCTGCTCATAAAATGGGAAAGGGAGGACATGCCCGAGACTAGGAAGATAGTAGAGGAGGTATTGAAGGCTGTAAGGGCGGTAGAGGTGATAAAGTATGGACCTGAAGGATTACCAGCAGGTCCTGACGTAGATAAGAGCAACGAGCTGATAATAGTAGAAGGCAGAGCGGACGTCATCAACTTAGTTAAGCATGGATACCGAAACGTAATAGCCCTCGGGGGCGCTACTAGGATTCCAAAGACCATAATAAACCTAGCGAAGAACAAAATAACCACGGCATTTGTAGATGGAGATCGAGGGGGCGAATTAGTCCTCAGGGAATTACTTCAAACTGCAGATATAGATTACGTGGCTAGAGCTCCTAACGGGAAGGAAGTCGAGGATCTCACAGGGAAGGAAATAGCGAAGTGCCTTAAGAACCGCATGTCAGCACAGGAGTACCTCACCATGATAGAACGTGGTAAAGGGCGTGCTGTGAGTAGACACGAGATATTCATGCAACTACCGAAGGAATTACTCGCCGAAGTGAATAACCTAAAGGGAACCCTAGAGGCGCTGATAATCGATGATGGATGGAACGTAATTCAGAGGGTGCCTGTAAGGGATCTAGTTGACACGGTCAGGAAACTAGATAGGGCATACGCGATAGTATTCGACGGCATAATCACTCAACGCCTCGTAGATGTGGCTGCCGAAAAGGGAGTACGTTATTTAGTGGGGGTTAGGGTAGGCGCCTTAAGCAAGATACCGACCAATATAGCTATACTGACATTTGGGGATCTCTCTAGGGAACGTTAAGGTTTACTAGAAGAATTCATCAAGTGATGCCCTCCCCTTTTTGCTCTTGGCGGCATATTGCTCTACTCTACGATTCATTCTCCTTATCAGCTCGCGTTCTCTCCCTCTGGGGATTATACCACTAGCCGCATAATCATGTCCATCTCCGAAGCCGCCCAGAAGGGAGCACACATGAGATAGGACCTCGGCGGAGGAAGGCATTCTCTTACTCCTTATCATAGCCGCGAGTTGATCAGGGGTCCTTACAGATACCTTGGAGTATTCGCCTTCTAATTCACCTAAGCCGGGGATCTTCGGGTTAAGGTGCATGAAACCTACCAAATATTTATCCCTCCTCGACATGCCCCTATGCATCACGTAGCTAGCAAACGTGCCTAGGACCTTAGAACCCACGTTGAGGAATAGATCGCCTAGATGAAACCATTGTACGTTAGTGGTCGTATGAAAGCCCCCTTCCCTCAGTCGTGTAAGGGCCTCCCTATATAGGCGCTTCCTTTCCTCTTCTAGCTTCTTGTATAACGAGCTTATAGCTGGGGAGAACCCTTCCAGACATGCTTTTAAGGCCATTTGCGGCCCATTCCTATAGTAACCAACTGAGCCCAATATGGTGAGCCTCTTGGATAACTCAGACCTACTGATCAAACGGCCACCCTCCACTACGGCGTAATCGATCCTTCTCCTCAAGGCCCTTCGCTTTACCAAGCCAGCACTTAATGCGTCCCTGAGCGCTAATTCGTTGAGCCCTGCTATTTCACCTGGGATCTCCGCGGCTCCTATGAGCGCTAGTTTTGCTAACTCCCCCTTGGCCTCTCCTATGATCGCCCTGACTAATGCGTATACCACAGCGGATGCTGAGGCCTCGCTCTCTCCGCTTATACCGTAGAGTTCGGGGTTTATGTTTAGGATTTTCGGGTCATCGACCTTCTCTGGATCGTGATGATCTAAGATCATTATGAAGTCTCGCCCCCTATTCAGCTTGGATATCAGCTTGGCATGAGGGGAGCCCAGATCCAAGTAGACGAGCACGCCTTCTTCGGATTCAAGCCTCGATAATATCTGAGGAAACGTCTTTTCAAGGCATATGAGCTTAGAATCTATGTTATTCTCATCGAGTAGCCATTCTAAGATCGCTGCGCTAGTTATCCCGTCCGCATCGTCATGATGTACCACCGTGACCTCGCCCGCTGACTTCAATCTACTCATCACATCGGGACCTAGCTTACTTAAGAGATCGAGGAAGTGCGAGATCTCATCCATTAGGCTCCACCTAAGAAGTCGAAGAGGGTAGCTTGTTTATGTCCCGAGAGAAGTATGTTGTCGCTTATGCCGAAGTACCGTAAGACCCTCAGGGCCGCAGGTAGAACTTGCCTTTCTATGTAGTATTCGTAGTCTATCTGCTCCGGATCCTTAACGAGCACGTAGGGCCATGCCTTATCCGCTAATTTCCCAGGGCCTTTAATTATGAGGTATCCTATCTTCTCCCCAATCTCAAGCTTATAACCGGCTTTAACGAGGCGTTTAGCTGCTACGACATGTGCTGCCCTAACTTCATATTCTTCGAAGCCCTTGGTAATGCTCTTCCATATTATGAGCTTGCTTATGGGCACCTTACCTGCCCTCAACGCATCCACTATGCTCCGCACGTATTCAACCGCTTTCCATGGGGATCCCTCTTTGAGGATTATCTCTAATACTCGTTCCTGAACTTCCTTAGCTATCTCAGCCCAATCGCCTCTGACCGCTTCTAGACCGACTACATCTATTCTACCATCAGGGAGGAGGCCACAATACCTCTTCTTAGCCTCGGTGAAGAACACCCTTACGTACACCTTGTCCGGCTTTATCTCCAAGTTAAAGCGCTCCTTTACGGCCTCTATAAACTTTTCAACCTTTTCTTTATCATATTCGACGAAAATGCTATCCGTGTCGCCGTATATCACCTTGAGCCCTAGGACCTTGGCTAGCTTTATGGTCTCCTTTATGGTTTCCCTGCCCCATGCCGTAGTCGCCTCTGCGACCTCTCGCTTATACCACCTAGCGCCCACCCAGCCAGCGTACCCGTAACAAGCGTTGGCTATGACCTTTACCGCACGCTGGCGTTCATCCAGTATCCTATACTCTACGCTCTGAGGGTCGTAGCGCTTCATCTCCTCCTTTATCTGCCTCCTAAAGTTCAGGAGTTTGCTTAGCACCCTCTTGTAGAAGCCCGGTGGCTCCTTCCTGAAGGCATGTCCTACCTCTGGTGCTATGTTATACTTCGAGGGATCATCCACCTCCTCTGGTGGCACATAGGTGTCAGGGGATATGTTCTTGGATATCATTATGTTAGGGTACATAGAGCTGAAGTCTAGAACCGCTATGTTCTCATGAACGCCCTTCTTAGGTTCAAGCACTATGGCCCCTTTATAAGGCGCATATGGCCTTTCTATGCGATTGGGTACTAGTTCTCCTTGAAGATAAGCCTCCCTCATGAGATACCACTCTACCCTGAAGCCGACACTCGCTGCGCCGACTTGATCAAGCGTTAGACCGACCAGGCTGGCCAGCTGCATTGCGAAGGGGAGTACTTTCTCCCCTATGCCATATGTACTCATCACGTCCTGAAGGGCGTATTCGAACAAGGTCTTCCTGAGATTGGGATCATCCCAGTACTTGTATATTTCTATCCCATCTATCAGCACGCGCTTATCCTTCGGCATCACCCCTAAGTAGTCGGCCACATTCTCGAGCGTCTTGACTTTTATTTCGTACATGTCTTCCGCGAAATCATAAAGGTCGACGTTAGCTCTTCCCACAATTGAGTAATGGCCATATACGCTAGGAGCGGGCGACGAATTCGCCCTGGATACCGCTAACCGAACGCCCAGTTTCTTGCTTCTCTCTATGAGGTAGGGCCAATCGAACCTATTGCTATTATAGCCTATGATCACGTCCGGATCATATGATTTAACGAAATCGACGAATTCCCTGAGCAATAAGATATCGTTATAGTCGTTAGCCGTTAGGAGTTTCTTCTCACCCTCGCTTGTCATGAGGCTTATTATTATCACGGGATCCCTCTCAGGTTTAGGCGTGCCCTTCGGGTTATAACACTCTATGTCAAACGCTAATATCCTCAGTCTGGGTAGCCTGTCGTACTCTATAGGTTTTGGGGGTTCCAGGGCCTCGTATACCGCATCAACATGCCAGTTTTTATTCTTAGGAAGGGGCCTTACTTTGACCTCATGCCAACCACACGGCCTCAGCTGATGATCGATTATGTAGCGCATGTAGAACCTTACATCGGCTTCCAAGACATCTTCCACGCCCTTCAGCGTCCTGAAGAGTTCACGATACTTAGGGACATCTGCGGGTATCAGACATGTAACTTTAATGACTTTGACTGGTTTACCAAAATACTTCTTTTCAACGATCTCCATATTTAAGACGGGCCGTTTACCGTGAATTTCGGCATTTAACCTCTTTAGGAGCTCCTGGGGGCTCACATCGTCTTGTGGAAGGACGTAGAAGTAGGGCCGGAAGCTACGATCAATAACCACTATCCTCAGATCGTCATCCGTCACGCCCCATAGGCGGATTTCGGGTATTTTACCCACTACCTCATATGAGGCATCAAGAAGCCAGAATCGCACGGTACCCGTACTTGGCAAAACGCACACCTTAATTTGATAGGTTAGATCACCCAGAATTAAGCTTTCCACTCATGCAGGTAAGCCTTTTTACAAATCAATCGGGAGGAATTCAGCTTCAAGGTGTCTATCCGGATATTCCCTAAGCATGCCCAGCCTGATGTCTTTAGATAAGTTCAGGCCCAGTATGCTCTCCAAAAGCGAGGGGTGGAATTCCAGGCGTCGTTCCCTTACGTTTAGGAGCACTCGTCCCCTCGATAGCTCATCCTTGAGCTCCTTGAGAATCCGTTCGATAACTCTAGGGTTAGCGCCGTCTAGGTATATGACTCCCTTGACTAATAGGCCCTCTTCATCAACCTCTTCATGAGGGCGCTTGACCTTACGGGCGATCCTCTTAAGCCTCTCCTTGAATTGCACGGCATCCTTGACGCTAGCCGCGCAGTAGTGCACGTTAAGTGATGTGTTATCCCGTGCCCACTCTAGGATCTCTAACGCTAACTCCTCGCTACCCGCCACAGCTACCTGTGAGCTGGGCTTTAGTGAGAAGCCACGTAGCCTTAACGCCATGCAATTGCTCTCTGAGAATTCTAATTCGTTCAGGTTTACGAAGTCGGCTTTTAGTCTCTCGGCCTTCATTAAGAGCTTATGATAGAAGTCCTCTTGACCCGGTATCACTGGTACTTCGATTCCAGCTTTAAGCCCAAGTTCACGGGCCCAGGGGATCTTCAGGAGAACGTCTGTGGAGAGGGGATGTATACGGATTTCGTCTAACCCAGCGTTCCTAAGCTCTCTTAAAAGCGGTCTCGTGACTAGGAGGCCGTTAGTGTACAGGTGTATATGATGATCCTCCCCTAGGTGTCTTTTTAAGGCACGTATGAACTCTATGAGGCGCTCCTTAACGAGAAGGGGCTCCCCTCCCGTTATCCCAGTCCCTTCCGCGTCCATTAGTAGGGCTTCTTCTATCACGTCCTTAAACCGCCTTACCGGCTTATTATTGGCGTATATAACGTCCTTCCTCCTTAGACGACTTACAGGGCAGTACCAGCACCGCTCATTACATAGACCTGTTATGAAGAGAACTAATTTGCCCCCTTTGAGACAGAGCTTGCATCCTTCGGGTAATTCGCCTACGTAAAGCGTGCCCTCTCCGAGCTCTCTAATCCCTCTTGAACATGACATAACAAGCTTCACCATCGCTATAGTAATTTGGTATCGTATATTCCTTCTTAAAGCCCAGCTTTTCGTAAAGCCTTTGAGCGGCTAAGTTACTGACACGAACCTCTAGCCTGAAGACACGAGCTCCCTTTTTCCTGAAAACGTCCATAATCTCCCTCATAAGCAGTTCTCCTAAACCTTTGCGCCTATAACATGGATGCACGGCTATGTTGAGTATGTGCCCTATCACATCCCATCTAAGCACGCCGATTACGTATCCGACTACCCTCCCATTCTTTACCGCTACGAGGAACGTATCCGAGTTAAGAACAGCAAACGTATGAAGTAAATCGAGGGGGTATGGATCCTTAAACGAGAGCTTCTCTATCTCATAGACCTCACTTAAATCACCGAGCGAGACCTCCCGGATGCAAACCTCAGCATTATCCTTGAGTCTAAGGACCCTCATATTCCCATGCTTCGTTCCTTCCCTGATATTCCGGACGCAACAGATTAATTAAGTATTTCCGCCTTATGGCATGTGTCCCAGCCATGAGGATACTCGAAGCAGATCTAAAGCACAATAGCTTTGAACTAATACCGGAGTGTTTCGAAGATCTACACTTCCTGGGCCTCTTTATAAAGAGGGGGGACCACGTCTACTCATGGAGCTTACGCCATGTGAAACCTGAGAGGGAAGGAGGGAAGAGGCCGGATAGAGGGAATAGGTTAAGGGTTTACCTAGGGATAGAGGTTGAGGACACCGAAATATCAGGGTTCAGAGGGGCTCTTAGGGTGAGGGGCAGGATAATTGAGGCACCTGAATGGCTACCCGTAAAGGGCAGGTATCATACGTTGACGGTAGGAATGGGGACTAGGATACGGATAATAAAGCAGGCCATCACTAACTTCGAGATCAAACGGTTAAAGCGCTTGAGTAAGAGGAGGGAAAGGGCTCTCATAGTGAGCGTGGATTACGACGAAGCCACCATAGCTCTACTACACGACGTGGGCGTTGAGATAATTGAAAGGAGGAGTACGACTATTCCAGGCAAGAGGGAAGTCGGTGTCAGGGATCAGGCGATAACAGCCTTCTTAAAGTCCGTAGCAGAGAACGTCCTAAATCTTGCCCGGAGGGAAAACGTCAAGAACGTCATCATAGCGGGGCCAGGGCTAGCTAAGACTAGGCTTCACAAAATACTTTCGGGGCTAAATCCCAACCTGAGGATCTTCGTTGAAGACGTCACATCAAGCGATGAAAGCGGGGTATATGAGGTCATAAGAAGAGGTGCAGGGCTGAAGGTACTGAGGGAGTGTGAGCTAGCGGAGGCACAACGAGCATTAGAAGAGGCTTTAGCTAGGATAGGACGGGGTAATGCTAGGATAGCCTATGGAATTGATGAGGTTCAGGAAGCAGCTGAAATGGGGGCCGTAGATATACTTGTCGTAGGTGAGGTTATGCTTAAAAATCCAGCAATTAGCAATAGGCTGGTGAGCATAATGGAGCTTGTCGACGAGTATGGGGGTAAGATCCTCTTGTTGAGTCCTAAAGCCGAACTTTATCCCACGTTAAGGAATTTAGGAGGCATAGTGGCCTTATTAAGATATGCGATCAAAGCCACGTAAGGCCCTTAAGCCTTCTCCTTATAATGGGATAATCTATGGCTAGCCTCCTAAGTGCGCTTTCAAAGGGCTCATCTGGCGCTAGTGCCCTCTTTATGTATACTCCAGTTCGGCCCTTTTCGTCCCTCTTAGTCAATATGAAGACGCGTTCTTTAATTATATCGATAGATACTCCAAGGATCCTGGCCACTTCGGATTCCCTACCAATGACGCTTATCTCATCATGACCATAGGGCTTGGGTTCGATCAGCATAAGCCGCTTATCGACTCCCGGAACCCTTTTGCCCTTTAAGAGTTCCTCGAGGGTGAGCTCTCCCCCGAACTTATAGAATTCCCTCTCTAGGGGGGTTAGATCAGTTAAAGGGAACGTGATTATCGTTAGCTCATCTAGGTATATATGTCCCTTTATCGCATGACGGGGCGTGGCCTGTGATATCTCCTTAAAATATACGCTGAAGCCAGCCCTATAGAGGGCCAGCTCCACCCTATAAGGCGGTACGCAGACGGGTATGAAGACGTCTATATCGCTTTCGCGAGTGACATCTCCTCTGGCGACGCTTCCATGCACTATCGATGTGAGGCCTTCCCTTTCCAACGCTTTCATTATCCTTATGGACTTCTCCCTAAGCTTACTTAATAGCCTCCACCGCGTTTCATCGTAAACGACCTGTACCCTATCGCTAATCCTAACAGGCTTCTTACCCCTCATCACGTATTCACGCAATATATAAGACTAAACTCCGGATAAAAGTTCCGGGACTAAAATGAAGTGTACCCAGTGCAAGAAGAGAGACGCTGTCTTCATAGCTACCGATGGGCGTGAAGCCTTATGCCTTCAATGCTTGAGGAGGAGAATGCTCAATAGGATACGACGCGCTATAGCTCACTTTAAGATGTTTAATCCTAAGGACCACATACTTCTCTCAATAAGTAACAAGAAGGAGAATATAGCCCTTGTAGAGCTCCTAGCACGAATTGAAAGGGAGTATCCTCAGGCTAAGCTAACGGTCCTCCTTGTCAAGAAGGAGCCCGATGAGCCCACCGTAAGTGATGCATTACGGGAAGTGCCCGTGGACATAGTGTATGGCAGCCTTCATGAAGCCTATGGGATGTGGTTACACGACTTAGTGGGATTACTAGAGGATCAAGGGCTTCCTTCTAATGATATATGTCATCTCTGTCGTAGCCTTGAGATGAAACTCATACAGGAAAAAGCTAAGAGAGTCGAAGCCACGAAGATCGCATTACCGCGATTGGCCGATGATGAAGCCGGATATGCGCTCTCGCTTCTATTTCGTGGGGAGCGCCCCATACTTCGAGTGCTGATAGACGAAGAAGCATATACATCTCGGGGATTCATCCCCCTGAAGACCCCCTTCATGTATCTTCTGAGAAAGGAGGTGAGGGCATATGCCGAATCGGTATATCCAGAGGTGAGGGCATATGAGTGCCCCTTCATGAAATATAACGAGGAGATGGAGAGCCAGCAAGAGTTAAGGAAGTTAGAGAGGAGCGATGGCGTCTTCTTTAGTGTAATTAGGGTCACTGAGAGGATTAATACCCTAATGAGGAGCGAACATATGCCTTGTCCTCTATGTAGTTTGCCCACTATCGAAAGCCCTTGTCATGGATGCAGGCTAGCAAGGAATATCGGAATTCCCGGGTGGTGAGCCACCCCCCGGGGTGGATGAGCCTACACATATGAGTCGCCCATGCCCGATCTCCTCCCCGCACCCCCGTGAACGTCATTGTCCGGCCTTAGGGCTGCTCCCTTCCGGGCCTAACCCGGTTCGGCCGGCAAGGCCGATTCGGCCCTCCCTCCGGAGAGCCTATCGGCCTCCAATGACCCCACGGGACGGAGATTCATGGACGGATACATGGACGCCCATATGCTTCGGCTCATCTCTCCCCGGAGGTTACGGCCCCCGCCATAAGCCCTTTTGCGGACCCCGCCGGTGCGGGGCAGGGGAGGGCTAGCCCCCCAGGCCCCTCACCACCTCTCGGCCCCAGGAAGAAAGGGGATGAACTTCCTTTTATGCTTTAGTTAATGTAGAGGGACGATGTAGTCCTTAGGATGCCCTCACTGTATAAAGGTAAAAGAAGCCTACCGTGCTAATTAGGAGAAAAAGAACAAAGCTGCATTCTAATGGGATCGGAGACCCTGAATTTAGGAGACCTTGATAGCGTTAACGGGACACGATCCTGCGGCATCGTTAACGCAACCGGATAGTTCATCGGGTACCTCGCCTGTAGATTTAGAGGGATCATCCTGCTTTATGTACTGTGCCGTTATCCTAGTTTTACCGGTCTCCGGATCCTGCTCGAAGACATCACCACATAAAGACCAGCAAAGGCCACAGGCTATGCACGCATCTTTATCTACTTCCACTTTTAGAGCCATGGGATCACGATATTAAATCTCTGATTATTAAGAGTTATGGGCCCGAAACTATTAAGGGCCATCATAATTACGTGAAAGCAGGATACGAAGGGCGTTAGGAGAGCCCATAGCCCAGCTCGACAAAGGGAAATGTGGACTTAAGGCGGGCGGTCTTAGGATAGGGCTATAGCTTTTCAGGAAAGCTGATTAAACGCATTTAAATTTTAAACTTACATAATTTATTAAATATTTCAAACACTTAAATGAACAAAAATAATACTTCATTTTATGCCTAGGAACCGAATAGAGATCATAGAGGGCTTACGGACTCATCCCCTTAAATAAGTGTTAAGATAAGGGGAGTTATTCCCTTTTTATGGAAGATAAAAAGAGGATCGATACTAACAGCTTAATGCAGAGCCCGCTCCGCTATCTTCACGGCTATGATTAATGCAGAAGAGAACAATGTGCTTAATACGAATGAAGACGTAGATATCATCATGAGTAATGGTAACCTGAGGAACTCGCCTAATGCCATTGAAAGTATGCTCAACACCCACAGAGGGACGAGGGGCTTAAGCCTTCCGAGACGTACCGCCTTCCTTTTCAGCCATCCCATTAAGACCAAGAGCCCTGCTAATGGCATGGAGAAATAAGCTAAACCTATTAGCGAGCTCGCGATCGTTCCAGCTAGTATTATCCCTATCTCCGCGTTAACCTTGAACACTTCATACACCTCATACGATAAGTGTAATATGCCTATCAGCGGATATAGAATGATTCGCATTAAGGCCCTTAAGATCGAGTGGCGAGCTATAAAGCCCGCTATCGTTGGGCTGAAGGAGTAATACCAGGCATTGAACACGCTAATGAAGTTCCTTCCCGCAAATGTGGTAATGACCATATCGTCCCTGAACTTCCGAAGGAACTGAACCTCCCCTGCGAGCTCGGAACCATAAGTCGCAGTGGCTATGAGGCATCCTTCTTTTTGGACAACCTGGAAGTAGTCCTCTAGCACTTCTTCCCCATTTACGTAGACGGAAACTCTCCACGAGCCAGTTATGTCCTCAGAGCTAAGTTCCCTTAAATCCAGTACGGCATAACAATATCCGCTTCCACTCCAGTCTAACGTGCACGATACAGTCCTATTTACACCGCTAGGACCCTGGAAGACCCATGTTACCTCATCCCCTTCAGAAGCATTCTCGACCTTGATATAGGAGAACACCTTCTCATCTGTAGTGAAAGTATCTGTTATGTCTTCGGGTCTTCCATTTTCGACCTTTTTGCAGAAGATGCTCTCTACCACTGCCATGATGTTATGAGGTCTTACCGTCCCCCTTACCTCAAATGTCACAGTATGCACTTCCTTTCCATTCACATAAATCGCCACGATCCACGAACCTATGACCTCCTCTTCAGCATAGTTATACAAGTCTAACACACTGTAATACTCCCCATCGCCGCTCTTCTCCAAGGTATATGTGCTCTCGAACACTATATCGTTCGGTCCCCTGAAGATCCACTTAAGCTCATCCCCTTTAACGCCGCTTATTACCTTAACGACAGCTATTACGTACTCATCCTCATAAGTGAATACGCTGGATTCCTCGGCTCCCTCCTCTGACCCCGTTACCTTATATAGGGTGAGGCTCTGTACCGTGGTCATATATCCCTGAGACGCCACGTTCACCTCCCACCACTTATTTCCCTCCTCTATTGGCTGTACCTCGCTTATGCTTCCGTCGTCTGCCACCTCTACATAACTTCCTCCCGTGACCTTGACGTGATCCCTCGAACTATTCACGTCAACATGGCCTTCGAAGACGTTAACCAGGACATGTCTTCCTTTGGCGACTACCTCCACTTCGGAACGGGATAATATAATGACCTTCTTCTCCCCGCTTTTTGTCGTCACCAAGATTGGGATGCCATGGCTACCCACATGAAGAGTTCCTGGGTTCACGAGCTCAAAGGAATCCTTTTTAATAACTAAGGTACTACCCCCGAGCACATCCTCCTTAGCGATTATCCTCAGGTCCACTGGATCTATCCTTATCACGGATCCACCGCCGGATTTGAGGAATTCCTCCCTCTTATCGCTGCCCGTACCTTCTATTCTATCCCCCTCACTCAGTATGGCCACGCCTATATCCTCGGATCCCTTCAATGTGAAGTACGGCGTCTGGATCGCTGGAGGGTATACGTTGACGAAGCCTATCATCAGGTAAGGCTTTCCGGAGACTTTACCATGTTCTATCATGTTAGGATATGACAACTTAGGTAAGTTGAAGCCCCTTTCCTTCGCACAGCTCAGTATTCCTTGAATCTCCTTTAGGTCCTTGGCTATGGCGATCCTCATGTATATCCATTCCTCTATCGTCCTGGGGGGCCTCTTATAGACCCCACTTCTAATCCAGAACCTCCATTCATCGAACGTCCTCTTCCAATCCTCTGGGGTCGTCGGGGACCTCTGAGTGCCTTCATAGAATATCCTCTGAAATACTAGGGATGTCCTGAGGAAGTCCTCGTATGCCTTAACGGCTATAATGGGATCAGCGGGCTTTTTCTCGAGGCCGTTAAGGGATAGCCAGAAGCCAGCTATCCTGCCCTCTATCATGTTAGCCTGCTTATGGGGCCCCTTGTATCCACTCATGTATCTATCGTGAGGTGAGGATTCTACCTGACAATAATCTATGAGGAGGCAGGCGAAGAACTCAGCATGACCTTCATCGTAAGCCAACTCTAGGGATGATGGCACAGCTGGGTTCGCGTGCTCCCCGCCTAGCTTAGCCCAAGGGTCCGGAAGAAGTATGTGCTTTACTGCATGTCCCCATTCATGGAAGACGGTTTGGAAGTCCACTGGGATGACTTTTCTCGTCCTAGGATCGATCACTTCCGCGAACTGTTCATCTGCTGGACGCCATATCTTTATAACTTTATTAGCTGGATCGAATTCGCTGTTACCAGTCCCATAAAGCGTGTTGAGGCCAGCCAACATGCTTAGATCCGTTTCTAAAACGAGACCTGTAGCCCTCAAGAAGGAGATCACTGAGCTCTTGATATAGTTGTCGAAGCTTACTATGCTCATTAGGGTTATGTTGAGCTTCTTACCCTTAATTGATACCTTCACGGAGGCTGCTGCCTCCACCTTCATATTGCCGCTCTTATCTACCCTTAAGCGGATCTCGTTCTTCGGATAAAGGAACGTAGTGCCATACTTCTCCCTTAGGCTTTTGTCTTCCTTGTTAAAACGGATGATGTAAAGCCCGGGAACATATTCGCCGCTCTTCTTACCGATCCATGGCGGAGCCTCGCTAAGCCACCCGTTTGAACAAGTGATCAGGGAGAACCTAGTTTTAGTATCCCTGTTGAATATAGTCACCTTAAGGCCCTCTACAGGTCTCTTGCTCTGGGACCCATCCTCTTTAACTACTGTTTCATAAAAGGCTACATCGGAGGAGGGAGCTCCCTTCCTTCCAACAGTGAACGTGAGGTTCTTCGTGAAGACCCATTCGTCCTTAGGAAACACTGATGACCATCGAGGGAGACCAAGGATGCCCTCTGATGTTAATATCGGAACCACGTGATCCTTCCGAAGTAGGCGGCCGATAGTAATATTCAGGACCAGTGAGGTTATCTGCTGATCGGTACGTAGTTCTTCAGATGGAAGCGAAAAGTCATCAATAACCCAATCAAAGCATGAGTCTGGGTGGGCCATACTGAAGTTTTTCCTTTGAGCGCTCCAACTGTATACCACCCCAGAGACCCTACTTAACTCGCTTGTAAACTCATGCTCACGGGGGGGAACTCTGTACTTGTAAGCGAGGATGATCTCCACAAAGACGTTGTCTGTATATGTGATGTAATTAAGGCTATTTCTAAAACTTATGGTTACCCTCACATCATTAATGGAAATCCCCGGCTTTATCTCACTAGGATCCGGGTCTATCTCCACTCCCACTATGCTGAAATCGTGAGAGGCATCAGGCCTTTGAGCTACTAGGTCGCCTATATTCAGCTTTCCTTCCTTAAATTTAGCGTGACCTATGTAATTACTTGGAACGGATAGCCTCGGTGCGTACTCGAAGCTCCCATCCATCCCTATGAAATCAGGCTTAAGTTCATCGTCAAGTCGGGTTAACGTACAGTTGAAGGGAACGTTGACCAATGAGGAGGTTAACGATGTGTATAGATCAAACACGCTCACGAGCTGACCAAACACGAATCGACGTTCCCTAATTGAGCCGTTTATGAACTCTTCACGAGACATGGGCCGGATAGATCCACCATGGTTTACCCT
>JAGGXX010000060.1 GCA_021162845.1 Thermoprotei archaeon | reverse complement strand
TCCCTAGTGAGCACGAGGTAAAGGTCGTTTATGAGCGCGTAAGCCCAGTTGAGTATATGGTTCGCCTTAATGGAAGCGATATCCGCACGCTCGTACTTTGCGAGAAATACGATCCCCTATGGAAGGCTTACGCTGGAGATAAGGAATTACCACATTACCCGGCAAACCTAATGTGTAATGCCTATTTAGTTCCGAGGGGGGCGAGGGAAGTGCGGATAATCTATGTGGGACAGGCCGCGTTCAGGTATGGCTATTATATAGCCGTCGCCGCTATGGCATGTGGCGTGATCTATGTCCTTTATGAGGGCGTGAGAGGGCGGAAAGACCTCAAGAAGGGCTTTAAACAGTTAAATAATACCCCATTAAATGTTTCCATAAAAGCGTGCTGTGGTGCAAAAACGTGGTCCTAAGACTTCTCTGGATGCAGTGGAGGGACATAAGGCATCCATGGTATGGAGGAGCAGAGGTGTACATGCATGAGATCCTCAGTAGGATTAGCAAGAAGGGGGTCGAGGTAATCGCTATAACCAGCGGTTTCAGGGGGCTTAAGAGACTGGAGCACATCGATGGGTACAGCGTCCTTCGAGTTGGAGGTCATGAGACTTACCTATTCCATGCCGTTAAGGCCTTACTGAGGTATGTTCGCTGGGCAGACGTCGTCGTTGAAGACACGAGCAAGGTGCCGCTTTTCTTACCTCTCTTATTGGGGAGATTCGGTAAGCCGGTCATAGCCATAGCGCATCACCTCAATAGGGAGATATATTTCGAGGAACTATCGCCCCTTAAGGCATGGATCGCTTATGATATGGAATCTCTCATGCCCAGACTTTACACTGAGATTCCGAACACCAGATTTGCAGCGGTATCACAGAGTACATGCGAGGAGTTGATAGAGCTAGGAGCTAAGCCCAATAGGATAGCGGTGGTGCCTAACGGTGTTGATGTAAGTAAGTATAAGCCTGAGACATGCAATCCCATGAATCAAAAGAGCGAAGAACCCACCGTGCTCTACCTATCCAGGCTTAAGAGATACAAGCGACCGCTCCATGCATTGTATGCATTTAAGCTCATAAGCAGGGATGTACCTGAGGCAAAGCTCATAATAGCTGGGGATGGCGAATTAAAAGGAGACGTCGAGAGGAGCGTGAAGGAATTAGCGCTCGAGGATAGGGTTCGGGTATTGGGTAGAGTTAAGGAGGAAGAGAAGATTCGATTGCTTCAAAGGGCTTGGGTCTTAATTCAGACATCTAGGAAGGAAGGGTTCGGCCTCACTGTCCTGGAGGCCGCGGCATGTGGCACGCCGACCATAGCATATGAAAACGGCGGATTCAGGAACTCCATTAAGGACGCGGAAACTGGGCTATTAGTCCCTCAGGGTAACGTGAAGGCCCTGGCTTTGGCCATACTGAACGTGCTAGCGGATGAGGAGTTGAGGGAAAAGCTAACCATAAATGCCGTTAGGTGGGCTAGGGAGTTCACATGGGAGAGGAGCACTAAGGCATTCATGGACCTAGTTAGGGAGTGCGTTGAACGATAAAGCACATTATATCATGTATGAGCCATCCGTGGAAGAAGGCTTATGCTTCTCTTGCAAGATTTAATGAAGATGTTCAAGCTATCTCCTTTATAAGGTCTAAAAAGGCTGTTGGACTTCGAGCTCTTACTAATAATACGTCTTTGGCGTTCTTCAAGAGGGCTTTTTTGAGCCTTAGATCCTGTTTCATCACGTTCCCTAGATTCCCCTTGAGATAGAATCTAGCGTTGATCAGCGCGTTTCCCTGCCACGTGAATTCGCTGTTATTTATGACGGTCATTCTGTTTAATACCGAAGTTATATCCCGGTCTTTATCTAGGGGGATTACTTCATCCTCTCCCTTGGATGTCTCGAGGAAAAACATATACCTGACGTTCGCCTTGGGCAGTAGGCGTTCCTTAAAGAGCTCGCCTAAGGAACGGCTCCTCGTAGGGACGTAATATGAGAGGAGGGGGAGGTGCCTCAGCCAAGACCTCTCGTGCAGGAACGTCGAGGTATAAGGCACGGCATACACCATACCTTTAGCATCCACGACCGATATGTCCTCAGATAGGAAATACCAGCCCTCGTTCAGCGCTTTAAGGGTCGTTAGGGACTTGCCCACATTAGGAGGAGCCATGAGAATACATGCACGCTTGGGATCGGGGGCGATCGTCGCCGCATGAAGGGATAAGAAGCCCCTTTCAATGAGCCATACATAAGTCCAATCCCTTAGGTGCACCCCTGGAGGGATTACGTTCTCCACCCTGAGCTTAAACAAGCGATAGTACAACCCATTAGGACACATGGTCAAGCGATCCTTTTCCTCCCTAACCTGTAATGTTATAGTCCCGAGAGGGGCTATTCTCTTGCGATACACGAGCTCAAGGGACTCTCCTTCAGCGAACGCGCTTATGGTATCGGAATAACTTAAAGCTGTACTACGCGTTCTCCATAAGGTCGATTGCGAATCCTGCTTGAGGATTTTGAAGCGTATGGTAAATGGCGGTTCCATGTCAGTTATTTCCCTGAGGAGATCGTCCTCAGGGATGTGCTCTGCGTAAGAGTAATAGTGTATCTTACGTAACTCACTCTCCAGCGATAGCACGTAGGGTATTATCGTGCACTTCATGGCGACTCACGAGCACATATATCATTTAGCCCTCAAGGTCCCTTACACGGATTACTTGGATTGGCTTTCCTAGTTTGTCACATATGGTCATTATCTGATTAAAGTGCCTATCCTCGTCTAATGCTATCACAGGGATTTCCATGAGATGGGCGACGGTAGCTGAAGAAATGTCTCCCCACGGTATGTTATATCTAAGTTCGTAAGCGCCTATTCGCAGTCTACTCATCCATATGGCATAGCGTAAATTTCCGATAACATCTAACTTCTCTGAAACCAATATGGCGTATCTCAGTGAAGTATCCACATCGTATCCTAGTCTATGCATAGCATGGGCTAATTCGCTGATATTAAAGAGCCTAACACGGAGGACTACTTCGCCCTTTTCCATGTAAATTCAGGAGCTTCATGATCTTATCCCAGCCTAGCCCTCATGTGAGGGGTAGGAGTAGTGGCCCGGTATCAATGGCCATGCTATTCGGTGCGTCCCTTAGCTCTCTCATGTTCAGCATCTCCTTCTTCCTCTCTTCCCTTAAGAAAAGCCTTGATGCTTCCCCTAGGCTTAACGCTATTAATGAACTCCATGAGGGACCCGGGCTTCCTTAGGACAATACCGTTATCTATGATTATTAAGTCCAATTCATCGCCCTCCTTGATACCTAGCCTTTCTCTCACTTCCTTAGGTATGGTTATCATGAACCTCTTACCGACTCTAATCTTTAAGGGGATTGCCCCTACTTCACTCACGCTTAATGCCCTGATTTAGGGAGATATCATCACTATAAATATACTACCGCATATTCAGTCAGATTATTTAGAAAAATATGC
>JAGGXX010000056.1 GCA_021162845.1 Thermoprotei archaeon | reverse complement strand
CTTAAAAGTAGCTGGCATAAGAACTGAGGCCATGCTTGACGGCAGCGATCTATTTAAATTAGTTAAAGGTGAGCGGATTAGGGATTTTGCTATTTGTGAGACTTGGGGTGAGAGGTGTATCATAAAAGACGAATGGAAACTCATAATACACTACGAACCAGAGATCAGGGTATTAAAGGATGTCTTTCTACTAGGTGGTCATTATAGGGGTTGGTTACCGTTCCTGAAGAAGTATGGGAATGTGGGTATTGAGCTCTATAATATTAGGGAAGATCCCGCTGAAACCATCAACTTAGCCGAGGAAAGAAAGGATATTGTCAATGAACTCAGAGGATTGTTAGACTCTTGGGTAGAGGAGCGCTTGAAAGGGGAAAGGGATCCAATACTCTTACTCGAAAGATATACTCAACCACAGACCATTGAATATCAAAGGCTTTAAGTTTTTATCTTCTTTAATTATAATTAATTATTTCTGGAATTTACAGTTAAAAATAATATATTATTTAGGTTTATTTATACTTATTTATGAACTCTTCGAGATTTACCACCTTGCCTGTAGTGGCTGATTCGGTTGCAGCTAAGGAAATGGCCATGGTCTTGTATGAATCCTCATATAAGGTGCGTAATAGGCTTTTGTCCCTCGTTAGTACAGCCTCTATAAATGCTTTGTACATATCAATCGTAGGGTCTCTAGCGAGCGTATGAACCTCCACTTCCTTGCCTTTCCTGTATATCCTTACCGCAGCTGGATGAGCATAACGAATTAGCATCTCCCTGCAGACTACATCTAAAGTCACTGCAGATTCTCTTGTAGCCTTATCTTCCACAGCTCCGCCGCTACCACCCTTAGCCCTGAGGACACCAGGATAAAGCGCGTATGTGCTGTATATACAGCCTACAGCGCCACTTCTGAACTTCATCGCCACGACATAGCTCGCCCAGTTATCAAAGCCAGTAGCTCTGTCCTCCTCGGTATCCCTACCTCTTTCGGTATAAACAGCGTACACGCTTTCGACCTCACCCGCTAGATACCTAGCTAGATCGATTAAGTGTATGGCTTGGTCAACCATCTGGCCTCCTCCTTGGCTCCTAAGCCTGATCCACTTCACTATGGGTATGGTCCAATACCAGTAGCCAGCTACCATGGATAGCGTGTTTTCATCCACTGCTTCCTTGGCCTTATCGATCACGTTTGAGTACCTCGACTGAAAGCCTACTAACAATATCCTGTCGCTCTCTTCGACGGCCTTCAGTAAATCCATCACTTCCCGCATATCTAAGGAGATCGGCTTCTCAAGTATGATGTCAAGTCCTGCCTCAAGGCACTTGAGGGATTGAGGGACGTGTAGTGGTGTGGGCGTCGATATGACCGCCACATCCAACTTCTCCTTCTCTAACATTTCATCTAGGCTCTTGTAGGTCCTAACTCCATACGTGGATGCGGCCTCTTTGAGACGGCTTTCATCTATATCGCATGCTGCCTCTAGTGATACCTCTTCGAATTGGCTCGCTATCTGCATGTGATTTAGTCCTCTTCTCCCAACGCCCACAAAGCCAAACCTAAGCTTTTTTGAGGACAAAACTTCCGCACCCCCTATGTAGTATATAATAATACTCGATCTACTTCTAGATTTAAGCCTGGTTCCTTGCTACACGTGGGGTCTACTGCCTCTACCCATATGAGCCAACGATCGTTCAGCGGATCATATACCACGTTGCAATACGTATGGATCGGATATTGAGGATGTTCGTACCTCGAGCCCGGCTTCCACTCAGCGAGGAATATCCTCTCTAAATTAAGGTTCCTATAATCCACTACATAGGCCACAAAGTACTTAGTCAAGGCCGCACCCTTCACCACCCCTAGTGTTTCGGTGCCGATGAACACGGGACCAGTCGAGCCCGCGTGAACGGAGCCGTAGAGGAGGAAGTAATCGGGTTGTTGCTTCCCATCGATTGTCAGGACACCCAATTTCGTCCAGTTCTTGCCATCACTACTTACGGCTAATGCGGTATGGACCACATTTGTGCCGCCTGCTCTAGCCTTATAGAGGCAGAAGTACCTTCCATCAATGATGTCTATCGTACAGTCCCTAGCTTCGCCACTATCGTAGTCTTCGCTTCCCTTAAGGGCGAATCCCCAAGGCTCCCAGGGCCCTGTAGGATCGTCCGCTATGAGCAGGAAGGTCTCCCACTTGCTCTCAAATATCCTTCCAGCATCACCGGCCACGTTCCTCTCAGCCACATCGATGGAGAGATAGAGGTGGTATTTACCGGTTAAGGGGTCACGGAGCAATTGTTGGTTCTCGATGCTCTGGACGGTCCTCCTAACCATTTCGCTTAGCTCCTCCTTTGTTATCCAAGTTACAAGGCTATAATTCTCGCCGTCCCTAGATCTATAGATCTCAACAGCATATCCGCGTTTTTCAGCCCCCATCCTCGGCCTGCTAGTCAGCCAATACTCCTCATCGTCTGCATCTATCCAGAGTTTTCCTGCGCCACACCAAGAACCCGGATCGAAGCAAGGAGGATCTAGCAGTATCTTTTTGAACCTCCTTTTAGCGAATATCGCTTGGGGGGGATATAGACCATACCACGTTCCCATGCGACCACCGCATTATTCCTTATGAATTTAAACTTATTAAATGAGTTATTATAAAAGCCTTTATGAACCACAAGCTAAACCTTCATAAGGAGAAAATATTATAAAGTTTTAGAACATTAATATAGAATTATCGAGGTGTAAGCCTTGAAAATAGGATTCCTCACGAATATCTTAAGAACTCTTTCGTTAAATGAGATCGCTGATTGGGCTATTAAAAACGAATTTGAATTTTTAGAGGTAGGACCTCATGTACCAGCTGATAAAAACCTTTTCAGAAAAGTAATGAATGATACTGGTATACATATCATAGGATTAATCTTTTGCAGAAATTTTCAGGCGAAGAATGAGGAAATACGCAGAAAACTCAGGGAGGAGCTCAAGAGAAGAGTTGATCTAGCATGCGAATTGGGTTTCGAGTTTATGACCATTTCTACGGGCGTAGATGAAAGCAAAAGCTTTGAAGAAAACGTTCAACTCTTTAAAGAATTCATCACACCAATACTCGAGAAATGCGAGGATCATGGCGTAAAAATAGCCATAGAGAATTGCCCTGGTACAGGGAATATCGCCACTTCACCTCATAGATGGGAGAGGATATTTGAAGCGATAAGCTCTAAAAGCTTAGGCCTATGCTATGATCCGTCACATTTAGTCAGGCTATTCATAGATCCTTATAAGCCGATAAGGAAGTTCGCGGATAGGATATTCTACATCCACGCCAAGGATACGGAAATAGATCAAGAAAGACTCTCCTGGATAGGGATAGTGGAGCCTAGGGGCTGGTGGAGGTATAGGTTACCGGGATATGGATTGATAGACTGGAACAGGTTCATACTAACTCTCAAGGAGGCTGGCTTTAACGGTTATATAAGTATAGAGCATGAGGACCCGGTTTGGCATGGCTCAGAGGAGAGAATAAAAGAGGGATTACTCCTAGCGAAGAACTATCTGAAGCGACAACCATCCTTCTAAAAGGTGAAAGATAACAACCGAGAACTCATTAAACAAAACTACAAAACTATTAACGATTTTAAATATCATGATCTCTTTTTCATGAAATACCCAGACTGGGGGAGGTACTTCGATGAATTTATATGTCCTTTGTCCTTTTTCTTACTAGAAGGGCTTATGAAACATAACCATGAGAGGAAACATAGTGGCAGGTTCCCCTTCGCCGTGCTTGCCGCGTTTGCGCTCTTAAAATCCATATCAAAGGAGCCTTCACACGGTTACAGACTAGTCGAGGAGTTATCGAGAGCTTTCGAGAGGGAGATCCCTCGACCCATGGTGTATAAGCTACTAAGGGCACTTGAGGAGAGGGGGCTTGTTGAATCCAAATGGGACTTCCCTCAGGACGGACCTGCGCGTAAGGTTTATTACATAACCGATAAGGGATTAGAGGTACTGGAGCGCATGGGCGAACAGCTGAAGAAGTTAAAGGACATAATAGAGAGGCTCATAAGTTGACAGATCACCAGGGAACAGGCTTGAGCCCTAGTTTATAGGCTATTAAATTCGTCAATGGATGAAGCATTAGAACCATGAGCAACGCGACCAATAATACCCAGGGATCTGCTTCAACCTCAACTAATCGGTTTACGCCAGATAGCGCTGACAGGAGATAGGCACCCAGGATAAATGTTATCTGATCGAAGGGAGGAAAGGGTCTACCAGGGCTTATACCGAGCCTCCTCTTGAGGAAGGAATTACCTAGATCTCCTAGCATGGCCCCTAGGCCTTGCACTAAGCCATATACTAGCCAGCAGCTGTTCCCGAAGACGTTAAGGTACAGGACGCCGACTAACCCTCCAGCTAGGACTCCTATCGCTAGGCCTTCCCAGGACTTGCTATCCCCGAATATCCTCCTACCATCAAAGAAGACCTTACCAAAATCTACAGGCCTCCTACGCCTCAATATCCTGCTAGCTACAAGCGGTGCTCCATTGGCGACCATGGCAGGTAAGAAGTACACCAAGGTCCTCCATACGGTCTCCACGTACCATGTGAGGATCACGGCTTAACCCTCATGTAGGAGAGGATATGAGCTTATGATAACTTTCATCCTCCCTCCATGTATAGCTTCGTCCAGTAACAAGGTAGCCTTCTAGATATATAAGCGGTGTTAATTCTGAGGAATGCTTCTGCGTCTTCCGAGACGATGGATGTCGACAAAGAGCATTTATTATAGCCTCTGATACCTTACAAGAGGTATCGTCAATGAAGAGGATACAATGCGATAAAAGGTACTTTGGCGCAGGCGTATCGTCCATTACATTATCCATTTTGATAGGCTTCCTAAGCTTACACGTAGAGAGGAGTTTCATATTGATCCCATCAACTAGTTCATGGTACGAGATGGCCCAAGCGATTACCTTGATGGGGAGTGCGTACGTCATATGGAGCACAGCGTTGCTCCTGACGGCATATAACTACTCCAAGTATAAGAGTATTAAAAAAGAGGATGTGCTTCTATTGACCTCACTACTCCTATGCGAGATCACAGTAATGGCTATGAAGATCCTATGCGGGATTCCACGACCTTATTACCAAGGCGAAATACCCGGTGATCTCCTTGATAGGTTCACGATACTGAAATATCTATCGTATCCCTCGGGTCATACCTCTAGGTTCACGGCATTCTCATATTGGGTCTCGAAAAGAGGTAGAGTGGGAAGAGCTACCTGGATCTTCCTCGTTCTCATCGCCGTTAGCAGGGTTGTACTCCACGTACATTACGTATGCGATGTCATTGGTGCGTTTTTCATAGGCATGGGAATCTCACTCATCGTAAACTCCACGTCTTCATCCACTTCGGATATTGAGAATCATGGAAGAAGTCCACTAGCCCCAGCCTCGTTCACTCCATGAACGCGAGAAGAATATACCGGGCTCTTGAGAAAAAACACTAAACTTTAAGGCTTAAATTTAGGGATAAATATTCACGATTTAAATTTTAAACTATGAATATAATAGTCACTGATATCTTACTTGAGAGAGAACTTAGGAAGTATTTACTAGATAATAAAACTGGAGTAGCTTTATTATCAATGAACATACAGCTTAAATCACTTTAAAAACTAAGCAAAAATTGTAACATTATGGAGAGGAAGTATGAACACGTGATAGAGGTCCTTAGGTTCATTAGAGCTTCTACTGTCTTAGAAATGCTTTTATGAAGTGTGGTTTTAATCTAACATCATGGCTTCTGGGATAAAGGATGAGGATCTCACCATCCCGAGACCTACCGACCTTAGATGTGAATATGCACGTAATCCCATAGGCTTGGACGTAGCGAAACCTAGGTTCTCTTGGGTATTGTATCACCCTAAACGTGGCCAAGTCCAGACGGCTTACCAGATAATAGTCAGTAGCAGTATTGAGAAGATCATGGCTAATGAGGGCGATATGTGGGATAGCGGTAAAGTCATCTCAAATCGGAACGCCAATGTAACCTACGAGGGGGTCCCCTTAGAGAGCTGTAAGACTTATTATTGGAAAGTTAGGTGGTGGGACAAAGATGGAAACGTCAGTCCATGGAGTGAGATCGCATACTTCGAAATGGGTCTCTTAAAACCCGAGGACTGGAGAGCAAAGTGGATCACGGGAGGGCAATTGTTACGTAAGGAGTTCACGATAGATAAGGAAGTAGTTAAGGCTAGGGCCTACGTGACCGGACTGGGCTATTATGAGCTAAGGATCAACGGGCGTAAGGTGGGAGACAAAGTGTTGGATCCAGGATGGACGGATTATAAGAAGCGCATATTATACTCAACATATGACGTAACTGAGTACCTGAAACGCGGGAGAAACGCCATAGGGATAATATTGGGGAGAGGCAGGTATATCAAGGAGTACGGATATGAAGGGGAGCCTAAAGCCATCCTCCAGCTTAACATAGAGTTCGCTGATGGGACTACTGCCATCATAGCGACCGATGAAACCTGGAAAGCTTCGGATGGGCCGATAATTTCGGATGACATCTACGACGGTGAGGTATACGATGCTAGGCTTGAGAAGGATGGATGGGATGAGCCAGGTTATGATGACTCGGATTGGCGTAGATGCGAGATAGCGAAGCCGCCCGGAGGCAAGCTCGTCTCTGGAGCTTCGTTCCCACCTATTAGGGCCGTTAAAACCATACAGCCGATTAGGATACTTAACCCCAGACCTGGGGTTTACGTCTATGATTTCGGCCAGAACTTTACGGGTTGGGTTAGGCTCAAGGTCAGCGGACCTAGAGGGACCGAGGTCAAGCTCAGGTACGCTGAACTAATATACGAGGATGGGAGCATTAACACTAAGCCAAATAGGAAGGCCAAGGCCACTGACGTTTACATCCTAAAGGGCGAAGGTATCGAGGTATATGAGCCTAGGTTCACGTATCATGGATTTAGGTACGTAGAGGTAACGGGCTTTCCCGGAACCCCAGCCCTCGAGAACTTAGAGGGCGTGGTCGTTCATACGGATGTCGAAAGCGTAGGGGGGTTCGTGTGTTCTAATCCCCTAATCAATCAGATACATAGGAACATCAGGTGGGGCCAGCTCAGCAATCTGATGAGCGTTCCTACGGACTGTCCCCAAAGGGATGAGAGGATGGGGTGGATGGGGGATGCGCAGCTCACCGCTGAGGAGGCCATACTTAACTTTTGGATGCCGGGCTTCTATGAGAAGTGGATAAGGGATATCATGGATGCGCAGGCCGAAGACGGTAGTGTACCGGACGTGGTGCCGCCTTATTGGCGCCTATATCCCGCTGATCCAGCCTGGGGCACAGCCTACGTCGTCATACCCTGGTTACTATACGTTTATTACGGGGATCTGAGGATCCTCGAAGAGGCCTATGAAGGGATTAAGAGATGGGTTGACTTCCTAGCCTCAAAGGCGGAGGGGTACATATTACGCTTTAGTAAGTATGGTGATTGGTGTCCTCCAGCCCATATAAGGCCCGTTGAAACCCCTGGGGAACTCGTATCGACCTGGGTCTTCTATCACGATGCCTTAACACTGTCCAAAATAGCTGAGGTATTAGGCAAGGCTGAGGATGCTAAGATGTACTCTGAGCTTGCAGAGAAAATAAAGGAAGCCTTCAATAAGGAGTTCCTCAGGGATGATCATTATGCTATGGGAAGTCAGACATGTGACACATTACCCTTGTACCTAGACATGGTGCCCGAGGATAAAGTCGATGCCGTGCTAAAGCACTTAATCAACGACATAGAGGTACTTCACGATAAGCATCTAAATACCGGTATAGTGGGAACAAGGTACCTCTTGGAGACGCTAACGAGGTACGGAAGGGCAGACCTAGCATACGCTATAGCTACCCAGACGACTTACCCAAGCTGGGGTTACATGATAAAGGAAGGGGCTACTACGTTATGGGAGAGATGGGAATACTTAGCTGGTAGCGGTATGAATTCCCATAATCACATAATGTTCGGTAGCGTGGACATATGGTTCTATAAGGTATTAGCAGGTATAAACGTGGACCCTTCTGCCCCAGGCTTTGAGCAGTTCATGATAAAGCCATGCGTAGTAGGCGATCTAGAACATGTAAGCGCCTCAGTTAAGACCATAAGGGGCATGGTGGCGTGCGAATGGGCTAGAACACATAACTCAATAGTAATGAAGGTCACCATTCCGGTGAATAGCAAGGCAATAGTGTACGTTCCGAAGATGGGATTGAAGGATGTTATAGTTAAGGAGGGAGACACGGTCATATGGAGCAAGGGAAGCTACATGGGAGGAGTAGAAGGCATCGATGGGGGAAAGGAAGAGGGGGACTACATAGTATTCAGCGTTGGTTCAGGAACTTACACGTTTAGCTTATCTGGAGAGATATGATTACTTAACGCATGAAGGATTTTTTAACTAAAAAATCATTTTAGCGAGCATTTAGTAGTATGAATTAAGGTTGGCGGAAAGTTCGCGATTTTTAATAAGGAACTATCTACCTTAGGGAAGCCGTAAGCAGACGATAACCCAATTTAACCTGTACCTCTTCAAACTTAAGCCTAGCGAGTAAATAGCTTAACGCTGATTCAGCACCTTGGTTGAAGTTCAGGCCATAGGGGTTTATCCCATCATAGCATCCGCCCGTTTCCTCATCGTATAGCTTTAACCTAGCGGAATTCCTACCCAGGTACCACTCCATGGCTATCTTAGCTATCTTAATATACTTCTCCTTGCCCGTAACCTCAAAGCCCGTGAGCGCTGCTTCAACCATGCTTCCGGCCTCAACAGGTTGCTGATCATAGAGGGCTCTGAGTCCGCCACGCTTATACCATCCTCGATTACCTATAGGCCAGAACATGCCGTTCACTAGTGTGACCTTGCATAGGAAGTCAAAGGACTCCGTAGCTACCTCAAGGAACCTTCTTTCCCTGGTCGCGTCATAAGCTAAGAAGAGGGCCTGTGGTAACCTAGCGTTCTCATATGTCATCACGTCCTCAAACCACTTCCACGAGTCATCCGAGATCCCCTCATATAGCTCTACCAGATTCCAAGCTAACCTACTTATCAGTTCCGTGATACCTTCATCGCCCACCTTGGAGTGATACTCATGAAGGGCCAATATCGTGAACGCCATCCCTCTGGGTGCCCTTAACCTCTTTACGGCCTTAAGCGAACTATCCAACAGTTCTTTCGCCAACAGCCTGAGCTTATCAGGCATGTGAGAGGAGTACAGGGCTGCACATCCCCACATGGATCGCCCATAACTATCATCGTTGACATCCCATTTACGCTGCCTATCATAGCTTAACTTGTTATAGAAGAATCCGTCCTTCCTCTGCATGTAGTACAGGAAGCTTAAGTATATCCTAGCTAGGCGTATGGAGACCTCCCAGCCGTAAACATCATAGTGCTTAGAGACTACGATAAGCGCTCTAGCGTTATCATCGGTGGAGTATCCCTTCCTGCGATCTGGGACCGAGTATTTGGCATGCTGGAAGAGACCCGTGTCATCGGTGAACTCCTCAAGATACCTGAGCGTAAGTGGGGGCAACATGAGCCACACCCCCTATTAGCTTTCTCAGAACCACATCCATGAATACTCCTAAGAAGTCCTCTACTACTACCTCCCATCTAAGCTTTAAGCCGCATTCCAGAGCCTTCGTCTCGATTTCGGCCTTAAGCCCTGGATCCTTAGCGAGCCTTATGACGGCTTCAGCTATTGAGTCGGGATCCTTAAATTTGCATAGTATGCCACGTCCACCTGAGAGTAAGTCCCTAGCGTATACAAAGGGCGTCGCCACTACGGCTTTTCCATAACTCAGCGCATATGAAAGAGTCCCGCTAGAGACCTGCATCTTATCTATGTACGGTAGGACCATGACATCGCTAGCTACTATATATCTGACATATTCTTCCTTATCGGGGAACTTGTTTATGAATAATACCTTATCCTCAACACCTAGCCTCGTGGTAAGCCTCACGAGCTTTTTGTAATAGGAGTCGCCGTAGAATACCTTCGATTTAGGATGTACTATCCCCACTATTAGGTATAGGATGTTGTCCACATATCTCTGGATCTTAGGTAGTGCCTTGATAGCATATTCTATGCCCTTATTAGGGCCTAAGAAGCCTATAGTCAGCATTACGAAGCGATCTGAGATCCCTAATTCAGCTCTGATGAGCCTCCTCCCTTCCGTAGGGATGGAGCGTACGCCATGGGGCACCACACGTATCTTATATCTTCCGTTGACGCCGTAATATCTATCTAGCACCTTAAGTGAGCCCTGGCTCATCACTGTTATCATATCGCTGAGCTCCAGTATCTGCCTCGTAACCTCCCCCATTACCTCATCGAAGGGGGGTACCGTGGTATGTAATGTCGTCACTATAGGCGCACGCACTCTTTCCATGAACTCTAATAGGTAACTACCCCACTCACCTCCGAATATGCCGTATTCATGCTGTATGAGAACTGCATCGACGCCCATATGGTTAACACGCTTAGCGGCTTCTAAGTAGTCCTTCATATCGTCACGGTTTACCACGTACTTAACTGTGCTAGGATATGATAGGCGCTCCACGCCTTGATCTACGGCTATGACCCTTACTTTGATATTCCTATTCCTTAGTGCTTGGACGAGCTCACCCGCGTACTCAGCTATACCACACTTAGCAGGGGGATAGGTACTAAGGATACATATCTTCATAGTAATCACCTCTCAGGAAGGATCATGAGCTTGAGATGCCCTTAAGCGAAGGGAACCAAGTAGTCAATCATGAGATTACTGCCGCTAATTTCTCATAGAGCTCTTTAATAAATTTTTTGCCATATGAGGTCATCACAAGCCCTAAGAGTAAACATCAGCCCGCGACCGATACCGGACTTACCCACCATGAGTGTGACTCATTAAGAAGGTGTTTATTTTTACATCGATCTAATCAAATTATGAGCGTCAGAAGAAGACTAACTGGAACAGAAATCATTATTTATTACAAAAACCCCTCTCTAGATGCATAGTTAGCTTGACTGAGGTGATCTTATGGGTTATACGTCTAGGGAGAGGTGCATAAGGGCCATAAAGAGGGAAGAGGTCGACATGATACCCTTGAACCTATGGATAGACACGCCCGAACCGCTCAACAGCCTACTGAAGTATCTGGATCTGAGCAGTTATGAGAAGCTCCTGGCATACCTGAAGGTCGACTACAGAGGGCCTCCTGGGATAACGATGGTAGGGGTAAGACTTAAGGGAGGATTCAAGGAGGAGGTATATAAAGATGAGAAGGGAAGAATCCTGAGAAGGGATATATTCGGCGTAGTATGGGCCCTTCCTCTTAAGGAGGGGCATAGCATAGATATAATACATCCACTTAAGGAGATGGATGTTGAGGAGTATCCATGGCCAGAGGTGGACGAGGAAAGCCTAGATGTTGCTATGGAGTACAGGAGGAAATATGAGGATTATTGCATCATGGGTTACACGCTGCAGGCGTTCGAACAAGCGTGTAGGCTCTTTGGCTTTAACGAGATATTCAAGCGCATGATTATGGGGGATAAAACCGTAGATAAGGTCTTGGATAAGCTCTTCGAGATAACTTATACTCAAGCAAAGCTCCTGCTCGAGGCAGGGGTGGATGAGATATACAACGGCGATGACGTGGGGGCTCAAGGCACGATGTTGATCTCGCCTCGCTTGTGGAGGAAGTACCTTAAGCCTAGGTATAAGAAGCTAGCATGGATTATCCATAGCAAAGGCGCATTCTTCCACTTCCATAGCGATGGGTGGATAGAACCGATAATACCGGATTTGATAGAGGTGGGTGTAGACGTTTTAGAACCATTACAGCCTGAGACCATGGATCCAGCTAAGATCAAGCGTGAATATGGGGATAAACTGAGCTTTGAAGGGGCTATAAGCATACAGAAGACGTTGCCGTTCGGAACACCCGAAGAGGTAGCCGAGGAAGCGAGGAAACGCATCGAAGAGCTAGGGCCTACGGGTTATATACTAAGACCTTCACACACCATTCTAAAGGGAACACCGTTAAGGAACATATTGACGCTATATGAGGCCGCTAATAAGTACAGGAAGGTCTCTCAAACGTAGGGACAACGAAGGTTATAATTCAGTGAAAAGAGGAGGATATTATTGGCCTCGATGAGGCTAAGGAGCATGACGGAGAAGTGGCGTAAGCTCGAGGCTGAAGCTAGAGAGATAAGAAGAAGAGAAGCAGACTGGGAATTCATTAAAAGTCAACCGCCTAGGCTAAGGCTTGCCCTGGAATTCTACGTCCGAACAGGCGACCTTTATGTAGCCTCAAGGATAGCAAACCTGACGATAGAGGAGTTTAACGAGCTCAGGATTAAGGCCCGTATACCCAATGTCGCTTAACGCGTGAGCCATATGGAATATGCCATAGCTGATACATGTTTCCTCATAGACTGGGCCCTCTGGAAGCGAAGAGATGTAATATTTGATCTCTTCAAGGTGGTATTCACCCCGGAGCTGGTCCTTAGGGAAGTAAGGAGTGAGAGGACCCTAGAGTGGATCACCGACATGCTTACAAGAGGATCATTAGCGCTCTTCACCGAGACCCCAGACATATTGGACATAGCTAGGAGCCTCGTTGAAAGGAGTAGGATGATACCTGGTTTACGAGGCGTGGACCTGCCTGAAGCGGTATGCCTTGCGACAGGCAAGCTCCGAGGTTATCTAGTCCTCACGGAAAATAGAGGAGCACTGATGGCTGTAGACCTATTAGAGGAGTTAAGGGGCGTGAAGGTCTGGAGGGCCTTAGAGGTAATAGCCGAGGCCCTTCGAAGAGATATCATAAAGACCTCCAACCCGAGGGTAATATTTAAAGAATACGAGGACGAGACCCATCATAGGTTCCCGAGAAGAGACTTGGAGGCCATATTAAATGAGCTTGGAAGATAAGCTTAAGAAGTGGCGTAAGCTCGAGGCTGAAGCTAGAGAGATAAGAAGAAGAGAAGCAGACTGGGAATTCATCAAGAAGCAGCCCGCGAGGATTAGGGCTGCTTTAAAATACTACATCGAAGTAGGGGATATACGTGGAGCTGCACGTATGGCCTTAATGGAATTGGAGGATTTTAGGGAGCTCCTCAGAAAAGCTAATGTCCCAACCGTCGTGTAGTCTTGTACGAGCCTAACACCTTTAGTGGGCGTGAGCGCTAGGACTCATTCAAAAAGCCTCTGCTACGAGCTCGACTATGTCCTTGACTTTGATGATTCCTTTAGCTCCTTCTTCGAGGGTTAAAATGCATGAGGGGCATGCGGTAGCTATGATATCAGCATGTACCTCTAGGGCTTGTTCCACACGACGTTTAGCCATGCTAGAAGATAGTTCCGTATGAACAGCCCTCAGTAGTCCTCCTCCACCACAGCACTTACTCCATTCACGGGAGTCACTCATCTCAACTAGATTGTCCGTCAGCGCTTTCAGGATGAATCTGGGTTCATCTACAAGGCCACAATATCTGCTTAGCTCACAGGGATCATGCCATGTGATGTTAAGCTTCGATTTTCCTCGCCGTAACCGTAGCTTGCCCTCCTTCATCAGATCCGCGATATACTCTATCACATGAAGCACTTTGAAAGGCGGTTTAACGCCCCGTCTTTCATATTCGTATTTAAATACCCTATAACAACCAGCACATGTGAACACGACTTCTTCGATCCCTAAGTGCTCTAGTGCTCCAACGTTCCTGTTGGCGATCTCCTTGAACGCATCTACGTAGCCTGCAAACAGCAATGGTAGTCCACAACAGTGCTCCTCAGGGCCTAATATCGTCCAGCTTTCCCCGACCTTATTAAGAAGGATAGCACAAGCTTTAGCCACCTTCTGGAGCCTAGCCCTGAAGGAAGTCATGCAACCAAGGAAGTACGCAACATCTGCCTTAACGCCAACTGGAACCTTGCCTGAGAGACCTGCATACGTAACCCAATCCACTCTCATTTCATTGGGCATACCGTATATATTACCGGTATTGAGTATAGCATCTCTTATCTTAGATGGAAGTGCCTGACCCTTGCTGAACTCCCTTAGAAGTAGGAACACCCTAGGCGTCATAATGCTCAGTGGGCAGTATAGGACGCATTCACCACATTGCGTACAATAATATGGGAGGTCTGGCGATAGCTTTATGAAGTCGATGTATCTGCTGAGGTTCAACGGGAGGAGGTTGAGCGCTTTAAGTGATGGTGGGAGGAGGTCTACAACTGGGCATATCATGAAACAATTACCACATCGTATACAGGGATCCACCTCTTTGATCAAGTCATTATACACGAGTATCACCCTAAGACGTTAGGCTTGTAAACACCTTATATGCCGTGCTCAGCGCTAGCCCCATCCCAATACCCTCTCTGGCCGGATCAACACCTCCCAAGGCAGCACCACAGGCGTAGAGGTTTCCTATGGGCTCTCCCCCTATAAGAACCCTCATATCATCATCAACTTTGATCCCGATCTTTAAGGCAAAACTCAGCGTTTTGAAGGGTTCAGTGAAAATCGTGATAGAGCCTAAGGTCATTCCCAATAATGGCTCATAGACTGAATCATCCAGGACTTGTAGGCCTCCAAGGATGTGACCATATGCGATGACGAAGTCTTCACCCGCGATCCTTTCAATTGAACCGCTCAACTCGTGCCGTACTGAAAGTTCTCTTACCACATTACCTTCGACATGCGCCTTCATCGCTTCCCAGCCCGTCATGATCTTAACTCCTGCGCCCCTGGACATGCGTTCGAGTGCGCGACATAGCCTAATACCGGGTACCGAGGGGACTGAGGATAATAGCTCAAATACAGGTAAGCTCACGTTCTCCCTTAAGATCTCATAGACGACGTGAACGTTATCTACCCCTAAAACAGGTGGTATCGCGATTCTAGTGACGCCAGGTATCGATGCTAATATCTTCGAGATCTCGTTCGCGAATCTGTTGGCTGCTTTTTCCTTATCAAGGGCTTTAGCTAATGTAAGCGGGGAACATGTTAATGATGGACCGCTAGCTTTAATGGAGACATGGGATATCCTCTCTACCTTACCCGGCGTGAGGCCGCTAACTAGAATCCTTTCGAAAAGCTCCGAGCCCTCGTGGAATACCAAATTCTTTAATGTTATGATGAGCAAATGCTCGCCATTAAAGGAGTTGACATCACCAGACTTCATGGTCTCTTGGGCATAAGCGCAGGGCTTTAAGGTACCGATGACCGTAGGTAAGATCATGTTTTTATCGAATGTGCCCTCTATCTTAAGGTATCGAGCAATCATATCTTTAAATAATCCTAAGGACTTACACATGATTCGACAGGCCTCACGACCTCTTCCAAGCAGAGCATATACATGTTCTGGAGAGTTTGTGGCAACGCGATTTAGCGCCTCTAAGGGATCCCTTACGAGCCTGCCGTCTATGAACCCTAATATATCAAAGGATCCTGATGAAAGAGCGGTCGCGCCAAGGCCTCTCGTCACCAGAATGACTGTCAATCCTTTCTTAGCTAGAAGCGTAGCGACCATCCGCCCCGCTATGCCCCCACCGATGACTACAACGTCTGCCTTCATTTAGTTCTCCTCCTAAACGCACTATAGAATAACGTATACGTGAGGAGCCATTGCCTCAGCTGAGCAGCTTTAAGTACAGGAGCAGATCCCTTCCATCGTTCTTTTACGAGCTCCCGAAGCTCATCTAAGACGTCTATATCGGGCTTCTCCTTGACGTATTCCGATAGAAGTGGTAGGATACAGCTAAGCCCTTGACAAGGACCCATGCAGACTCCAACTCGCCTGATTAGATCGACCGGTTTACGCACGAAAAAGTTCCTTATAGCGTACCTCACCTCAGCTCGCGATACGAGCTCACATGCACACGTTACCGCGTAATCCAGAGGGACACGGGCTGAGTTCACTATATCTACTGCTAAGGAGCCCCAACGCCTCATGATGTTCCTAGCCACTAAGCTTGGAACCTTATATTTCTTAATGAGTTCCTCTACATTAATACCATCAGCTCCAGGCAGGGGCTCCTTGTGTGTAGCACAAGGTGATCTAATTCCTAACTTTGAAATAAGCATCTCGGAAAGCCTTTCTGCCATGAGCCTATATGTCGTGAGTTTACCACCGACTATCGTCATTAGTGACCAGATCTCGCCCTCTTTCTCATGGTCAATTATTGTAAAAGTCCTGGATGCTTCCCTTCCGTGAGCCCCCTCACCCGCGAGAGGCCTGCATCCCGCATAAGCCCTTATAACCCTTACGCTAGCGAACGCAGGCGATAGCTCTACAGCTGCGTTCATCATCCTAGCGACCTCATCTCTTGAGGGGGAAGCCATATCGGGATCGTTGACGGGGATTGATGTCGTTCCTATGATGTTCGCCAATTGATGGGGCACGATTATATCCCCATCGGAGGGGGGTCTTAACCTATTGATGACAGTATTGAATATCCTATAAGGGATGACTAGGAGGGTACCCTTATCAGCGGTCACTGGTACCTTAGCCCCGGCCTTTTCAGCCAATATACCAGACCATGCCCCAGCGGCTATGACCGTGAAATCCGCTTTAATCACATAGGTTTGTCCGTGGATCCTATCGTATACCTTAACTCCTATGACATGATTTCCTTCTCTCAGAAAACTGATGACCTCAGTATACGTCCTGACTTCAGCACCGTGCCTGACAGCGTCGAGTACATTAAGTATAACTAACCTGAAGGGATCGATGACAGCGTCATTGGCCCAAAATGCCCTCTTGATTCCCTTCCTTAGCATAGGCTCAATACTATAAGCATCACTGACGTCCAATTCGCGTAACTTGACACCTATCTTTTTGGCGCATTCAGCGAACTTATCAGGGTAATCATCTGGGTCATGTGGTAACGATACGAAAAGGCCACCTGTATCCTCTATTATGTGGGGGGCTATTCTACGTAGTATTTCGTTCTCCGAAACGCATTCACGAGCCGATTCCGGATCCTTGACGACATATCTGCCCCCACTATGAAGGAGCGCATGACATCTGCCAGTCGCCCCTGACGCTAGATCACCCCTCTCAAGGAGAATAACATTAAGGCCCCTTAATGCTAGGTCCCTGGCTATTCCAGCTCCCGTCGCACCCCCACCTATAATTATGACCCTCTCCAGGACTAACACCTCCTGGGACAATAGACTCTCAGGCCAGCTCCTTAGCCCAACCCATGGCCCTTCTCACAGCAGCTCTCCAGCCCCGGTAAAGCCTTTCCCTAGTTTCAGGAGGCATATGCGGCTTGAATACCCTCTCAGCCCTCCATAATCTTTCTATCTCATCTAGGCTCCTCCAGTAATCCACGGCGAGACCAGCGAGGTATGCCGCCCCTAACGCGGTAGTCTCCAATACCGCGGGCCTTATTACGTCCTTACCGAGTATATCGGCTTGGAATTGCATCAAGAAGTCATTTCTCACAGCACCGCCATCAACTCTCAAGGAGCTAATGCTGTGTCCCGTCTCCTCCTCCATGATCTCAACGACATCCCTAGTCTGATAAGCAATCGCCTCAAGCACGGACCTGACCACGTGCTCCCGTTTCGTCCCCCTCGTCACTCCGATTATCAATCCCCTAGCATACTGATCCCAATATGGGGCACCAAGGCCTACGAAAGCTGGTACGAAATAAACTCCGCCAGTATCGGATACGCTCTTAGCCATATCCTCGGTCTCAGCGGGCGTTCTTATTATCCCAAGTCCGTCCCTAAGCCACTGAATCGCGGCGCCGGTTATGAATATGCTCCCCTCTAAGGCGTATGTGACATCGCCTTCCCTCAAGCCCCAGGCTACCGTCGTTAGGAGCCCCTTTCTCGATAGTACAGGCTTGTCCCCTATGTTCATAAGTACGAAATTGCCCGTGCCGTAAGTGCACTTGGTCATGCCTACGTCATAGCACACTTGACCGAAAAGCGCTGCCTGTTGATCGCCAGCATCACCTGCTATCGGCACCTCAGCACCGAAGACCCCAGGATCTGAGTACCCGTAAACAGCACTTGAGGGCATGGGTTCTGGTAGTATTTCTTCAGGTATCCTCAGTATCTCGAGTAGCTCCTCGTCCCACTCCAGCTTATGTATGTTGAATATCATAGTCCTCGACGCGTTAGAGTAATCGATAACGTGTAACCTACCACCCGATAACTTCCATATGATATATGAATCGACGGTTCCAAAGAGCAGATCCCCTGATTTAGCGCCTTCCCTAAGACCGGGCACATTATCGAGCAGCCAACGTATCTTAGGCCCCGAAAAGTAGGAGTCTGGCACAAGACCCGTCTTCGCCCTTATCACCTCTAAGTAATTGGCCTTTAGCCAATCGACGATATCGGCGGTCCTACGACATTGCCATACGATAGCGTTATAAACGGGCCTCCCGGTCCTCTTGTCCCAGATTATCGTCGTTTCGCGCTGATTCGTAACGCCTATAGCCACTATATCCTTGGGCTTAACTCTGGCCATGATAAGTGCGTCCTTCACGGCTTTCATCTGGGCTTTCCATATCTCCTCAGGATCATGCTCTACCCAACCAGGCCTTGGGTATATCTGGCCGAACTCATGTTGCCCCATCCCGAGGATGTTACTCTCATAATCCCATACTATCGATCTAGCACTGGTCGTGCCTTCATCAAGGGAGAGCACGTACTTAGGCAAGGCGATAACCTCATGATTACTAGCTAAGTAGATACTATAAATTCATTAGAGACCTATCGCGAAGGATCTCTACGCTAAAGGCAATATTACTAAAAAGCTAGGGGTTCATAGCGGACGCCCTCGTCTTCGCCTCTCAACATTCGTGACATCGCAATGAAGGTCAGTAGGTGTGCGTTAATGAGCGCATGACCCTAATGGTCTCTTCCAGCTTCTTGTACTTCGTTCTTAATGACTTAAGCTCGTTTAAGTACTTATCCTTATCCTCGAGGGCCTGATAGATTATGGCCCCCTCACAGTCCTTAGGAACAGGTAGCTCGGCTAGGTAGCAAAGCGTAGGCACTACATCAGCTATGTTAACGACCCGTTCCAGCACCACACCCTTCCTCACGCCTGGTCCGCTGATTAGGAGTAGGCCTTTCATAGAACCTATGGAGTACTCCCCTGAGGTTATCTGCCTTCCATGCTCCCCTGGCGCTTCAGGGTAAAAGCCGTAGACCACGTCCCCTATCGTCTCACCGCGGAGACCCAGCATCTTCGCTTCCTCCTTCCTCAGTATGAAGGCGAAGGGACATTTGCCTGTAACCGGATCTCGATAATTATGGAAGGCGTTTATCACCTCCCAAACGACCTTCTCGTATTCACTATCATCGACTATGCCATCGGGGAATCTCGACTTGAGGTTTACCCAAACGTATACGGATCTGTCCTGAAAGGCCTTGGTCCGCGACCAGTCTATCTCCTTTGATTCTGGATCCTTATACCTCAGTAGTCCCGCCTGCTCTAGTATGTCGTTCGCGCTAATTCGTTTGAAGCCGGGTTCCGTAGGGCAGGCACCATGATCGGATACTAGTGCCACTACGGTATCGTCACCTACAGCCTCCAAAATCCTTCCCACCATCCTATCGAGCGATATGTACATCTCCTTCTCCAGTTCCGCGAGCCTCTTACGTATCTCTGGATCCGGATCGTGATCCAGCCTATTGAGCATCAGGTGGTACGTATGATCTGGGGCGTGAGCGTGCATATAGAATATATCCCACTCCTTCTTTGTGAGGAGGTAATAGGCTGCCTCTCCAAGCCACTTGTTTTCCATGTCAAGCATTTCAAAATACGTCTCGTAATCTACCCACCCAAGAGCAACAGCGTCTTCCATGGCCCTAATTGGTAGCCCCTTAGTGATGTTCTCCTCTAACTCCTTTGCTATCTCAGGGGGATAGGTGGCACCCTCAAGTGAGCAGAAGGTCGTGAAGTAGACCTTTACGTCCCTTCCATCATCCGAGAGGCTTAGGAGCTTAACCCTAAAGAAAGCCCTCCTCATCCCTCTATCAGTCTCAAATACTAACTCCGCCCTCTCACTCCATTCCCCGAGCTTAACAGTGAAGACGGGTCTGTCATCGAACTTACTTAGAAAACCTGATACTGTCTTCTCCTCGGGATCTATGACTAAGTAAAGCTTAATTGGTTTAACGCGATCGAGAGTGTTATACTTCCCTACCTCCACTTCCGCCTCTAGGAGACTACCATCAGGGAAGGACTTCCATCCTTTACAAGGCTTAGGGGATATCCTATCAGCTAGTGGGAGGTCTTCGGTTGTCACGCATTGATGATCCGCTAAGTTCATTAGCCAACGCCATCCTGAAAGGGGCTTACAATCCCTCGTCATGCGCCAGTCGGTTACGTGGAGGCCAAAGCCCCCGACCTGAATGCCATTCTTCATCCTAGGAGGCCAGGTCGTTGGATAATTGATTACTATGACCTTCTTCCCCTCCTTCTCGGCAGCCTCCCAGATGAACTCGGCTTTAACATCACCCGAGTAGAAGGCCTGATAGCATTCCGCTGGTAAGCCAGGACGAGCGCCCTTCTTGGGCAGATGGAAGCACGTTATCCCATGAGTGCCGGGATATGCTCCAGTAGCGAGCGTAATCCAGTTAGGTGGGGTTATGGTGGGGTGAGGAACCATACAGTTCTTAGCCCAAACACCGTTCTCCGCAAGCCTCTTCAAGTTAGGTAAAGCGCCTTCCTCGATGAGGCGCCAAAGGGTTGTAGTTATGGGGGCATCAAAGCCTATCACGGCCACTTTAACCATACACGTCACCTCATCTTGTTAAAACGTAGTCTTTAATCAGGTTGCTTGGTTATTTAAAACTAAGGCCCCTAGCAGGGATACCTCATCAGAAAGCACTTAGAGGTAGAACGTTGGCATTACGCTAACGGGGCAGTTGTCCCTTTATCCTAACATCCAGAGTAATGCTATACCATCCATAGCTAATGCCAGGAGTGCGGCTATCTTGAGGTTCGTCCTGAGTATCATCCCCTCTTTCCCTCTTCTCTCAACACTATGCGTACCAGCTAAGATCTTAGCTGGTGAAATCACACTACCTAACGCTCCTCCGGCGTTATGAGCAGCTAAAATAATGTAGACATTCACCCCACTTAGGAGGGCATATTCACTGTGAAGGGAACCAAACAGCACATTGGAGGCGGTGTTACTTCCCGTCATATACGTGCCTAATAGCCCTATAAATGGGACCAGGAATACATAATGTTCCCCTAAAAGGGATAAGGGAACTCTCGCTATATCCCGCATCATTCCTGAGCGAGCGGCTAAAGTTGATCCAGCCATTAATACGACAAAGGTAATGGAAAGTTTAATGATATTACTGGTAAGCCTTAGGAGCATGTTGCTATTTATGGTAGATGCCCCCTTAGCGCTTAGGATTAATGAGATTGTAAAGAGGAATGTAATTGTTCCTGTATGCAATATGAGAGCCGAGAGCGCATAGAGGAGCGATTTCTTCAATAACATAGCCAATAGAAGCGAGATCGATAGCGCATAGTACGGGAGCAAGGCTCTTAATACTAGTTTGAAAGTCTCCTTCCCAAGGATGAATAAAAACGAAGAGCTCAACATGAAGAGCGATAATAACAGTGGTGTATAAACGCCCGTGACGAGTGTGAGCAACGAAAATAAAATCGGTGACATGAGTACGTAAATGCATAGGGGAATGCCTATCTTATTAACACCCAAGCTCTTGATCTCGTAAAGCAAGATGAGCACAAGCCCCACAGCTAAGAACACAGCCGTGTGATCACACAACTTATGGAAATCAACCTGCGTAACATCCGATAACGCTGCGGTTGGTACACCGAAGGCTGCGTATGAGACGGCCCATGAGTGCCCTACCAGGCTGAGCACCACGGCTTTAGACCATTCGAAGCCTATTGAGACTAGGATCGGGGAAATCACAGCTACTGGCGTTCCAAATCCAGCTATAGACTCTAGGAATCCGCCTAAGAAGACGGTCAGCAGGAGGGCTAGTTGATATCTCTTCGAGCTTTCACGAGCCAAGAACGCCTTAAGGGCCCTTAGATAGCCTAGGGCCTCATAGACCATGAAGAACGTCAGAGCAGAAGCGACTATATAGGCTATGTTTAAGCCCAATAACGTCCCCTCATAGAAACCGCTCAGAACATCCTCTAACCCCATACCGTATACCGTGTTCACGCTAATCATAACGCAAAAAAGGAAGAGCGCGCCCGCTCGTAAAGCACTCCACTTAAGAATGGATATCAATAATAAGGGGAGGAGTATGATGATGATTGAGAGTACGCTTTTAAGGAGGACCATGACGTACAGATCGACCACCCTTCAGGATATTCGGCATAAGGGTAGCCCTGAGATGAATTATCAATACTACTATTAAGGATATGGATGGGGAGAATTCACCTTTGACTACAGTAATTTAATATAAGTTCATGGACAAAATGGTCTTTTAAGCATTTAAATCAGCATAGATGATAATCCTAATTCATGAACCTCAGGAAGATACTCTCTATCTTGTGGTTACTCCTCATATGCCTAGGATCCGTGCTCCCGATAAAAGGCGGGCCTGGCGTCTCGGAGCTATTGGACATGGGACACATATTATCGTATGCCATCCTCACATCCCTATGGATATGGTCTCTGAGAAGCTCATCTAAAGGACTACTGATATCCTTAGGTTGCACACCTATTACCGAGTTACTCCAGCTTTTCATTCCATGGAGAAGCGCTAATGTCCTTGATGTCTTTAACAACGCTATAGGAGCTCTCTTAGGTTATAGCGTCTTCTTAACGATCCTCTGGTTAACCAGGGGTTGAAGTTTATGGCTTAATCGAACGAGTATCAACTCCTAGTGCCCCCTATCAGCGCTAGGATTGATCTCAGAAGAGCACCAAGCTTCTTATCCTTAAGAAGACCTCAGACCTACCACAGGCCAATATCCAGCACACTCTCATGGTCTTGGATACTCCTGAATTCTCCTGGCAAGTTCTATCATATAGAGGAAGTTCTCAACATTAGTCCCAGCTGAGACGTTAGCTGAAGTTGATAAGACGTAACCTCCACCGGGAGCACCTTGATTCATGCATCTAACGACCTCATTAGCTACATCCCTTTTGGAGCCGTATTGCAGGACCCTAGGGTTCACATTGCCGATGAGACATATTCTATCTCCGTAAAGCCGCTTCACCTTCGCTAAGTTCATTCCGGCTATGACGTCTATGCCCTGATACGCATCTACTCCCGCATCGGCTATATCGCTAAGCAATGGGTCTATGTTCCCATCGGAATGTAATATGGCATACGCCCCTCGTCTTTTGAAGGCATTGACCTGCATCCTCAGAGCTGGCTTGATGAATTCCCTGAAGTATGTGGGGGAAAACCAAGGTCCCTTAGCATGTCCGTAATCCACACACATTAAAATAGCATCAGCCCCCTCGTCTATAGCCGCTTTGCCTAGCTCTATAGCGAACCTAGTGTGATAATCTATTAGAGACCTAACTACATCCCTCCTAGTGCGCATCCAGAGCAGGACGTGTACGAGCAGCTTAGGCCTTGAGACTATGGGCCCCCAAGAACCATCAGCGTCAAAGGAAAGGAAGAGCCTTTCCTTCACTCTCTTAGCTAATTCCTTAAGTATGTCAAGTCCATCATAATCAACTTCAGGCGGGGAACAGCGTGCTTTGCTGAGAACTTCCTCAGGGTCGTATGTGGCGGGCTCATCAAGCCACCATAAGCTACCAGCCGAGTAATAATAGCGTGTATTGCCTATGAGCCAGGTATTCCATCCTAATCGCTTGACCTTAGTCGATCTACTATAAGCCATGGGCACGCGTATCCAGTCGAGACCTAATCTCCTATGAAATTCAAGTGCCTCCTTAGCTATGATCTTATTTAACCTAACCGGATCTACCCCTGAGGATAGTAAGTTGAGGATTAATGGTATGTTCTGATAGAGGGATCTCTTCTTCAGCACCGATGAGACGACCTCAGAAGGCGCGTGCATCTCGAAGAGGGGAACGCGATCAGGTTCCTCTAAGTTAAGCGCAGATGTCATTCTATCCCATGAATTAAGCATATAGTTCCCAAGAGAACTCCTGCTAAGGAGCTTTAAATAATCAGGTTTTTAGGTTAATGGCTTCATCATAGGAAGAGGCTGGAGCTTTACCTTAAGGTATTTTAATAGTTAAAAAAGCTTATGTAACTCCTTTCAAGTCGCTTGCTAGAGGAAGATATTTGATTATCTTTTCCGTTGCGATCACCATAGCTAAGAATGCCGTAGTGATAACGAAAACCACTCCTCCAATCATCATTAGAAGGGGAAATGTAAATATCTCCGCTAAGGGTATGACACCAATGCTCGTCATCCATATGAGGGATAGTATTTTTATTACTCTTTGAGGAATGGATATCCTTCTGAAGAAATTAAGGAGCAGTAGCCAAGGGACCATGTAGACCACACCCATGAGCGAACTGACCACTAAGCAGAAAGCCATAATGCCTGCATCAGGACTAAAGCTTAGGAAAGAGTATACAATGGAGCCCAAGTGTAAGATCGCCATTAGAGGGTACAGCAGGCCTCTCATGATATTCCTCATTACTTCACTACTGGAAATTACTGAGGCTACGGTGGGACTGAATGAATAATAGACGGTATTAAAAGCTATCATAAACTGCCTTCCAGTAAAGGTACATAGTACTACATGGTCTCTGAAATCCCTTAGGAACTGAACTTCAGGGCTCAGCTCCGATCCATAGGTAGCTGTGGCTATAAGGCATTCTGAGACCTGCACTTCGAACTCCTGATACCATCCCTCCTCTTGATGAACCCATTGATCACCCTGTTTATAGTACGCATCAGCACTCAGATGGAGTACCCCCTCATCCGGAGGGGCCTTTAACCTTAGGGTTATGGTCGTTGTCCCATTTCCATTAATTTCGAAGATGCCCATTGGCTCCGTAGGGAGATATTCTTCGGCATCTACGTCTAATATGCCTATGAAGACCGAAGTAGGTCTAAGGAACACATAGCTTACCTTCACCTCAACTACGAACGTATCACCTGGTTTTACCGTGGAGGGATAATTCACTGAAACTACTTGAAGGGATTGCGTTATCGGTTGACCTCTTTGTCCTATAATTATGACCTCAACGGATATACGATGACGACTTGAGGACTCGGGGCTAACTACTATATATCCGTTATAGCTAACCCCGGGCTGAGCATAAGGTGGAATGTCTATCTCCAGCTGAACCGATGCCGTGCCCCCAGCCATAACATTAAGGTGGGCATCCGATATCTGGATCCAGTCCTTGATATCTCCCTCTGCCTCTATTGAAATCGATTCTCCTCGGGATCCCCCGATTTCCTGTATGAAGAGCTCAGCCTCTACTCTATCTCCAGGTGAGCCTATTCCCTGAATCGACGTTGGGATTACTGTTAAAATAGGTGACCTAGCGGGAACTTCTACCAGGAGAACCTTATACCTTTCGTCTACGACGCTTCTTACGCCGACAACCTTTAACGTGAAAGTACGACTAGATACGCTCGAGATCGTGATACGCTCGGGATAAGAACTTCTTCCTGTATAAGTGGCACCCGGTATTCCTATTTCTGTGTGGTTACCCGCGTAATCAAAGCCCACATGATTGCCGTACTCGTCATAGAGGTGCAAATCAAAGTCTCCCCCGCTATCCATTAAGACTAGGGAAAAGGATATCGTATCAGGGGATATCGTGAAGGTCCTTTCGATGGAAGTTCCACTGAAGTCCATAATGCCCTCAAGGATCACGTTCTCTTTTTGCCGAAGACTCGAGATCTCCTCTTGTGTCCCCACGTAAAAAGAGGATATGGCTGGAGCCAGGGAAAAGCAATCATCCTTAGTGATCAAGGTCACCAAGGCCTCAACTAGGTAACTCGCCCCCCACCATGAGGAGGCAGGACCATAGTACGAGAACTTCAAGGTTCTAGTCTCACCTGGCGCTAACTTAACCGATGGTAAAGAGAAGGAGGATAACGCAAGCACCCTATCCTGATCCCTGATTGGAGCGTATACCGTTACAAGGCCTGCTACTCTGGCCTCAAGGGCACCATTGTTCCTTATCGTTATGCTCCCAGTACCTGAGCCCATCTCCCCGCCTTCAGGTATGATTACGTCGGGTGTTGAAAGGGAAATTACCTCACCAACGGGCTTAGGGCTTTCTACCGCAATGCTAAAGGGGGCATAATCGTATAATGCGGTGGTTTCTGTTGATCCCTGAGCGCGTAGTTCGACCTCCGTCAGAACCCCTTCCATGAATCCAAGTAAGTCGAAAAGGCATCCCGTTATATCCCGCGCCCCACCCTCACCCGTCATGAGGGTAAGTCCCACTAGCGTGTTTAACCCAATGGCAGCTTCGTCAGCCCTCACCTGATACCTAGTAGCCTTATGAGCGGCGTAGCCTGAGAGGCCGCCTAAAACTATAGAACCTCCGATCATCCACGTCACACCTCCGGTTGAGAGACCGGAGATCAAGAACGCTAAGGATCCAGCAGCGCCTAATAATGTTCCACCTGCCCCGCTAAATATGGAAGTCCAGGTCCAAGACGAGGCCTTCTCCCTTAGCTTTATAATTTCAAATATTGACTTGTACATCCACCTCTGATTACCGAAGTTCCATACCGAGGTGTAGTCTGGGGATTCTATGTTCTGGGTGAGCTTATAGGGATACTTAGGAACAACTACGCTTTCGTACTTTGATGTAGAGAAGTACCGGGTGTACCTGGTAACGAACTCGACTATTAGGGGATACGCAGTCGTGAGGGCGTCTAGCTTATCGTCTGGCAAGCCTTTAACCCTAGAGCGAAGCTTCTCGCAGAAGCCGCTAATGCTCTGATCGAGAGCTGCTAAACCTCGCGTGTGATATCGAATGGAGAACTCATGCCCTCCTGGATATTCCCTCTGAATCTCAAAATTCACGGGCATTTCATTCATTATCTTATCATAGAAGAAACGAACACGGGCGCTATACTCTTTAGGCATATCAGGGCTCTTCATCCACTTAGAGAACTCACCCCAGAGCGAGTAAGCCGTGTATGCCCTATTATGGTAATTGACCCACTTCAGAACCTTCCCCAATCTAATCAACCATACTGGCATCTTCCCCAGCTTAGATGGATCAGGCGACAATATGTCCGCTATTGTAAGGCCTAATACGACCATGTTCTGAAACCAGTCCACATCGAAGTTCTCGGCGTATAATGCCATGGCCTCTGCGCTCAAGCGAACATGAGCGCGCAACGCCCCTCGTGCTTTGTACTCGAGATCATCTATTAGCTTTAATAACGCAGGACGAGGATCTATCAGGATTACATGTCGGCTTGTCCCAAGTTCCTGAACCTTACTTACTTGCCCCTTATCGTTAAACCATGCATACATGCCGCGTATGACGCCCTCACGATATCCGACTTTAGCATCCCTAGGGGCTTTGATCGTTATAACTATCCACTTCTTCTCCCCCTGTCCTATCCTCACAGGATTAGGGCGTATGTTGAACCAAGAAGCAGTCTCGCCCTCTACCTCCCACCATACCTTAAGATACAAGGAGGTATCGCCGGGATCTACAGTCGTAGCGCCAATCCAACTCCTGGTCTCAAAGTACTGACCAGGGCCCATAACCAGCTTAACTACGTTGGCTTGTTGCATTACATTAAAAGGAACCATGCCCTTAAGGATCTCAGGAGAGCTAGGAGTTCTAGGCCTCTGATCCTCAGCTAAGATAGCATTAGCCTGAGAAAGGGCTAATAGTGGATACATCTGGGGCAATGAGATACATAACACGAGAAACAACGCCGTTATTCTTAAGACGTATGATGCCGCATTATTATCCGACATTATTTTCGAATATTTCAAACCAATCCTCTACTCTTATGTCTTTAGAAGTCTCTAGTGAAGACTTCATGCATACTAGTGCCAGAGGATTTTTAAGTCTTTCGATAATTTTCCCAAGTGGTTACCATTGATTTTATTTATAAACCAAAAATATTTACTAATAAAGCATTAATGAATTTATAAATTAATTTACATTATTTGTAAAATTAGGCTTTTACATTAATTGCCTAAAGATAAATTAGTTATGAGGAGGGATAAAAAGCTGAAATGCACCGTGATATTTAGCCCTCGAGAAGCAGCGGCCTACCCTAAGATCCCCCTTAAATATTCTATACATCGCTTCACGCATTCAAGCGGGGGGTAGGGATAGACCTCCTGTTCAACTATGTACCACTCCGTACCGCCTATGCTCTCACAGAGCTCGAAGAGCTCTTCCCATTTGACCTCACCCTCTCCGATTAACACATCCTTCCTCCTTGACGAGTACTCCTTAAGGTGTATGGTGACCGCACGCTTAGGATATCGCCTCAATATATCCAATACCTCATCCCAGCTAAGCCCCCCGTGCATCGCGTTCCCGATATCCAACTGCATGATCACATCCGGTACTGTAGCTTTGAAGAATATGTCCCAGGGGATCTCCCCGTTAATCGGCTGGAATTCAACAGTATGGTTATGGTACCCTACGCGCATACCTTCAAGCTTCAGCTTCTCAGAGATCTCGTTCATCAATTGAGCCGTCTTTAACCACGCCTCCTTTGAGCTCCTCATCTCCTCAGGCAATCCCGGTACTATCAGGTACTTATTGCCTAGGATCCTGTTGAACTCAATAGTCCTCTTAAGCTCATCGCCTAGTAGGGAGTTTATGCTTATGTGAGACCCAGCTACCTTCAGTCCTAAGTCGTCAAGTAGATCCTTTAGCTCCCCAGCACTTCGACCGTAATAGCCTGCGAATTCCACGCCTTCATATCCCATCTCGGCTATGGCTTCAAGGGTTCCAGGGAGATCACGTGCACAGTCCTCACGAACCGAGTAAAGTTGCAACGCAATACGTATTCTCCCCATACTACATCCCTTCATAACCTATCAATCCCTACGGACTTAAGGGTTATAGCCGGCTTCGATCCTTTTAGGCTTTTTAAGCCCCCACATATCATGGTTGGGCACTCAAGTGGAAAAACCGTACGGGTTGATGGAAATGGGTGGATACTGATCCCCAGGGGGATAAGAGAGATCACCGGCGTGAATGGGAGCGAGCGTGTGAGAGTAATGGCTGGAAGTGAAGGCGATAATAGAGCCTTAGGATCCATCGCCGACAAGCATTTGGAGCATTGGCCCAGGGGACTTGGATATGGGCATGATGCTAGACGATTAGCTGTAGCATCATGTACGTAAACGGGATAATATCCGGTAATGGGATTTTGATGAAGCGCTCATGGGAGGATATCCTAGTTGATACTTCACGGCTCCCCTACTTATGATCCTAAGGAATGTGTGTGATAAATAGATCAATTTTAAAAAACATAGATCAGAGTTACTCCATAAACATCGAATTTAGCTTTATAAGAAATAATAGAAAAGAGGGAACCAGCTTGAGTGAGGAGAGGATAAAGCCTTGGCCTGAGAACCCATATTACTGGGAATATGATGGTAAGCCTATGCTCCTACTCGGGGGCTCGGATGAGGATAACCTGTTCAATCATCCTGACCTGATGGCCCATAACCTAGACGCTCTGGTTAAGCATGGTGGCAACTACATACGATGTACTCTCTCATGCAGGGATCTGGGTAATGTATGGCCATTCATGAAGGTAAATGGTAAATACGACCTAAGTAAGTTCAACCCTGAGTTCTGGAGTAGGCTTAAGAGGTGCCTTAAGGAGGCCTGTAAACGCGATATAATAGTCCAGATAGAGATATGGGATCCCCACGATTTCTGGGATAGAGGTCAAAATAGGATTTGGTCCATTAGTCCGTGGAACCCGGCAATGAACTTGAACTACACCAGTGTGGATACGCGCCTTAAGGAGCACTGGGATCAGCATCCATCCAGGAAGCCTCAGCCCTTCTTCCTATCCCCCATACATAAGGATGAGGTTCTCCTCGAATACCAGGAGAGGTTCGTAACTAAAGTATTAGATGAGACCGTGGAATTCCCCAACGTTCTATATTGCCTTGACAACGAGACAAGGGCGCCTTCCGAGTGGACGCTATATTGGGCTGAGTTCATGCGCAGGGAAGCGAAGGAACGTGGAGTTGAGATACAGCTAACGGAGATGTGGGATCCCTGGGACTTAACGCACGAACTACATAGCGTCACCTATAAGCATCCCGAGCTCTTCACATATACCGAGGTATCCCAGAATAACTGGCAGAGGGGACGGACTCACTACGAAAGACTACTTTGGTTTAGGGAGATCATAAAGAAGCACAATGGGCCTAGACCTATGAATAACGTTAAGATCTATGGTGCTCCCATGCCCCGCCAACCAGCCATCCCGGAACTTAATTTAGATAGGTTCTGGAAGTGCATATTCGCGGGCTGTGCGAGCGCTAGGTTCCACAGGCCTCCAACGGGCATAGGGCTAAGCGAGGAAGCTCAAAAGGCCATAAGAGCATCGAGAGTCTTCACATCCAGCTTCGACATATTCCATTGCGAACCCAGGCCTGATCTGGTGAAGAACTTAGGATGCGAGGTATACTGCCTGGCTAGGCCGAGTGAGGTCTACGCGCTTTACTTCCCTAGAGGGGGTAAAACTGAGCTTAAGGTCGAAGGTTATTCTGGAGGGTTAAAAGTAAGGTGGTTCAATCCCGAGAGGGCAACATTTACCGCTCAGGAGACCCTCCAGGCCACTAAAGATATCGTCGAGATAAGAGCTCCTTCAGAAAGGACGTGGCTCGTGATTATATCGCCTCTTAGCTAACGGCTTTCATAGGGATCCATCTCGATCTAACCTTAGAAACAGTCCATACGCAATCAATTTAAGAGGGTGGGTTGATTTGGAAACGGAGGTAAAGGGCTGATGTTCATTCTCTTAATGGTAATCGGGGTCATAGTCGCGGTGGCCTCAATCGGGTTCATAGCCTATTACGTCTATCTATTCAACCGGTTTCAGGCCTTGCGAAACGCCAGTGAGGCGACCCTTAACCAGATCCGAGTCGCTTTGAGGAAGAGGCTTGACCTGATCTCTCAGTTAATGGAGGCCACGAAGAGCTATGCTAAGTTCGAAAGGGAGACCCTCGAGAGGGTAGTACAGATGAGGAACGCCGTCATTAAGGCCTCACCAGAGGAAGTTAAGAAGATCGAAAGGGAGTCACGACTCCTCCTCGGAAGGATCATGGCTATAGCGGAGGCCTATCCAACATTGAGAACTGCCGAGATGGTAGCCAAGCTCATGGATTCCATAAAAGCCGTAGAGGACGAGATCGCCAGGCATAGATATACATATAATAATATAATACAGGAATATAATGCCAGAATAGACATGTTCCCCTCTAATGTGATAGCGAGGAGACATAACTTCAGGAAGATGCCTTACCTAGAGGTTGGCGGCAGGGAGATAGAGGAGAGGACGAAGATAGAGTTCTAGGATCACTTATCCCCAAGGGAGGACGAACATGGGAGAGATAAAGTGGGTCGGAGTTGCAGTAGTCATCTCGGTCTTGGTCTCCCTTATCCTCTACGCAGCATCGAGCTATCTAATCCTCACCCCGAGCGGTAATGTATTGATAGAGTATGAGGCCATCTATGATCCGATCACAGGCAAGCTAATTGAGAACTACCATTATCGCATCAAACCTAATAGGGAGTACACGATGCTCTATAGGTACTGGGAGGCACCGCTGTCGCTGGAGGCGTTAAAAGGACCTCATATAAGGGTCATCTCCGTTAAAGCACCACCGGGATCGATTCGTTACATAAAGGATTACAGGGGAAGGGTGTACATCCTCGGTACTCTAAGCGACATGTCAATGGGAACGGCGTCGGAGATAGCCGATAAGGCCTTAGATAATGAGGTGGGATGTTATTTCCCAGATAAGATCCCCTCTGGGAGCTATGATATGACCATCACGTACATCATGGTTCCTCCTGCACGACATGATGGAAGGTATTATCACGTGAACCTGAAGCTAGCAGATGAGCATAAGCCTTATAGTAGCGTAGATATTAAGGTACTCATACCAAGGGAAGGGCTCGTTAAGGTTTACGTCCATACACCGACCTATAACGTCGAGGTTAAGGATGACTACGTTCACATAACGGGGTTCAGCCTGGAAAACCAGCTATTAGAAGTGGAATTAATCCTTAAGGCAGATCGCAATTATAAGTTTGAGGTAGAGGAATTTGAAGGCGACATCCTAGAGGAGGTTGAAAAAGCAAATTCCAGCTATCTCACGTCGTATAACATCTTAAAGGGCGCCACCCTAGTGCTCTTCACATTCGCCCTTTTCTTCCCAATCCTAATAATAATCCTATACCTGATATGGGGCAGGGAGAAGGAGTATACTGTTCCGGAATACCTCAGCTTCGTCCCTAACACCAATAGAAAGCCTTGGGAGGTCAACCTCTTATTTAAAAGCGATGCCACGACCATAGACGACGATGCCCTCTATGCCACGCTCCTGGACCTCAAGAAGAGAGGCGTAATCGATATAGAGGTCAAGGATGACGATATAATCCTTAGGCTGAGGGAGGTAAAGGACTTAGATCGCTATGAGAGGCGCGTAATAGCTCTAATAAAGCTATGGGGAAGGGATGGAGTGTTGAGCTTCGCTGAGCTCAAGGATAGAATTAAGAGTAGTAAAAGCGACGCACGTGCTCTCGCTAAGTCGCTTAGGGACCTAGTCTCTACGCCAATCTGGATGAGAAGGTACGCAAGGAAATACATAAAGGGAGGTATGAGGTTCAAGGCAATAGGACTTGCAGTACTCTTCTTCATGCTCACTATAATCCTAGCCCTTACAATGGATCTTCATGCCTTTAAGCCGTATTGTGGCCTAATAACGGCCTCTATGGCTGGCCTAATGGGTCATATGATCGCATGCGCTATCCCCCCGGAGCAGATATTCGGTAAGTGGAAGGACGACGTATATAAGGAGGCCCTTGAATGGAACGCATTTAGAAGATTGCTCGAAAACTTCGCCAAGATCCAGGAATATAAGCCAGAAGATCTGGCCATCTGGCAGGAGTGGCTGATCTATGGCACGACTTTAGGCGTTGGGAAAGCCGTCGTAAATGCGATGAAGGAGCTCGACGTGCCGATTCCTCCAGAGATGGCCATGATAGCTTCTCGGCCCATGATAATTAGTAGCGTGGTTAAAAGCGCCATGGCAAGCACGGGAGGTAAAGGCGGAAAAGGAGGATTCGGGGCAGGCGGTGGGTTTGGCGGCGGAGGAGGCGGCGTCAGGTAAAATCACAGTGCATTAATGACTCTAATACGTTAGCTGTAAAGAGATTTGAAAAACGAAGGAAGTAATCGTGATCGTCCGTGTTTCTTCTCCTATATAATTTAAGGCAAAATAGTAACGCCCGAAAAACAATGGATATTTAGATGCAGAACCGAGGTTCTTCACCCTGAGGTGAAATCTTAGGAATATCCCAGTAATGAGAGCAGCTTGCTCTTTAGCTTCAACTCAAGCTCTTTAGCTATATCCTTTTCCTCCTCGTATAGATCCTCCTTCTCTGGAACATCCCTCTTCCAGTTATAGTCTTTAGGCGGCGGTGGTATGTAATTCCATGCGCTCTTATAAAGCTCCGGCTTACGCTTGTCAGAATCCCGCCCTATCGGCCCTAACCCCCATTGGTATTCAGCGCCTGGGGTAGGCCATAAGTATAGTGTGAACTCCTCATCCCTTATGCTCAATGATCGCCTGTAATGACCGCTTATGGCAAAGGGCTTCACGGAGTCAAGCTCGCCTGCGATGAGCGGGGCTAAGCTCACTCCCTGAACCTTGGGTTCGACGCTCCATGGGCTGATCTTTTCACCGAGTTTTACGTCCAAGAGGTCTAATATGGTAGGCATTACATCCACTGTCTCTACGAACGCCTTTATCCTCTTGCCCTTTCCGATTCCTTCTGGGTGTCTTATCATTAGGACGATTTTTGAGAGCTCCTCATAAGGCCAAGGATACACCTTTCTCACTATCCCGTGTTCTCCTAGTGGTTCTCCGTGGTCGCTTAGGAGTATTATGAGTGTGTTCTCCCATAATCCCAACTCCCTAACCCTATCAAAGAACCAACCAACCCACTTATCCACAAGAGTTATCTCACCAGCATACTGAGCCCTGATATGGCGAAGCTCGAGGAGAGTATATTCCTCAGCGAAGCGCATACTGGGGAAGATTATAGGCTTACCATCGTATCCCGGTGGCGCGTACTTCTCATAATATTCCCGTGGCGGATCCCATGGCTCATGAGGATCAAATGAGTCTATCCACAGGAAGATCTTATCATGGATACCGCTATTGACGGAGTCCTCAAGTAACTTAGCAGCGGCCTTCATGACGCGAGCGACGAAGTGATCTTCTTCATTCCTCCACCAATGAGTGTTCTTGAGGTATTGGACGAACGCTTTGATTCCATGGTATGGACTCGATTCCGGAGATACGGAGTAGTTCTTCTCATGCCACCTGTTCAGATCGACTTTTACGGCAGGATCCGTTATGTATGGATCTGCCTCTTGCCCACGGATCCAGATCGCTATATCAAAGCCCCTGCTATAACCCATCCCCGGTTTGTGCATGTGATATGTGTCCGATACGAACATTGTTCTGTAGCCCTTATCCCAGAGGACTTCCGCCAACGTCACATCGCCAAGCTCTAATGGTCCCCATCCCTTATACGGTAACGTGTATCTTCCCGTAAATAACGCCGTCCTCACAGGGAGAGTTGGCATCCCCTCAGCATAGGCCCTCTCGAACACGGCACATTCCTTAGCGAAACTATCTATGTTCGGCGTCTCAATCCAAGGATTGCCATAACAGCCCAAGTGGTCAGGCCTTAAGCTGTCCAACATTATGACGATAACGTTCACGAGAACCGCCTCAAATGCTCCTTCATTTCTAGCCTATTTTACTTGAAATACTTAAAAGCGTTTCTTAATTCGGAATCAGGATCTCCTCTTCATATCGAGATCCATCATTACTTTTCATGGACGTGTCGCCTATGATTTTCGATCAAGGGCTTTATATCCTTAATGCCTTATGAGACTATGTGAGAGAGCCACGGTTATCTCGTAGGGAGAACTACCTAAGGGCGGTCGACTTTGCGTACCCTGAGTACGTCCCAGCTGTTATTAGCGTATTTTGGCCCACTTGGAACACATATAGGGAGAAGCTGGAAGAGATAGCTGAGAGATACGACCTATTCTTCCCTGGGTTTAAGCGGGGCTCCATAAAGTACGTGGATGAACCCAGAGTCATTTACGTAGATGAATACGTGCGTGACCCCTTCGATTGCTTATGGTACTTTAGGATCAAGGGTTATCAGGGCCAGGTTATCAGACACCCTCTAGAGGACTGGGATAAGTGGAGGGATTATAGCCTTCCGGATCCAGATGCAGGCCTCCCTGTAGAGGGAGGCGGGAGGCTGATACCCTGGGAGGAGATCTACGAGAAGATGGAGAGAGCAAGAGAGACTGGTGCATTAGTCGTAGCACCCATGCCTCATGGCTTCTTCTTCCAACGCCTATACTACCTCAGGGGCTTCAGAAACCTTTTGCTGGACTTCGTTAAAAGACCCCCGCAGATATATGAGCTTATTGAGGCACTCACCGAGTACAATCTCGAGCTGGTCGAGAGGCTCTTAAGGTTTAGGAGAATAGACGTGTTCTCCTTCGGCGATGACCTGGGTTTACAGGATAGGATGCCTATAAGCCTGGAGAAGTTCAAGGAGTTCATCTTCCCGGCCTATAAGAAGATATTCTCTAGGGCTAAGACAGGTGGTGCGCGTGTCAGACTTCATACGGACGGACATGTAGTAGAGGTCCTAGACCAGCTAGTAGAGGCAGGTGCCAACATACTCAACATACAGGATAGGATCAATGGACTCGGGAACATAGCCAGGAGCCTTAAGGGGAGGGTCTGCGTGGATTTAGATATCGATAGGCAAAGGCTGATACCTTTCGGAACTCCAGAGGAAATCAAGAAGTACATTCGGAGAGTCATAGAGGTACTCGGCTCAAGGAAAGGAGGGCTAATGCTATACGCCGAGGTTCACCCGCCTACTCCACTCGAGAATATAAAGGCCTTGGCGGAGGGATTCATGGAGAACATATGGCTCGATTAGGGATGAACTACTTCTCGTTTTTACTCTCTGAAATCAGGAACTAAGGTGATACACTTTTTCCCAGAAGTGCCCTTCGGGCCACTTGTTAGAGGATTGGGCGTTACTTCCCCTTTTAACTTAAACCTGATCATGAACTAAGGCGAAACGCTGGTCATCTCGCTCTTTCTCTTGAGGATAGATTTGCCCTCGCACTCATAGGGTATGTCTAGGATATCGGCTATGGTGGGGGCAACATCTATTATCTCTACATCTCGTAAAACCTTCCCCCTCAGATTAGGGTCGAGGGCTCCACCGGAGACCAAGAAGAGCACCCTTCGGGTACATCCCGAATACCTCCCAGTACTCTTATCTTCATCAAAGTCCCAGACCTCACAATCGTGAGGCGGCGGGTGATCACAACACCAGTTAGAGCTCGTAGCCCCGACCTTGCGAGCCGTGGAGCAACCCGCATGATACCCATGATCTGAGGCCAGTATCAGATACGTCTCATCCCATAACTTGTTATACTCGAGGAATTCCACTACCTCGCCTATGAGCGAGTCCAAGAAGAGCATGTACGCATGCTTAGAAGAGCGCGGATGAGGAGCATGCTTCTGATAGGATGGACAGAAGGAAACGGAGTCCATTACCGGAAAGTATATGTAGACCAGGTTCCATTCCCTTCGTTTCCTCAGGTAAGGACGAGCGAACTCACGCCATACGAGCTCATCAGGATAGTAGGCGGAGAGAGCTACTGAATACCCAGCGGTATAGAAGTAGCCCGGAGCGATCCAGTGATCCGTGGTGAAGCAGGCTGGCCGGATTCTCCCGGGTGCATAATGTTGGGCGAACTCGAAGAGCCCGATAGGACCTGGATTATCCCGAGTCCTAGGATAATAAGGCCATCCATTCGCCGTAGTCCAATATGGGGCTGCATCATAGCGTCCCGTGGCCAGGTATTTCATCCCATGCGGCGTATCACATTCACCCTTGTTCCACGCGAAACAGAAGATCCCTTCCCTTATCAGGCGATGGAAGTTAGGGGTAAAGCCCAAACGGGCATAATCCCAGACGTTAACTGGGGGGATGCCCTCAGCCACCTCCACCCCATTGACCCAATGACCTGGTAGCTGGTCGATAACAATTAGAAGAACCCTCAAGGGCATCACCTGGAACAGATAATTAAGGTGGAGGAAAGGTCATAAGCGTTATCGGTTGAGGAAGCGGAGGATATACTTTCATGAAGACTGATGACATACACATCGCATAGGGGATGAAATCACGAGGCCTACGATTTTTCCTTTCCATTAATGCATGATCGCCTCGGTCCTTTCTTCAAGAGTCTCCGTAACCTCCTTAATGTTTCCTTAGCAGCCATTTCCATAAAGCCCAAATCACTCCCCACGTTCACTAACCTGAACCCCATTCTTATATGATCCTCAGAGTCCTTAGGATTTGAGGCTATACCCGGAACCACAGGCGTCCCTTTATGAGCACGGGCTATGTACTCTATCGTCTTAGTAACCTCAGGATGATCTGGATGCCCTAAATAGCCTAGGGAGGCGGACAGATCCGCGGGTCCGACCATCGTCCCATCTATGCCCGGGACAGAGAGTATCTCCTTTAGGTTCCTCACAGCTTCCCTAGTCTCTATCTGGACTATTATCACCACGTTCTTATTAGCCTCCCTCACGTACTCGGCAAAGCCCTTCCTCCAGGCTGCCCTTCTAGGACCACAGCCCCTCATCCCCTCAGGAGGATAAAGACAGGCTCTTACAGCCGCCTCGGCCTCCTCCTTATTGTTCACCCAAGGGATTATAACTCCAGCTGGGCCCAGATCCAAGGCCCTCTTAACGTACACGGGGTCATTCCATGGAACCCTAACTATGGGTGCAGCCGTAGACCTTCCGAGGGCCTGAAGGATCGTCTCTACATCCTTGAAGTCGAGAGGACAATGCTCCATGTCTATCCAGAACCAATCGAAACCCAACACCCCCATGAACTCCGCTATATCGGGCTCAGGCGTGGTTATCGCAGCACCTAGCAATATCTCGCCAGACCCCATCCTCTCCTTAAAGCTCCTCCTCAAGGAAACCACCCCTTGTAAATCAGCGATTTAGATCTTTAACGTTTAAACAGAAGCTCCACCTCCCTCTAAGACTATGGGATAAGCGTAAACACACATTCGTCGAGGCTATTACCGAGAAAAACGATTAAACAAGCTTACGGATATAGATAGTGTCATGGCCTTGAAGCTACTCCTAACCGGCGATATGTCCCCCTATTCTCAAGCTTACTTACAACCTCACGAGACGTGGTTCTCGATACTAGATAGGATCTTGAAGTCATGGACGGGTGCAGGAAGTCACGTTATAAGCGTATGTGAAGGGATGGGTACGATGCCAGCTATGGAAACGCTGAGGGAACTTATATCCCGACATAAGCCCAACGTAACTCTCCTCATATTAGGATCAGGCGATATGCTGATGCACATGAGTGAATTGCTTGAAAAGGTGAGAAAATTCATCAGCATCGCTAAGGGAGGAGGAACTTTACCGGCGATTATGACACCCCCACCTATAACGAGCAGGGCGGTACAGATGGGCTTACTACCCAAAGATAAATATTCCATCATGGCACGGCGTATTGAAGAACACGTCGCTTCGATCAGAAGCTCATTCGGGGGACATGAAGTACTGCTAATCGACATTCATAGGTTCCTAACGCGGAGGCCCAGACTATGCGAACACATCTACGATGGCGTTCACCTCGACGACGTAGCACAGGCGGCCATAGCACCTTATATAGCATCCAAGCTACTGAAGCTCGTAAGCATAAAAGGCTATCCTCTTATGGGCTTTAAGGAATTTATCAAGGTATACTCAAACGGCATGCATAATGCCTTCACCGACATAGCCCTATGGAAGGGTCAGTACTGGCTCTGCTTCAGGACAGGAAGTAGGCATTTCATTAGGGAAAAAGCCGATGGTAGCATAACAGTGCTCAGGTCGCCAGACCTCTATAAATGGGACATGGCGGTTAGGCTTAAAGTAAGGGGATGGGACAACAGGGATCCAAAGCTCATGCCATGGGGTAATAAGCTTTTCCTATACACTCCGTCATGGAGCCCAGAGCTACGAACACACACGACGTTCTGCTTTTACACCACTAACGGAGAGGAATGGCAAGGCCCTTTTAAATGCGGAAATTACGTGTTCTGGAGGCCTCACCTTCATCGTGATAAAGCCTATGTGGCTGCCTACAAAGTCAACAAAGAAGACTGGGAGGTTCACCTCCTGGAGTCAAATGATGGGATCAACTGGCGTTACGTGTCGACGATAACTAGAGGTGATAAAGCCAATGAAACCGACATCCTATTCGAAAATGAAAAGGCATATGCCTTCACGCGAAGGGAAGCCGGTACTAGGAGGCTCCTAATGCTGGAATCCAAGGCTCCCTTCACGAAATGGCAAGCCAAGGAACTCACGCATATCATCCAGGGACCTGCAGTAATGAGAATAGGCGGAGAGATAATGATCGCGGGAAGATTCTACCTTGAGAATGGAAGCGCGCGAACAGGGCTTTTCGTATTACGCAAGGGAGAGCTCAAGCTCGTATTCGAGCTCCCAAGCGGAGGGGACTGCTCTTACCCGGGCATGCTCTTAAGAGATAAAACGCTTATAGTCAGTTACTACTCTTCCCATGAGGGGTCAGGTACAAGTGACGCGCCTTCTGACATATATCTAGCTGTACTAGATCTTTTATAAAGCACATTATGAAACTCTTTTTGCCTGAGTGTTAATGCCGAACGCATTACTGATCCTCGTCTATATCAGGCACACTGGTAGGGCACTCAGCAATGAAACAACTATTGAGTACATTAGGGTCTGGATAACGGGCAATGTGCCTGAATTCATTGACGCTGATGGAGCCACTTATGGGCCTTACAAGAGCGGAGATTATGTAAAGCTTCCCAAGGAAGATGCTGAGCGGCTCGTCTCGGAAGGATTAGCTAGTTATATTAAGCAAGAACCTAGCTTAAGCGAGAGCGCGAGACTTTGTCCTCGATATCAAAGAGCGTAGAGACCTTGAGCAGCTCAATAGAGAGCTTAAACTCATCCCTAGCTGACCTAAATGCCAGAGTATCAGCCATGGAGACCACGATGTATGCCGCACTCGCGATCAGTATAATCGCGGCGATACTTGCTATCGTAGCGATTATGAGGGCAGGCAAGAGAAGATGAAAGGAAAAAATGAAAAAACTTTTCTTTAACTTTTAGTAATTTAATTTCTTTAATTCCTAAGGAACTTATTCTCTTACCGCGTTCTTATCTGAGCGTGCCCTTCTATCTTCCTAAAGCTAGCTTGTCATTGGAGCATTGCCATCCTTTACCCTCCTGAGAGGTACATTAAGAAGCTAACTTAGGCACTAGAGGATCAATGCTTCTAGTGATTCTACACTATGGCTCCTTGTCTCCTTAATGTATCCCTCAAGACCTCTGGATCGAGCTCCCTCGGCCTAACACCATATCTTACGCATAGCGCTGCCGCAGTCCCCGCTGCCTGTCCTATTCCCATGACTATGGGCATTACCCTTATCGCTGAATGTGCCTCGTGCGTTGCCGAGATGCACCTGCTCCCTATCAATAGGCCATCTACCTTAAGCGGGACTATGGATCTATACGGTATCTCATAGTAATCATCAGGGGGAGGTCTTTTTATCGTCGTCCCCTCTCCAGTGGGGCTATGTATGTCTATTGGGTAATTCCCCCTACAGATCGCATCGGGGAACTTTCTCGCCCTTAGAATGTCCTCCTCGGTAAGAATGTACTCCCCTAGTATCCTCCTGGTCTCCCTAATGCCTATCTGAACGCCGGATCTGATGATATAAGCGTTCTCAAATGCGGAAAATGTCCTCTTAAGCCACTCGACTATCTCGAACATCTGACGCCTCCCCTCGATCTCCGCCCTGGTCAAATCTTCTACTCTTGTCCCGTCGACCCCCAGCACCCTCGTGGTATTAAAGTGGATCACACCTTCATGCACCGTGTAGAACCACAACACGTCCTCCCTGGGGCATGTGATCTCGCCTCTCCTCTTCGCCTCTCTATAGGCCTGGCTTATCTCCTCCCTACTAGGCATCTCGCTTTGATCCACTCCCGCTAGATCGAAGTTAAGGGTCATCGGTTGCATTAACCCATCGCTTGGTCTTCCCTTCTCGTAAGGAGCACCAGCGCTTACGGCCACATCACCATCCCCAGTACCATCAACGACCACTTTCGCGGGTATCAGTTGAAAGCCGGATTTATTATGTACTACCACGCCCTTTACAGTCCCTTCCGCATCGACCACAGCCCTTATGAACACCGTATGAAGTAGAAGATCTACGCCAGCTTCAAGCACCATTCGATCCATTACGTATTTCATAACTTCAGGGTCAAAAGCCCGCGTCCTATCGTCATATCCACCTCTCTTCTTAAGCCTACTTATCAATTCGCTAAGCACTCCTCCTATCAACGGCTTCCCCCTTATATGAAAGGGCATAAAGGGGTTTACGAGGCCCGCGGTAGCCATACCGCCTAGAAACCCATATCTCTCAATTAGTAGCGTCCTCGCTTCATTACGTGCTGAAGCTAAAGCGGCGGAGAATCCTCCAGGACCACCACCGACCACCACGACATCATATCCCGGTAGCATCCTTACGGCTTCCAAGTTCTCACCATCACCCACGTCCTCTCACATGATAATTCCTATGATGGCACGCAAATATTAAACCATATAAGATTGCAATTCTTTAAGCCTCGATAGGCTAATCACCTGAGAGCGCTATCTGGGTCCCTATATGGGCTTCAACGTAGTAATCGCTATATTCCTTCTTAAGTATATGCCTTATCCCATCACCGCTACAGTGAATGGGCGCTATCCTCTTCACGCCTAGTGCTATGAGCCCCTTGATTACCTTATGACACTCGCTAGACGAAGCCCCAGCCATGTGAAACCCGCCTATGACTAGGTATGGCTTAACGCCTAAGTCTGCAATGGCCTTCTTAACTATCTCCACAACACCCGGATGGCTACAACCGACGACTATGACTAACCCTTTATCCTTGACGTTGATGGCCAGTGCCTCTTCGTAGGGCGGACCGTAGAGTTCACCTATGACCGCGATACCATTGGCTATAACTGTAGTGTTGTTGACTTCAACGATCCTCAGCCCTAAGCCCTTGATCCACTTCTTGACATTGGTGCTCATGCCCTCAGGTACGTAGACCATGACATTAGGATTGGCTCCTGCGAGATAGGATAGACCTCTGACGTGGTCTCCATGTTCATGGGATAGGACGACTATGTCGATTGACTTAGGATCTATACCTAACTCGGCCATGTTATCCTTAAGAACCCTAGGATCAGGTCCCGTGTCGAAGAGTATGGTCGAATTAGGCGTCATCACCAGGATGCTCAAGCCCCAGGTGATTTCGAGCCCTGAGTCGGGATTATTGTCTACGATAACTGTGATAACGCAGTTACTGACGGAGCTAATAGTGATTACTCTGCCTTCGTGAATATCAGCCGGGCCTGTGACTGCTGGCGCACTGGGCCTAAGTCTCATCGTAACTAGGTAGTAAGCGGTAGTGATAGATGCAACAACCAAGACAAACGCGATTAAGGGTTTAGCCCTTATCGTCTAGCATCTCCTCATATATGATCTAGGAGCAACAGCGCATATATTCATTGTCACGAGAACTCCATCGCTTAAATTAGCTAATAGCTTTAAGATTGCATTCGGCTTCGAGCTAGAGGACTAGAGCCTATGGATCATGGGTTCAAGGATCCTGAGCTCAACTCAAGCACTCACTGTTAATACACACAGCACTTAGAGGTACGTTTTCTGCAATTGACACACTTACCGAAAACCATCATCTGATGTCACGCAAGGTGAGGTAACGCTTCTTCAAGTACGCTAGCGGGCTCACTTCGCCGTGTTACTAGATAATGAAAGCTTAAGTGACTAGTCAAGTAACCTAAGTCATGGTGCTTAATCTTGAGGAAACCCAAGGTAAGGCTCTTGTTTTGGGGGGCGCCTAAGGGCATACCCAAATGGCCTAACATAAACTTTGACCCCGAGCTACGAGCTAAGGAACTCAAGGACGTGCTTTCCAGTAGATATCCCGATATAGAGTTCATCGATGGAAGGGTCATCAAAAATAGCGATGAGGCAAGGGAAGCGGCAAAGGAGGTAGGCACAGCGAATGAGGATTGCGTAGTGATATTCCACCTGGCCAGTGGATGGTTTAGCGCCATCGAGATAATGAAGAAAGCGCCGACCGTAGTAATATCCGATCCCTATCTCTGGGGATATGCTGGGATGATAGTGCACTCCGCCGATTTACGCCGCAAGGGCATCAGGGGATTCATGGTATCCTCATCGAGCTGGCAGGACATAGACAGGGCCTTCAGGGTCATAAGGGCTTACGTGGCCTTAAAGGACTCTAGGATCATAGTGATAGGGCGTCACGTGCTCTCAGCCGATGTTAAAGGATATGAAGAGGCACTCAAGGACATAGGTATTCGACTGCTCTTCTTGGACTTCGGTGAGCTGAGGAGGGAATACGAAGGAGTAAGCGAAGACGCTGCGGAGAAGCTTGCCGATGAAATAATCTCAGGCGCTGATAAGATAATAGAACCCATGCGTGAAGAAGTGATTAGGAGCGCTAGGCTTTACTACGCTATAAAGAATCTCTGTAAGAAGTACGGGGCAAACGGCGTAACAATTGATTGCCTCGGAGGCTTCTACATGGGGCTATTGCCCGCTTACCCATGCATCGCGTTCTCGCTTCTAGACGATGAAGGGGAAATCATGGCTGCCTGCGAATGTGATGTGGACTCCCTCATAACGAAAATAGCCATGAAATACATATCAAATAGGCCAGGCTTCATAAGTGAGCCCGCGATAGATACCCATAGAGGCGTAGCCGTCTACGCACACTGCGTAGCCCCGACCAGGATGTTAGGTTTCGATGAAGAGCCCGAGCCCTATTGGATCAGGAGCCATGCCGAAGATGACAAAGGAGCAACCCTCCAAGTGCTAATGCATGGAGCTAGGACCGTGACGATCACTAAGGTTATACCCACCGAACGGCGCATCCTAGTCCTCAAGGGGGAATTACTGGGACATGAGGAGAGGGAAGGAGGCTGTAGGACGAAGGCTATAGTCAAAGTTGCGGATGCACAAGCATTAATCGATGAATGGCAACATAATTGGCACAGGGTGCTCTTCTACGGCGATTGGAGCCGGGAGCTTAAATGGCTGGCTAAGTTATTGGGATTCAATGTCTATGTGGAACGCGGTAGTTCCCTTTAAGTAACAATCGCTAGTACACAGGTGATATCTTCGTCGCTTCTTGGCTGAAAATGCGAGGGCATTTTGCTTCTCTCATGATAAGCCCTGCATTTTTTCCCTCTATTTAAAGCTAGGACTTGAGCCTCTACATGGAAGGACTGACAACTTTTATTTACGAGCTTTAGGGATCTATATTCGCGAGGTCGCCAACTTGACCTTGCCCAGGGAATGGGTTGAAAAAGCCGAAGTATTCCTAAGAGATGCTGAGAGGCACTTAGAGGAAGGACACTATTGGCTTTCCTGCTTCGACTCCCAGCAGGCCGCTGAGCTCTACCTCAAGGCACTACTCGTAGCGCTAACGGGCTTACATCCCTTCACGCATGATCTAGTCGAGCTCCTCACCTCTCTTCGAGAGCTGGGGTTGGAAGTCCCTTCGGAGCTCTATACGTACGCTGATGCCCTGACGCCTCATTATACTATGTCTAGGTATCCCGGTAGGAAGCCCTTAAGGTACAATAAAGGGTTAGCTGAGAGGTGCTTGGGATATGCCCGCTCCATCATCGAATGGGTTAAGAGACAGGCTCCTGAGATACCTGGTGAAGAGACAGGCAGCTAAAAGAGATCTCCTTCAGGAATACATCAGACGACTGGTAAGAGAGATGCCCATGTCGACCATATTGCTTTTCGGATCTAGGGCTAGAGGGGACTTCGTTCCATACAGTGACTATGATATAGCCGTCATACTTAGATCCGTTAACGATAAGCTAAAAGTGATCGAGAGGCTTAGAAGGCTCAAACCCGAGGGGATCGATCTCGACCTCATAGTTCTATCTGTCGATGATCTAAGAGACCCGCTTATCAGATCTATGCTGAGCGATAGGAAGATCCTTCATAACGGCCTGAGCTTAAGGTTATAGAGGTTTACGCCAGTTAGCGAAATGCTCCAGATCACCGGATTATATTCCTTACTTATATTAATGAGATCAGCGCCATTTCATTTTCCCGTTAAACTCTGTGTCCTTTCAGGAATCTCCTCTTTGACGAGCGATGAGCGAAGCCTAGGTCATCGACTTACTTAATGCCGAGTTCATCAAGCATTCAATGATAAGCGATATCTAATAATCTTGCCCTCACTTTCAAAATAGCCGATATCGTACTCTGCGTTACGATTAGGCGCAACTATATTAAGGCGACCTATCGATGCCCCATTCCCGATAAGCTGTGCTCGATATACATGTCCTAAATATTCGACGGTGAACCCGGTTTCCTCAATCTTAACCTCTGCTTTATGCTCTCCATCACTCAAGAGAAGCGGAATGGTCACTCGGATCCTGGATGTCTCTCCTTCGAGTATCTCTGTAACGTCCAAAGTGCCCTCCCGAAGGCAGTATTCCGAAGTTATACGAGTCACACGTTCATTGGATAATTCATATATTACACGGAATATTACCTCGTCCTTACTCTCCTTCAGCACGTTAACAGACCAGCCCTTGATACTCCTCTCGCATTCAGCTAAGCTGCACCAACCCTCTTCAGATAACCAGGAAGGGGCGATGGCAAACGATCTAGGGGACGGCTTCTCGACGATGTATTTGGGGCCGCACGTTATGCTACTAGATAGGGCTAGCTCACTTGGCACGGATCTCCTATGAAATCTACCTAGCCCAGTTGCATCATAACTGTGATCAGCTTTCGTATCGATCTCTATATGCGTATCTCCAACTGTCGCGAAGACTTTATGGAAATCTGGTAGGACCATTACGTAACCCCTAACGTCGATGGGAGCTGGTTGTTCAGTGATTCCATCATCTGCGAATAGGTAGGCGACAGCGAAGAAGCTCGCAGCTGTCAGGCTATATTTACTATATCCCCCATAGCTATCGCAGCCATGCATAGTCTCAGGTGGAAAGAAGTTCTTTATGTGACGAAATGGCCTCACATCCACAAGCCATCTCCTTACTGAGAGAGCCGCGAGGTGGGCGGTACGCTTAAAGGCACCAGCCAATTTCTCATTGCCCATCTGATGATAGCGTCGTGCCTCGTATTCGCATAAGGCCGCTACCATGGCTTCCACGAAATGGTACTGGTTGCTCCTGCCCCCAAAGGGAGCTTCGCCCTTGCTTGAGAGGTAGAAGAGGGTCGTGAGCCCTCCACGTCGTAGGAGCTCATCGATGATGCTCCTGTACTTCCCCTCATATCCGTAGTTTAGCATAATAGCGAAGTTAAAACGCGCACTTAAATCGTAAGTTATCGGGTTGCCAGGATCGCGGTACATGCCATAGGGCGTGAAGAGGGAGATGTGCCTCGGGATGTAACGCTCTATGTACCTTGTATTATCTGCCAAGCCCTGGTGCTTCTTCATCTGTTCACCTGCAAACGTGTAAACGTTCCAGTTGTATACCTGTGACATGGGTTTATGAGCGACGACGTCCTTATAGATCCTCTCAGGTTCAAATGTTCCTAACCATTTCCTCCACCTCTGCAATCTTTCAGAGCTGATGTACTTTTTCAGGAAGATGTACCCCATCATCAACTCCCGCGTGTAAAAATCCGCAGTTTTAGCTTCGCCGTTATATAACCTCTCACATGCATAATCCATCGCGCGCAAACAGGGCTCTAAGAGATCTCGACAGCGGCCAGCACCGATTAAAACGGAGCAAGCGCCGACGAATCGTGCAGTGACATGGTCCTGTTCCCTTTGGAGAAAGGGGTCGATGATAGCACCCTTATCATCTTGCCATGTTACTGCTTGTCGGACGATAGGTTCTATTAAATCCAGATAGTAAGTTCGTGTTAAACCCGTAGGTTCGAATCCCGGAAGCGTACTCGTCTCCTTGAGAAAATTCTTAACCTTTTCCTCGAAGGGATATGGTTCATCTACAGGGAACATCCTTATCTACTAGATATGAAGGTGCGAGGTATATAAGCAGTTATAATAAGAAAAGCAGATTAGCCCTTATACTCTCCTCATAGTCATCATGTTATCTTTAACATCTATCCTTTAAGATTTTCCTAAATAAACGTTAGGTTATCAATATATTTCATAAAGCGAATCGATGATTAGCCTCATATTTTGAGGACATAATTAAGAAGCCCATTATGTTTAAGTATCTCGATTAATGTAGACGGAAAGACAAGTCTTATATCACTTTCAAAAACGCATTATCTATTAGGTGGTTTTAACTTTGCCATTACCTGTTATAAAGAGGAGATATGATGTTATCGTCGTAGGTGGGGGTTTAGCTGGACTCTGTGCTGCGATAGCTGCGGCTAGGCATGGATGTAAAACGGCGTTAATAGAAGCTCGTCCGGTCCTAGGCGGTAATTCGAGCAGCTTAATCAGGGTAAACCCAACAGGTGCATGCACCTTTAACTCATGGGCGAGGGAAACGGGGATCATAGAAGAAGTGATAACGGAGTACGTCAAAAGATCTCATCTCCCCATCAGAAATGGGTTGATAACCTCGTTATGGGATTTAACGCTTTATGAAATGGCTAGAGCCGAGGACAACTTAGACCTGTACCTGGATACGGTAGTGTTCGACGTAGAAATGAGCTCATCGACGAAGATAGGTGCAGTACGATGCCTCCAGATAGGCAGCGAATTGATGTATAAGCTATACGCGGACTACTTCATAGACTGTACGGGTGACGGAACAGTAGGTGCCCTAGCTGGCGCGGAGTATAGGCTAGGTAGGGAGGCCAGGAGCGAGTTCAACGAGACACCGATAATAGCACCTGAGAAGGCCGACAAGCAGACACAGGGTAGCACGCTCATGTTCAAGAGCGTAGCCACGAATAGGAAGATCCCCTTTAAACCGCCACCATGGGCCGAAAAGTACCCGACGGAGGACTCATTATACATGCGATGGCATAACCCCATGGTAATGCCCGATGGCACTAAGGTGTACTCCGGTTACTGGTGGATAGAGATAGGCGTACCATACGATACGATACATCAGAACAGTGAGATAAGGGACGAACTACTGCGACATCTACTAGGCGTATGGGATCATATAAAGAATTATGGGAACCACGATGCTGAAAACCTAGCGTTAGAATGGATAGGCTTCATACCCGGCAAGAGGGAAAGCAGGCGCTTGATAGGGGATTACATACTGACGGAGCATGATGTGAAGAGCCAAAAGCTGTTCCCCGATAGAGTCGCATATGGAGGCTGGTTCATAGACGTACATACGATGGGGGGCATACTTGCCAAGGATCGCCCTCCTGAGCATTTAGCCGGTAACCCGGATCTCTCAGATGAACTAGTAGTGGAATTATACAGCATACCCTTCAGGTGTTTGTATTCAAGGAACATAGAGAACCTACTAATGGCAGGTCGAGACATCTCCGTGACACACGTGGCTTTAGGTACCACACGCGTAATGATGACTTGTGCCGTCCTGGGGCAGGCCGTAGGAACGGCAGCGACACTGTGTAAGAAGTACGGTGTCACGCCTAGAGAGCTCTGTAAGGATGGTAGATACTTAAGTGAGCTACAACAAACGCTGCTCAAGGACGATTGCTTCATACCTGACCTACCGAACCAAGATCCACAAGATCTGGCACGAACTGCTAAGGTCGTTGCGACCTCCCATGCCATGCTAAAGCTGGAGCCAATAGGCGGCGAGAGGCCATTAAACGTGGAGAGATGTCTGGTCTTCCCGGTCTCCGAAGATCGTGTGGATAGGGTGTACCTATGGCTTCGCTCGTACATGGATAAAGAGATGGAGCTTACCATAGAATTCATGCCCGTTTCATCAATTTGGAGCCTGAACGAGGAGCCTAAGGAAGAACCAGTTAAGGCAACAACCGTTATCCCGCCGCTGTATGAGGGATGGGCTAGGTTCGACTTAAACGCAAGTGTCAGGCCTGGTAGGCTTTACCGAGTAAACGTACCGATGAAGGAAGGCCTATGTTGGGCTCAAGCTAGGCCTTTACCTGGAGTAGTAGCTGGATGGAAGAAGACCTATTGGAAGCGTTGGCGTCATGAACATGTCGCATACGCATTAAGGCTAGATCCCCCATCGTATCCATTCCGACCTGAGAACGTGATAAACGGCTATGCTAGGCCCTATAAGTGGACTAACATATGGATCTCCGATCCAGATAAGGAACTTCCACAATCGATAACTCTAGACTTCGGTAAGGAAGTGAGGTTTGATACGGTATATCTGACGTTCGATACGAACCTCAACTTAGAGACGACTAGGATACCACCATTATACGTATTCCCAGAATGCGTCAGAGACTACGCGATAAAGATCCTTGATAGCGATGGATCGCTCAAGACCATAGTCGAAGTTCAGGACAATTATAGGCGTAGGAGAGTACATAAGTTCGAACCTGTAACCACACAGAAGCTACGCATAGAGGTTTATAATACGAATGGGGATCCTAGCGCCAGGATCTACGAAATACGCGTCTATAATGAAACTTGAATGGAATACGTTTTAGTTCTTTACAAAGAAAAACGGAGGCTATAACGTAAGTCCCCTTTAGATATTGTGGATTTCCCTTACTTTTTTACTTCTAAGATAAGGATTTAAAAATACATATGATTTCAAAATCAATTATCGCTCAAGACCATAGTCAGAATTCCTAATGATGAGTTAATACAAATAACTACTATCATCAAAAATAGCATTACCCGATAAAAGAACCATTTATACAATATAACTTAACTGGGGCTCTGATATGGCATCTCATATCCTTGGGGTACCACAATGGGCGCGAGGGAGGATAATCGACGTTCATTGCCATATAGGGGTAGACCAAAGGTTCCTGCTGGATGGAAGCATGGACAGGGTCGTCAATGCCATGGATAGATATGGAATAGCCAAAGCGGCCATATCTTCAACGCTCTCGCTACTCTATGACTTCAGGGAGGGCAATCGACACGTATATGAAGCCGTGAGGAAGTACGCGGGTAGGTTCATAGGGCTTGCCGCGATCAACCCTCTTTATGTTAACGAAGCCCTAAGAGAATTGAAGCATTGCATATCAAGCCTTGGAATGAAGGGCATTAAGTTGCATCCCGATTACTTCGGGATTAAGGCAAGTCATCCGTTAGTAGAACCGATCCTCGAGATGGCGATAGAATTAGGAGTCCCCGTGATGATACACTCGTATGACGGGGGAGAGGACGTCAGCTTAGTAGCCGATAAGTTCCCCGATCTAAGCATAGTCATGTATCACATGGGAGGAGTACGCTGGAGGGAAGGTATCGAGAGGGTTAGCGGATACGATAACGTTTACCTTGAGATCTCATCATCTGTCTGCGATTGCGGTATGATGGAATACGCGGTGAGGAAGCTGGGATCGGAACGCATCCTCTTCGGCACTGATATGCCATATCAAGACCCAGCAGTCTCGCTAGGAAAGGTATTCGGTGCTAGGATATCAGATGAAGATAGGGAGAACATTCTCATCAAGAACGCTATTCGAGTGCTGGGGAAGGAGTGATGTTGGACTTCAATGTCCTTCGTTTTAGAAGCGGGCCCTTCAAGAAGCACTCAGCCGAGATAATGGAGGAACTAAAGGGTATAGGCATCAGTGCCTATGTAATCTCCATAGCCGATCTAGGGAAAAGTGAAGAGCCCTTTGAGGCCAATCTTAGGTTATTCAAGGAATGCTGTGGTCTAGAGAAGGTATACCTGCTAGCCGCGATCGATCCTACCCATCCAAAATGCCCTATTGCCGTCAGGGAGTTACTATCTCTTGGCTTCTGCGGAGTTCGCCTTACACCATCCAGGCATGAGTATAAGCTCGACTCCCATAAGCTATCCTAGGTAATTAGCTGGCTGGACTACGAGGGCATCATAAATATAAGCATCAGGATGACATGGAGAGATGCTCCTCAAGTCGACTTCGATTCCATAACCAACATAGCTAAAGATTATGGGGACGTACACCTTATAATCAGTGGAGTAAATTATACTGAAAGTCCTTGGCTTGTTAAGGACATGGGGGAGGTCACCAATGTCCTTGTCGAGATCTCGCTATATCAGCCGCTTAATGGAGTTAAGTTCCTCGTGGATGTACTTGGCGAGGATAGGGTTCTGTTCGGCACTGGATATCCCGCACGGTACCCTCATTGCGCCATCTTTAAGGTTCTCTACTCTGATATAAACGATGAGGCAAAGGAGGCCATTCTTTATAGGAATGGCTTAAGGATGCTAAAGCATTATTGTCGCCGCGCCGTATAATAGGCCATCAGCTTTTCAAAGGCCCTCGCTATATCCTCGACGTCTTCACTCGTATAGAATTCATTCCACGGTATTACTATTACGTTAGACATCATTCGTTCCGCATTAGGACATAGGCCCGATTCATATCTCATGCGTTTGCCGTAAAGGGGACATTCAAGGGGACAACGTCTGTCACGATATATCTTTCGTTCCGCGAGAACAGGCTGAAGATACACTGGAGGCACATACCCAGGGGAGTTGGGGATCCCCTCAGCCCTTAGGGCCTCAGAAAATTCCCCTATGGTAATCCCTAAGGCTTCGACTTCAATCCTCACAGGATATTGCCAATAAGAGTGCTTACAGTAGCTAGGGACCTTAGGTGGATGGACCCACTCCATCTGCATGAGCTTTTTAGTGAGGAGATCAGCGAGCTCACGCCTTTGCTTTACCACCCACTTAAGCTTATCTAATTGGGCTAGGGCCACAGCTCCCTGTAATTCGGTCATGCGGTAGTTATTCCCGAGGAACAGATGGCATCTCCCGACTTCTCGATCCCATCCCTTATCGGCGAAGAGCTTAGCCCTCCAAGCTAGATCCTCGTCATTGGTTATGGTTATACCGCCATCCCCAGTGGTGATGTGCTTAGATTGCTGTAAGCTGAAGGCCCCGAGATGACCAATAGTCCCCACGAACCTTCCCTTATACTCCGCTAGGTAGGCCTGCGCGCAATCCTCTATCACGTAAAGATCGTGACTCTCGGCTATTTCCATTATGACATCCATCTCAGCAGGCATGCCGAAGAGGTGCACGACTATGATAGCCCTAGTTTTATCGCTTATCCTATGCCTTACGTCTTCTGGGTTGAGGTTAAAGGTCTCAGGATCTATATCCGCGAATACGGGAATAGCATTTTGGAAAAGTATGGGGATTATGGTACCCATATCGGTAATAGGTGTCGTGATGACCTCATCGCCAGGGCCTATATCGCATGCCCCTAATGCTACATGGATCGCCGCCGTTCCAGATGTCGATGCTATCGCATGCTTGACCCCCATGAGCTCTGCGAATCTACGCTCAAACTCCCGCACGAACCCACCGTAAACCCTATTCAGCCTTCCGCTCCTTATCACTTTAGTCAATAATGCCAGCTCCTCGTCACCCAGCCATCTACCGCTAGCGTCACTAATTGAAGGCAAAGGCTTAGTCCTAACGGGTTCCCCTCCATACTTAGCGGGGAGTTCCACCATAACCTATTCACCACGCTTCCCGATGGGATGTTTCCATCCTTAGATATAAATAGACATAATGAACGCGATGTTCGCTTAGGCATGGCTGAAGCGCATTGAAAGCGCCTGGAGGAAGCATTAATCGCCAAGTACCTCGACATATATTGGAGAATCCGAGAGCTTCACCTCAGTATAGTTCATCACCTTTTCATCACCATAGATGTCCGTGACCTTTAGCACTTTCCCCCACAACTCCTGAGGAAGCGGCGCATTCCCCCATAGGACGAAGACAGTGTGATTTCCTATCATGAACTTATACTGCCCCACTATCGTTCTTATGCCTTCGGGGGTTTCCTCGTATTCCTGCCTAATGATCTTCACGGAGTCGAAATAGTCTAACTTATCCACTAAAGTTTCATAGACCTTCTGTGTGCTCTCGCTCTTCCAGAACTCATACCAGTTACCAACGTGAAACACCTTCTCAGCACCATTTGCAAGGGCGAATACCGTGCCTCTAACTAAGAGTTTTTCCATAGAGGCCAGGTCCTTCGGAGCCTCGAATAGGTCTCCGAATTGGGCCTCCGTTATCCATATCGGCTTATCCTTCACACCATGGCTACTCAAGAATTCCCTGAACTTGAAGAGATAAAGGTCCTCTCTTTCCTCAGTGGTGCTTATGCTATGGATGTTCGCGACATCGAAGTAGTCCTTCGCCCTACTTATTATCCTACTCCAGAAGTTCACGAATTCCTCGTCCATGCCAGCCATCCCACCCATCAGGACTATTGCATCAGGATCCACCTGCTTAATGGTCTGGTAGCTTACCTTTAGGATATCCAGGTACTCCTCAGGCGATCCATAGAAGAACTTAAGGTCAAACTTCCTCTTCCCCTGCATGCCAGGTTCGTTCATTATCTCCCAGTACTTTATGGGATAGCGTAGACCCGGCATATCATCTTTGCCGTCACCATCGTACCTCTCGACAAGGGCTCTGAGGAACCTGACATAGGCGTTCATATCACAGGGTTTGCCCACTTTTACCCTTATCGTCCCCCGTGGAGGAGGAGCGGGGATCTCGGTAATATACCTTTCATCATGGCATTTATCCTGGTCCCAGTCTGCGAAAGGCAGAATCGTCAGTAAGAGTATCCTGTTATCCTTCTGAAAGTTCTTAATCATTAAATCCAAGAAGGAGAAATCATACCTCCCCTCTTCCCGCTCGACATCACCCCATAGAACTGGAAGCCTGATCCAATTAGCCTTCTCGATCTCACCTACGTTCGAAAAGCGCGATTTCCGCAAATACGAGGAGCTCACGTAGGGTTTCTCAGGCTTTAGATGTACCAGGATCCAGAGGAGCATTTCCTTCCGGAAGAAGTAGACATAGAGGAGACTACTGAGCATGAGAAGTAGAATTATTAGAGGCACTATGACTTTCTTGCCTAGATGAGGCCCGCTTCTAACCACTTTAGGAGTCCACCCCTACAACGGACATGCCCTTCAGCACAAGGTTCTATAAGCGAACTTTAAATTTTTTATCTGCTTCTCGCTTTGACTAAAGAAAAATAGGATAATAGGCACTACAAAAAATATAAAACCATAACACTCAAATGCCGATAAAGGGCTAGTCGAAAGGTCGATAATATGATTAAAGAATTCGTCGAAACCTATCTTAAAGCCGACCATCTTAACGTTAACTTCTGTTAGCAATGGATCTATTGCGACGTAATATTAGTATTTAATTCATCAAGAGACTGCATGATGAGCTCCCTATTTTAGATACTTGTACTCCGTCTTGATATCTGGCCTCTCTATGACCAATGCAATGCCCTTACCACCCTCTGGCCTATAGGCATTATGCCATGTATTAACAATATAGACCTTCCCCTTCTCCATAGGCACTTCCTGCAATTTCCCCTTTTCATTCATCAAGACAAGAGCTATGTTGCCTTCTATCAGCATGAAAAGCTCAGGCGCATTATGCTTCTCTAGGAACTTCATATCATCTAGGGATTTATTCTCAGGGACATAGATACCGCATTGCCAGCGATCGTTCTCTTTAAAGACCACTTCCCACTTCGGTTTTATCCCCATAAGAGTATAAAAGTTATCGACATCTGCCCTCTTACGATATATGCTTAAGACTGAGAGCTATCCCAAGAGGTACCTGTAGAAGATATTACGCCTTCTATCATGATAAATTTCCATATTCTTATGAACCTCTTACAACATGGTGAACTGGGGATCCGGGTAAGCCGATACGCTTTCATCATGATTACTCTCGTCCGCGATAGAGCTCCGCATAATATTCCGTATATTATAATATTATTTTAGGTTTTATAGCAATACAAGGCCATCAGAGGTCTATATCTTCTTCCGCAGCCGCCTTGAGGATTTTCTTAGCTATTTTTAACGCTTCTCTATACGCACGTCGTTTTAAGATATCACGGATGAGTTCGAGATCTAAGGACAAATAACCATGGACAGGCACGTTCCGGAAGCCTATCATCGAACGCAATCGCTTGGCCTCCTCTTCATCAAGCACCTCTAGCTTAAGTAAGAGCAGTGCTACCTCGCCGTAGGTATTAGGCGGTTTTATCCCCTTTTCAGATAGATAGTAATATGCCATATCGATAAGTGCCTGTACTGAAACCTGAAGCATATGGAGCGCCACGTTTAAGAGGATGAAATCAGCGATCGTTTCATCGGCATCCCTTGATAACCTTTCCAGCCCTTCAACGCACTTCTTCACCTTTTCGGCTAGGTCCAGGAGCCTGCCCAATCCCCTCACTCCTCCGGGTACCTTTCTATGTACTTCTCGATAGCTCTATGCTTCCTCAGCTGGATCCTATGATCAACATAAAGCGAACATGCTCTTATCAAGTCATCCATGAACTTCTCCTTGCTTCTACAGTAAATGAGTTCCCCGTCCTTGAAGACGTTAAAGAGGAAGGAGTAGCTATAATCTCTCCCCTGTTTTAAAAGCACTATATCGATCAGATCCTCCCTTATGCCTAAGAAAGAGGCTAGTTCACAGACGAGTTCAGGTAATGTGATCGCCAATCCTCCTCGTTCTTCAACGAGTTTGATCGCTAGATCTATATCGCTAGTAACAGCCGCAATACCCTTGCTGATAGAGCCAAAAAGTATCACATATTCCACAGCATCTCTGTACCGCTTCATAAAGAATTCCCTCAACTTAAGCATGAGCTCCGTTAAGTTTTATATGTTTCATATAGTATGTTTAATGGATGATGTTACATGAAAGTGGTACAGACCAAGCTCACTAATATTGAGTATGAACTTCTACGGAGGTACGCAGAGTCAAAAGGGTTAACAATAATGGAAGCAGTGAGGGAAATCATTAGGAAAAGTGTCCTAGAGGATAGAGTGTACCCTGATGATCCTATTTTCGTGGAGAAACCAGCCGCTAAGCGGAGAGGAGTCATGGATAGAACTTCAGTTGAGCATGACAGAGTTCTTTACGGTGAGAACCAGTGATCTTCATAGATACAAGTGCTTTTTACGCTTTAGAAGTAGAGGATGATGTTAATCATAGTATAGCTCGTAGTTTCCTACTTAACGAGCTGCGTAGTGGAAAATACGGCATTTTAGTGACGTCAGACTACGTACTAAATGAGGTACTTACTTTACTGAGAATTAGGTGTGGAGTGAAGGCAGCTATCAGTTTTTACAGGAAGGCCAGTGCAAGTAAGAGCTTAAAAATAGTCTGGATTGATGAGGAGGTATTTCGAGAGGCCATGAAGTACTTCATGAGGAATGAAAAGTATAAATGGAGTTTTACTGATTGTACAAGTTTCGCAATAATGAAACTGCTTGGGATCAAATACGTGTTTACTTTCGATAGAAACTTCGAGCAAGCAGGCTTCAATAAATTACCTTAACTGAACGACTCTTCTATCCCTTAATCCTCTCTTCGCTAATTACATCGCCGTAGCTGATGCTCTCCTTTAGGCATTTCCTTAGCCATAGTTATTAAAGCCATAGCCAATAGGTTGGTTTCGGTTGATGAGGTTTGGGGGAGATCACGTTATCGAAGGAGGACATCTCCGTGGATGTTCAACTTTACCCATTTTCGATGTCGACCTCACGGAACGGTATCCCCCTAGCAGGATCTATGGGGAACCTGAAACCGAGCCAGTATACCGATGAGCAGGATACGGCGACAAACCTCCCCCTGTCACTAGCACAGAGATATGAAGCCGTAAACCGCGAAGGCGATAAGAAGTCAATCTGAGGGCTGAACGGCGGCCTTAAAGCCGCGGTAACTCAAGCCCTTACCCTCTCGATTACCGGATATCTGTATGTAATGCCTGACCTGATTGGCGGGAATGAGTATTGCTTTAAGTGTGATAAGGAGCTATTCATTAGGTGGGTCGAAGCCACAATCCTAATGCCCATAGTGCAGTGCCCCATATCCCCTGGAGGTTCAATGAGGAGACAGTAGAAATATCCAAAAGGTATACGCTCCTGCATATGAGCCTGGCCGAATATTACGTATAGCTCGCGGAGAAGGCCATGAAATATGGCGAATCAATAGTATACCCCCTGGTCTTAAGGAATCCTGAGGATGATGAATGCGCAGTGATTAATGACGGATATTTGGCGGGGAACTTCATAGCAGCTCCTATAGTCGAGGGGCGAGAGGTGTATTTACCTAAGGGAATATGGATGGATTTCTTGGAGCCAAAAAGAGGTCAGGGACCTGTGAGGATCACCACTGAGGTGCCATTAGACGGATTACCTCTCTACGTTGAAGCACACGATAGAGCCCTATTAGCGGTGCTTAAGAAGGTGAGTAAGTGCTTTTGATGCCATCCTCAGGACACCTGGATCTACGACTATATGAGGTGAGGAAAATGCCGCTCAGGGGTGTTAGATTCTGAAAACTCGCTTTGCTTAGATTTTAGAATCTAACACTCACGAGAGAGATTACCCACTCCTAAGATCATTAAGAGTCCTCGCATTCATCTTTTCTTAATGACAAAAGTATCTTTGCCTAGAGCAAACCGAGCTCGGTATAGTGCTCGGGAGGTTGACGTTGATCCCTCGGTGTAATATGATGAGCGAGCTTAAATGACATAACGTCGTCTCTTGCCTAGTTCTATTATGTTGTCTTCGGGTTTTATCGGTCTTATTATTACTTCAAAGTATATGGGCTCTGGATAGATCTCGTACTGTGGTAGCGTGTCTGGACCACAACTTGCTCCTCCTAAGCCTCTTTGCTTATAGTCTAGGTGTAGGTATATGTCCTCCCTCCACCTTAGCTCATGCGTATGCTTAGCCTTAGTTAGATCGTAAGCTGTGAAATAATGAGCACTCATCTCCATAACTGGCATGGCTATGGCCATTAATCCACATCCATTCTCATCTCTCAATGTGACCCATCTTACGTCTGTCTTATTACCATTCTCTTGAGGCTTTATGTAGGGTACGTACTGATCCTCCACAGTTCCTGAGTACACGTCTATCATCGCCCCTTCCTTCCTATCCTGGTAATTCTCATGCGGTCCACGACCATACCACGTAATAAAATGATACTTTCCAGGAATCCTTAGCATGAGGCCTATCCTAGGTAGTGGAGGGAGGGCCTTATCAGGCTCAATCCTAGATGAGATGAGCACATCACCATTACCATAGAATAACAACCTGTGGTATGAGTTGAAGCCAGCATCTACCCCTAGTGCTGAGGATTTAAGCCATAGTTCAAGCTGGACTACAGGTGGTGTTAATTGAGTAACTCTTATCCCCTTTATATGATGTTCTATTCGGTCTAAGCCGAACTTAAGCCACTCATGAGCTATCTTAGCAGCATCATTATCCGTAGGAGCACGCCATACCTCAAGGAGTGATGAGCTCTTGATGAGGAGATTATTCTTATAAGTATAGCTTAAGCTGGCATTATCCTTGTCAAAGGCTACCATGAAGTCCTTTCCAGTAATCATTATGCAATCATCGTCTTCCTTTATTCTTAGTGGTGGTTCTTTAGTGATATTGATTGGTTTAGGTTCAGGTGTTTTGAATGGTAGTTTGAATTGGGTCCATCCCACCTCGTACCCCTTCTCAGCCCAAGGGGTATCCCTAGCCTGCCTATACCTCAATATGAGCCAATACTCCGTACCAGGCCTTAGATCTGGCCTCTCATAGGGTATTCTGATTATAGCAGAGTCGTGTGGCTTTACTAGTGGTGTTGAAATCCTCCCTTTCTGTAGTATTTCTCCATCTGCCTTCAATTCCCACCAGATCTCGACGGCTTCATCCAGTCTAGTGAAGTCATACCTATTGAATATCCTAACCTCACCATCCTCCAGATTAACTGGTTCTGCTTCAACTGGCTGTTGCACCTTCTTACACTCCCAGACTGCGGGCTGTAAAGTGCGATCAGGCCATACGATACCGTTAATACAGAAGTTCCCAGTGCGCCTCTTGAAGTGTACGTCGCCGAAGTCCCCTCCATAAGCCCAGTACTTTATGCCGTTTTCCTCTTTTAGAAGGCCTTGATCAACCCAGTCCCATATGAACCCCCCACATAAACGCCTATACCTCCTAATGACATCCCAGTATTCCTTCAGGTTACCGGTGCTATTGCCCATGGAGTGGGCATATTCGCGCATTATAATAGGCCTATCATCCTCGAACTCAGTCGCCAACCATATTAGATAATCTATGGTGGGATATGGCGCATCTATGAGATCAACAGACCTCGGTACCCTCCTTTGCGTATGAATCAGACGAGACGCACCATCGTAGAATATTGGGCGTGTGGGATCGTACGCACGAATCCAGGCCGCTATTGCTTCATGGTTAAAACCATATCCTGCCTCATTCCCCAAGGACCATATTATGACGGATGAGTGGTTTTTATCACGCTCGACCATCCTCACACAACGCTCCATAAACGCGTTTAGCCACTCAACGTTATTCGCAGGTTCATTCTCCATCGTTAATCCCGCTTGCCTTATATTCGCTAAGCCATGGCATTCTATGTTCGCTTCATCCATGACGTATAAGCCATACTTATCACAGAGATGATACCAAAGTGGATGATTGGGATAATGAGAAGTGCGAACTGCGTTGAAGTTAAGTCTCTTCATCAGTGTTATATCCTTAATCATCAGTTCCTTCGTAACCACGTGGCCTCTTACACCGTCATGTTCATGCCTATTAACGCCCTTGAGAAGCACTGGCACGCCATTGACCAATATCTGGCCATTCCTTATCTCTACTTGCCTAAAGCCCACATAAGCCCTCACAACCTCGAGCACGTTATCTCTTTCATCCTTTAAGGTGATTAAGAGCTTGTAGAGGTATGGATCCTCAGCGGACCATTTCCGCGGCTCCCTCACCCTCTCCTTAAACGTCAAATACGCTTCCTCTCCAGGCTTTATCTCAGTGACTGTTCCCCTCAAGGGCTCTTCGAACACAGGACGTTCATCAGCATCAAAAAGCTCAAGCTCAACATTAAGGTTCCGCTTTAGCTCACCTGAATAGTTCCTCACCTTAACCAGCACATCGAGATCAGAATCCCTGTATTCCCTATCAAAGGAGGTCTTTATGAAGAAGTCTCTTATATGAACTTCTGATGCGAGGTATAAGTAGACGTCTCTGTATATTCCGCTTAAGCGCCACATATCCTGATCCTCTAAGTAGCTGCCATCACTCCAACGCAGAACCATGACAGCAACCAAATTATCCCCATCACGAATATAGGGAGTTACGTTGAACTCAGCTGGCACCCTACTATCCTGACTATAGCCGACGAAGCGTCCGTTTACCCAGAGGTAGAACGCTGAATCCACACCCTCGAAAACTATGAAAACCTGCCTCCCTTTCAGTTCCTTAGCGTCAAACTTAAACCACTTCCTATAAAGCCCAGTAGGATTATTATCCAGAGGCACGTAAGGAGGATTAGCGGGGAACGCATATCCCCTGTTGACGTAAATAGGCATATCGTAGCCTAGCATTTGCCAGTTGCTGGGTACCGGTATGGTGTCCCAGGAGCTATCGTCGAAATCAGGCTTATAGAACCCTTCTGGGGGCTGGCTTGGATTCTCGATTAATTTGAACTTCCATTCGCCGTTGAGGGAGAACTTCCATGGAGACTCATAAAATTCACTCCTCAAGGCACTTTCCCGACTTGGATGAGGGATGAAAGAGGCATGAGGGGGTTCCCTATTTACCTCCACGATCTTAGGATTCTCCCACTCGTGCAGATATCGCCTATCCTTAACCACGAAATATACTTAGACTATTTTTAAAAACTTCTAGCCCCTAAGTATGACCTTAGGTAATGGCCCTTAGCAAGACGATGCACCCTACCTCATAATCTCAATCCCTTCACTAGGGATGTGGTTATGGCATGTACTCGCCTCAGCCATTACCTGAAAACCACGACCAGCAGGTTAATGGTGGGCAATGAGATGATCCATGCTATTAATGTCATGAGGATGCTGATAGGAATGGCTTACCCTATGAATGGACTAAGAAGATCTATGTGCTTCAAGGCTTATGATCCGGAAGTCGTAAGCCTATCAGGATATGTCACGGCTTCCCATATAGCTATGGTGGACATCATGGCGACTTTTGATACTCCCTGCAAAATATACACATGAAGTTGAGTAAAAAGAAGGGATATTTTCGCGCTTCGGTAACGTACTTCTGTGACCTAATAACCCTCATAACTGCTCTTGAAATCAGCTTAGACATACTTACCCTTTCAGCAACGGATCTACGAACTCTAAGGTCCAACCCCTCTATGAAATCTCTCTTAAAGAGAGCAGTTCACCATCATGAGTATACATTACAGGAACTTTATTCGTGATAAAATTAGCTATGACCAAAGAATCCCTACCCCCTAAGCCGTATTTCACGGCTAAGTCCAACCCCACACTACATGTCCTCTTGGTCTGATTAAAGAACCTGATATATGGATGCTGTAATAGCATCCGTAACCTCCTCTTCGCCTCTAAGGGAAGCTACTTCTGACCGAACACTAGGACGTGATAGGTTTCATGCGACACTGTTGGATTAATGGCCACGAGGTTATTCGGTGAGAGATCAAGCAGTAAGCCCCTAAGTTTTTCCGTGTTCCGGATATGCTGGATCGAGAAAATAGCATAATATGTTTGTATCTAACCCTATGATCAACTAAGAAGTCACCCATATTCCCTTCATTCTCAAGGAGGGCCAATTCTCAGGTTTGCCACTTCTTGGAGGCTCTGAAGTTATTACTTCCTTGAATTCCTCGAGGAAGCTAATCGACCTGCCTCGCCTCAATGTAAATCCCTCCTCTGTCCTCTTGAGAATAACTACATTCACTCAATTCGCTTCTGGCCTCGCGGGGTAGAAGTATGCGCCCCTTCGAGTCCACCTTTAGCTTATATCTCAATTTCCCAGTGGGAAATCTAAGCATATAGCCTTTTCGTGAAACGACCTAAGCTCTAAGAATTAATACCATGCTTATATTTTTCTAGGAAAGAGAGCACCTCAGCGTAATCTCGGCTCAGCATCTCCCCCTGCTAAGCTCCCGGTAGTACTCATCATCTACAGTAAACAAGAACCACCTGCGGGTATATATCCTTCTCCTGGGGAGATATATTATGAGGGCAAAAGTTATCTCTATCCTGGCTGGATTTAAATGCTATGAGGGCGCACGTTCTTCGCCTGCTCCTAGGGATATGCACACTGGTTATAATCTTCCTGACCCTCGGTATCTATTATTGGAGTAGACGACATATGGGAAGAACTATCGAAATAAAGGTCAATTTAACTGAGACCTTGGGCAGGTTTAAGGATCTAAGGGGCGTTAATTGTGGGCCGTTAAGCCCCCGTGGATGGGATAAGAAGATAACGCTAAACCTCACGAGGAGGTATCTCGAATTGGGCATAAGAGTGATAAGGTTCCATGACTTCTATCCCTTCGACGAACTCGACTACATATTCCCCGATCCGAACGCGGATCCAAGCAGGCCCGAGAGCTATGACTTCGACGAATTGGATGAGTATATCGAGGCTGCGTTTAAGGTCGCTGATACCGTGATATTCAGGATAGGGTACGATTGGAACGATCCCCCGAAGAACTCATCCCACCTCCCCCTGGATAAGCTAACTGAAGTCGTCAAACACATAGTCCTCCATTATACTAGGGGATGGGCGGATGGCTATCACTACGACAACATCCTATGGGAGATATGGAATGAGCCCGATACAGGGCGATTCTGGGCTGGAACCCCTGAAGAATACTTCGAACTCTACGGGATATTAGCTAAGGCGATAAAGGAAGTTAATCCCAACGCCAAAGTAGGCGGTCCCACCATAGCTTATGACATCGAGTTTCTAAATGGGTTCTTGGGCTATGTCAAATCCCATGACCTCCCCTTGGACTTCGTCTCCTGGCATATATATGCTATCGATCCCTATAAAGTAGTCGAAAAAGCAAAAGAGGTACATAGTGTGATGGAGAGACACGGCTTCGGGGATGCCCCTAGCGTCTTGGATGAGTGGAACCACTGGGTCGAGAAGGGACCGTGGGATGTGTTCCGGGATACTAAGGTCGCCTCGTTCCAAGCCGCCGTGCTCATCTTACTGCAGGATGCTCCCGTTGATATCGCCACGCTTTATAGAGGAGATGCGTGGAATTGGGGAGGCCTATTCTATGCGACCGGAACACCTGGTAAACCATTCTACGTATGGTTGGCCTATAAACAACTGCTTAACACCACAAGGTTATCGGTTAGCGTGCATAAGGACTACCTTATAGCCGCCGCAGGCCTATCTCCTGATGGTAGAATTCTCCTCCTAGTTAGCAATTTTGCGGATTCGGAGGTTAAGTATACGGTGAGCATAGGGGGATATGAGATATCACAAATCCTAGCGGTAGATGATCATCATGACCTCGAACCATTACCTGATGGCGGCTCCCTCTATGTCTCGGCGAGCCCGTATGCCGTACACTTAGTTATCCTTGAGAAGAAGGGAGGGTGAACTTCCGTCAGAAATCCTACCCTTAAGGGCCCTATCATATGGGATGCTGATGAAGATCGATTGGCCCTTCTTCGCCATAAAGCCAAGCATCACGATAAGTTCATTGTGTTACTCGATATTCAGGATAGAGCCGTATACTTCATGCACCTATAGTTGCGTATTCTGTTACGCCAGATGGTATAGGAAGCCCCTCCCATTGACGAGCCCACAGATCCTAGAGGCCTGGAAACGCCTCGCTAATAGCCTGAGGAATGTCGATTTGCCTCCCCCATTCTTCCGCCTCTCCACCTTAACGGAGCCATTCCAAGAGCAGCTGGAGGCTAGGCATCGCACATCGCTTAACATAATGAGAATCGCACATAAGCATGAGGTCCCCTTAATCGTAAATACTAAATCCGATCTAATAGGTAAGAGTCCATGGATTGACGAGCTCTTAAGGCTCGCTGATAAGAACCTTGTATTGGTACAGGTAAGCTTAACGGCAACAGATCCCGAGATCTCAAAGGCCTTAGAGCCGAACGCCCCAATGCCTGAAAGACGCCTAAAGCTCATCGAGTACTTGAAAGGACACGACGTCCCCGTAATAGCTAGGTTACAGCCGCTGATACCCGGGATTGAGCGTCCTCAGCTGGAAGCCGCTAGAAAGGCATTGGATCACGGATCCTTAGGTATAATCGTGGAACCCCTAAGGGAGACTAGAGACGGATTAATTAAAGTGGCAAAGGCATTAAGGAAGGACCCTGAGGAGTACTTGATCGAGTTCAAGTGGGAGCCCTACGTCCCTTCATCCAGTGACTCCGAACTCCTCCGCCCAAACCTCGAATGGAGAAGAGAGATATTTCAAGAACTCCACGCCGTGATTTCTAGATACGGCAGGATCATGACCATATGCAAGAACGGCCTATGGCTTAACCTCTCCAGTCACGATGCCGACTGCTGTCAAAGCCAATACATCAAAGCACCTCATTCCATACGGGAGACCTTGTATGAACGCCTAGTCAGGTCGAGGGAATCATTACCTAATATCCATGTACTACATGAAGAGCACTTCATGAGGTACCCTAGAATTATCAGAAGGGCCTTAAAATTACACCATAATAAATTGAGAAAAATCCTCGGTAAAAAAGATCTGCTCAACGAACTTGTTCATTACGCTTAATCAATTCATGAATGATTCTCCTTAAGGCCCCTTTGAGATGCATTCCTTCGCAAAACGAAGGCGTCTGTTTTTCCTTTTTCGAAGTACGAATGATGACCCTTACTACTGGCAATACCTCGACTAACGCATTTACTCAGTCAACGAAGATCCAGATAGAGTGTCCGATAACTAGGCTCCTTAAACATGCACGATGTCACCTACGATCCCTTCTCCCTATCATTCGCCTAGGTTAAACCGACCGATATACGATCCATAAAATGGCCCATGCCTAAGAGACACGTTCAAAGGCAAGATAACATTTAAGGTGCAATACGTCATCCTTTATAACACATAGGTGAGGAGACGTGACCTCCACGAGGGTGTACTGCTCCTATCTCATGGCTCTCGGCCTCCTATCAGCCCTTATCCCATTAGCGTTTATCGCAATATCGATCATCAATGCTCCATGGTTCAACGCACTCGATAACGCCTTAAGCGATCTAGGACACGCTACAAGGAGCAACGTAGCCCCCTTATTCAACTTAGGGCTAAGCCTTGGAGGCTTCCTCATAGGCATGGTGAGCATGTGCCACATCTCCAGGATCAGCAAAGCACTATCCACGGCCCTCAGCCTTGCCAGCTACAGCCTAATACTCATCGCGGTGTTCGACGAGGTCTATGGACCCCTACATCTTGTGGTCTCTGTGATCTTCTTCCTATCTCTTGCGGTATTCCTGATAACATACGCCGTGACGAAGAGAACCATATTACCGATACCCCTCCTCATCCTCGGGATAGCGGCCTGGGGCATACATTACTCATATGACGTCCCAAGAGGCGTTGCCATACCTGAGCTCATTTCCATCTTCATCGTATTACCATTCTACATTAACTTGGTTAGAGAGGCCTCAGAGACGCGATAGTCCGGCACGGGCTCCGTAGATAAAACGCTAACTTCACCTCAGAGCCCTATGAGTACTTGAAGTCCCCCCAATGAGAGAGTACTCTTCCTCGGATATGGGGTGTTCCCTTCGTGGAATCTCATGCCTCACGAAATTCATGAGGAACAGTTCTCCTTATGCTAAGGCTAAGATCCGCTATCTCATGTAAGAGGCTATGAGCCTTATCCCCCTAACCCTAGCCTCCTCCTCGGCTGATGGATGTATATAAAACGCGAACATGAGCGGATAAATGGGTTCCCTAACGGCCTTTGCGATCCTCTCCACAGATTCATAGAACTTCTCCACATCGCTCCTATATATCCTGGACTTAACCTCTCCCAGTATGATGATCCTTTTGCCGTTCCTTATACCTTCCCCATACAGGTTTACTTCTATCTCTGTACCCTCAATGTAAAAGAACTTCCTTACGAGATCCTTAACAATTATACCTTCATGTCTGTATAGCCATCCCGGGACGACTGCTCTAGCGATATCTTCGAGGCTAAAGCCTATGGTCTCGGATAACCTACCCATTTCTCTGGATAAACCCTCAAATCTATCGATGAGCTTTATGTGGGACTCCTCAAGCCTACCTAACCTCTCCTCGGACTTTCTCTGGACCTCGATGAGTTCGGCAATAGCATCAGCTAACGTCTTCACGGATGACCTCAAATCCTCGAGACCCAGTAGGCCAATCACCGCATAACGGAATTCCCTATCCCTCTCGAGAAGGCTTAAGAACTCCTCCTTTAAACCCAAGGGTCACGACCCAGAGATAATGCTGGGATGCGAAATTAAAAGCATTACGTCCATGGCCTCCCAAGCATGGATATGACTTAGATGCTAAGGAAGAACGAGTATAACAGCTACAGCTCTCTCCCTCGTGCTGTATGCCTACCTCTACATGGGACTGAGCCCAGCTTTGAGGGTTCCCTCACCCTACGTCCATTTAGGAATTTATTTAACCGTTTCACTGATCATTAATCCTTAATGACGTATCACGGTGGTGTGAGGGCTTGGTTTGGGACATTAGCGTGGCCTATTATGGATGTCAGTATCCTAACCATATAGAGGGTGACCTAAAGGAGATCTCCGAAGCTGGCTTCACCTCCATAACGCTCTGCATCAACGAACGCGAGTGGCCCAGGTTGGCTAAAGCCAAGAAGTTCATAGTCGATAGAGCCCATGACCTTGGCCTACGCGTATTCATCGATGTCCACGGGTTCGGGTTCTTCGTTCCAGGCCACTTCAGCATAGCGGTTCCGAGGAACCCCGAATGGTGTGAGGTGGATAACAAGGGCAGGATATACCCGATCAGGGGATGCCCCAATAACCCGAACTACCGTAAATGGCTTAAAGAGAGGGTCAGGGAGATGGTCGATAGACTTAAGCCAGATGGCGTATTCTGGGATGAACCATCGTTCATCGCCCCTAGGGACTGGCCTGAGGCTTGGACGTGCAGATGCCCCGCCTGTAGGAAGGCCTTTCGCGAGGAATACGGATATGAGATGCCTAACACCTTGACCAGGGACATCAGGGAGTTCAGGCAGAAGTCGGTATTCGGATTTCTGGACGAGCTGACCTCCGAGGTCCGCGAGCTTGACGAGGGGCTCCTAAATATACTCTGTCTCATGCCCGAACACACTGGCAGGCACGGGATATACTCCTGGGATCCGGTCCTGAAGCTTAAGAACCTAGACGTGTTCTCAACGGATCCATATTGGATCTGGTCTAATAGGCCCTTCGATTGGTTCGTAGAATGGGTCAAGAGGGCCATAGGGGTTTCGAAGAAGGCGAACCTGAAGAGCCAGATATGGGTGGAGCTCATAAGGATACCGAGGAAACGCGAATCTGACATACGCAGGAGCGTAATCAAGGCCGTGGAGCTCGGGGCGGACGCAATAGCTACGTGGAGCTTCAGGGCAGAAGAGGGATCAGAGCTCTCATGCGAAGATCCCGAGACCGCATGGAAGACCATGATCGAAGCCATTAAGGAGGTCAGAGGTATAGTCCCCAAGCGGAAATAGCACCAGAGGACCTTAATCTCACCTATGTGATGGTTAGTGCGCCTCAGGATCCCTGAGTTCCCTCGCCTAAATGAATGGATCATGCGCATGCCAAGGCAGTTAGCTTTATCTTAATTGGCCTGGGTAAACCTTTCCTCGGTGTAATATGATGAGCAAGCCTAAGGTAGTGCTAATAGGTGCCGGCAGCCACGTATTCGGCCTGCGCCTAGCCATAGACCTGATGTCTTACCCCGAGCTTAGGGGGTTGACGCTGAGCTTAATGGATATAGATAAGGAAAGGCTGGAATTCACGGCCAGACTCGTCAAGATGGTCGCTGAGCAAAATAAAGTAGACATAAACCTACAGGTCACGACCGATAGGCGTGAAGCGCTTAAGGATGCCGACTACGTGGTCACATCTATAAGGGCTGGGGGCATGGAGGCCACGCACCTAGACCTGGAGATACCAGCTAAGTATGGCATCGAGCAGGGCGTCGGGGATACCATTGGACCCGGGGGTGTCTTCTATGGGCTGAGAAACGGCTTCGCGTTACTGGAGATATGCCACGACATGGAGGAACTCTGCCCAGATGCATGGCTCCTAAACTACACGAACCCCATGGCCATACTATGCTGGACCGTTAAGGAGCTCACGAAGGTCAAATTCGTCGGCTTATGCCATAGCATACCCGGCACCGCGAACCTACTCGCGAGGTACATAGACGCCCCACCCGACGAGATATCATACACAGCCGCTGGCATAAACCACATGGCATGGTTCATAGAGTTCAAATGGCGCGGGGAGGATGCATACCCCCTGCTCAGGGAAAAGCTTAGCGACCCCGCGGTATATGAGGATCCCAATCACCCAGCGTACTACGATCTAGTCAGGGTAGAGATATTCAAAGCGCTGGGATACTACGTGAGCGAATCCAGCAATCACCTCTCGGAATACCTACCATACTTCAGGAAGAACCTCAAGCTCATCGAGAAATACAGGGTCTTAAGCTCCTCCATGAGACTTGAAAGGCATGAGAAAGCGAGAGCCGCACAAGATGAGAGACTACGGGAGATCCTGGAGAAAGGCGAGCGCATACCACTGCGCAGGAGCAGGGAATACTGCGCGCAGATAATATACGCCATGGAGACCGGCACCCCGACTAAGATCTACGGCAACGTCGAGAACACAGGCCTCATAACAAACCTACCCAACGGATGCATAGTCGAGGTCCCATGCTTCGTAGACGAAGGAGGAGTACACCCATGCTACGTAGGAAGCCTACCACCACAGTGCGCCGCCCTGAATAGGATGGACATAAACGTACAGGAACTAGCCGTCAGGGCGATAGCGGAGAGAAGCAAAGAGAGGGTATTCCAAGCTCTACTCGTGGACCCGCTTACGAGCAGCCTACTCACCATAGAGGAGATAAGAAAGCTCACAGAGGAGATGTTCAAAGCCGAAGCAAAATACCTACCAGAGGAGATGTTCAAAGCATGAAGCTGGTCGATGAGATGATCAGATATGGTCTAGCTCGTAGCCGATCTCACGCTTTCAATATCATGATCGAGAAAGGCCTTAATAGCGTTCTTAGAGAAGTAGAGTTCTGGGATCACATGTATAAGAAGGCCGAGGAGTTCGAGAGAGAAGGGCTCAGGATCAGACATGGCGGACTCAGCAAGTTGTTAGAGGAGGGACGGAGCAGATGATATACCTTGATATTAACGTCATCATATCGTATATGGATGAGCTGGATTCAAATCACTCCAGAGCACATGATTTACTCGAGATCCTCGAAAGGAACCGGGTCATTAGTAGGCTTACACTGGTTGAGCTCGTCTCTGTCTATTCTAGGGCTGGATTAAATGAGCCACTAGCTCTAGCCTCCTATTCACTCAGACGCGTGGGTGCAGGGCCGCCGACACGAATTTTTAACAAAGTATTGATGCAGGCTTTCAGGTTATGAAGAATTACTAATACTTCTCCAAGGAGAAAAGATGACTCATTATTAAACCATATCGATATCACCGAGTACACTACAGTATGACCCTTAATGAATTCTATAGAATATATTGTGCTGTAATGATCATCTAAGTACTTAGCTAGGCCTATAATTACCGAAACCATGAGCCAGATGAGTTCATAAAATAAGGCCCAGACAACAATCCTTTTTATTTCTCATGCACTATCCTCAACATTACAATCGTTATAAAACAGCATTAATAGAATTTATTAAAGTTTTACACAAGGCTCCGATAAAAAACCTTTACTCTTTTTCCAATCACTCACTCTTATGAATGAAAGAAGATCTGCATCAATAACTACATCTTCTAGTGAGTACTTCACCTCGCTCATCCTCTATAAGGTCCTCCTTTTCCTTTTTAAGAAACACCTCTTTTAGGTTTTAATCTCTTCAATAAACCCTACAGTACAGATGTACTCTTATTGGTTTGACATTGGAACTCCTTAATATCTAAGCGAGTAATAAACTCATTAATTTATTAGTTTCCTATAAAATTAGACTGGCTTGTTCTTAGGTATATTAAAGTAAGCTAGTAGTCCTAGCACTGAAGCTACCGCTAGGTAAGCTAGTAAGATGACTAAGAGGGCGAGTTCTCCTAGCAGTGGTATTAGAATTATTGAAGCTATTGTAGCTGAAGAGAAGATTCCAATGAATACTACGATTTTGATTATAGCTAGCGCTCCGCGTGAAATAGATGCTTCACTCCACGCTGAGGGGCTTTCAGGCAACATGCGCACCGTTATTGAGGAAAAGAGAAGGGCCATGAGAGGGGAAGATATGAGCGTCATTAGAAATATTAGAATACCCAGTAGAGCGCTCCCATAGATATACGCAAGCATTATTCCAAGTGCTAATGATGAAAGAGCAGAAAATGGAACTACAGCTGCAGCCTTGTAGAGAGCTAAATTCCTCCTTGAAATAGGCATATAGTATAGCGCTTCAGCAGCTTTTCCCTCGACGTAATACAGTATATCCACAGTCGCTCCTGGTAGAGTTGACAACATTACCATAGACAATATCGTTATTACTCCACCAGCGAAGAAGTCACTATCAGGCCCAGACTTCATAATTAACGACGGCAAAAGCATAAAAAACGGGATAATGATGAAGTAAAGAATACTCGCTAAACGGCGTGGCTCTCTTCCCAGTAGCACTAAGTCTTTAATAATAAGCTGTAATGGAACTGGCTTTACCTTGAACTTCAGCGTCTTTACTTCTACTTCCTCTCTTGCAGATACTCTAACTGACGCTATTGGAGCTAGCTCTATTAGCCCCATGACAACTTTTAGCCTCAAAGAAGCCCACCTTAAGGCTATTACCAAAATAATAACTGTTTCAATAGTTGATGTTAATAAAGCGATATTACTCTTAAAGCTGAAAAGCATTCCGATAAATGGAATTAGCGATGCCCATAACACCACTTCAGTATTAATGCTTCTTACAATATACCCACTAATATAGTTCCAAGAGTAAAAGAAAGCAAAAGTCGCTAGCCAGCCCATAGTTGACAGAGCCCTCAGGAAAGCCCTCCTTTTCACCTTTCTAGCATAAGAGCCAAGTGCAATTCCCAGAGAATAACTGAATATTAGAATCAATAAGCCTACAACGATGAGAAGTATAGGAAGAAATAGCATTACAAGCCCTCGAGATGCGGCCACAAATCCTAGAATAGCACCTGGAATAAAAGCAAAAACAGGAGCTAAGCCGCCCCAATAAAGAAGAAGAGTCCTAAAGTATGTCCTAAAAATAATTCGCTCCGTAAGTGGCAACGTGCTTAGTAAGTCCATTACTTGCTCACTCATAAAAACCGATGTAAAGCTTGTTACTATAGTAATCGTCATAATAGCCTCAAAAAAGAGCATTACTGAAGAGGATATTACAAACATGAGATTTGAATCGAGATCACCTGCTCTCAACAGAGGCAGCACGCCCATGAAAATAGACCAGAACGACATTATTATTGTCATTAAACCATTCGACCGTAGTATAGAAGGTTCTCTCCTACCAGCCTGAGACATTTTCCCTAAAGGAAGTCCCTGAGTACCATACCGCCTATACGACCTATACGCTGTCTCCTTAGCCAAGATCCTTGCAAGCTTCCTTTCTAATTGCATACGATCACTAACTACTCATAAAGCGCCTTAATAATCCCTTCAATTTCAGAACTGTAGCCAGTCACCTGAAGAAAGACATCCTCAAGTTCTTTTACCCTAAAGATTTCCTTTAATTCACTAGGCTTACCCTCTGAAACTATCCTACCTTGATGTATTATAAGAACCCTATCAGCAATCGCCTCAGCTATCGGAAGAATATGTGTCGAAATTAACGCTCCCGCCCTACGCTTAACCAATTCCCTAATCCAAGTTTTCACAATCCTAGCAGATGAAGGATCAAGCCCCGAGAAAACTTCATCTAATACAAGAACTTTAGGCTCGCGAAGCATTAAAGCAGCTAAAAGAACTTTCCTCTTAGTACCATGACTAAGTTCGCCTATAAGCTTACCCAAATGCTCCTGCAAACCAAGGAGATCTATAACCTTCTCGACCATATCAATATCCACTTGGACACCATATATGGACGATATGAACTCGAGATACTCGTTTATCTTAAGAGACTCATACACTATGAGATCTTCAGGCATATAACCCACCCTCCTCCGAGCCTCAATAGGATTCAATAAGACATCAATATCCTCAACAAAAACTCGTCCACTATCTGGCTTAACCAAGCCAAGCGTCATCTTAAAGAGAGTCGACTTACCACTGCCATTAGGCCCCAATAGTACAACTATTTCCCCATTATTCACACTAAAGCTAACTTCCTTAAGCACCATTAAGTTACCAAACTGCTTCCAAACATCCTCGAAACGTATCACAGACCCCATAAACCCACCAAATCATCATAACTCGTACGAATCCTAAATACCTCAAATAGAATTATCCTCAAGCTTAAAAATATCCTTAATCCTCAATCCAAAATACCTCGCCATCTTCAACGCTAATCTCAACTGTCCCTTTTATCGCATACTGCCTGTAGGCACAAGCGATATATCGGCAACTGGTAAGCTATCCTTCCCTCAGTACGTATGCAGTGAGGGTCATATACGCAATGTCCGCATTAACGAAGCCGCTTGTCAAAAAACAGTGAAGGTACGATCGAGAGGCAGGCTAGAGCTACAAACAATCCTCTATTCATTCCCTATCTTTCCCTGTCCTAACCTAATCCTTCAGCTTATTGAGAATGGAAAGATACATTAAGACCTGAGGTCTGAGTATACAGAATATATACATAACTATTATGCATCTACTTAAGAAGTATGAGGACGGCTACGTTAAGCATCAGGATCAGGAAGGATCTTAAGGAGAAGATGAAGGAACTAAAGGAGATCAATTGGAGGAAGGAGATAGAGGAATTCATCGAGCGGAGGATAAAGGAAGTAGAGCTAATGCGAACCCTCAGGGCTATGGATGAAGCCTTAAAGGGAATACCGGAATCCAGCGAGCCCGCCTGGAAGGCTATAAGGGAGTCCAGGGAGAGGAGATGAGGCGGCCAGTGTACGTCGTGGATTCAAGCATCTTCACAAGCATCATCGTCAAGGACGAATTTTACGATAGGGCCTTAAGGTTCATTAAGGAGAACTTCAGATTAGGGCTCATCACCATTGATATAGCCATGGTGGAAGTGACGAATACGCTGTGGAAGCATGCATATCTGCTAGGAAGGATACCCAAGAGCAGCTATACCACGTTAAGGGATAGCATCAAGTCCTTGATAATCAACGCGACAACAGGTATCTACAGATCGGAGGATATCATCGAGGAAGCGATGGATAACGCGTTAAGGTTCGGCATCACGGTTTACGACTCATTATACGTCACGTTAGCGCTACGTAGAGATTGCAGGCTGGCAAGCTTCGATGCAGAACTGAGGAGAAAGCTGGAGGACGCAGACCTGAACATAGTGATGACGCCGTAAGTTATGAGTGGAGAGCCTTAACCGCCCAGTTGATCGCGTATATCTTTCAATGTTATCTTGGGTGTCCCTTTATCGCACATTGCCTGTAGACACAAGCGATATATCGGCAACTGGTAAGCTATCCTTCCCTCAGTACGTAGCGAGCTTTCTAGGGTGCTTAATCTCTTATGTTCCTGTACTAATGGTAGTATTATGTTATGCTTCAAGAACACATCATACATCTTCAATCTAGGGATCTCATCTATATCCTCTAATATCATTTTGAGCTCCCTTAGGAACTCACTCCTAGATCTACCATACTCCCTCATGTAGTTATATATAGCCGCCAATACCCTATCCATAACGTTCATCATCCATAGATCCACGTTATTTTCGTATGTTTTCGATATCTCGATCATAGCCCTTGGACACCCTCCGCATACCTTCAAAATCAGATCACGGTGCTCCTTAGGCACTTTTAGTTCCCCGAGAAGCTGATAGGCCTCGCTCTTAGGCAAGTGCCACATCAATAGCGTTGTCATAGATTTACCTTCATACCTCCGGATCCTCTCGGCTAGTGTCTGCTCGCTCGTTATGAATATGATGTTCATATTCTTAATGTTAAGTTTCGCCCTGCAATGCCTACTCGTGAGCTCCGCATTGGTTATCAAGTACTCTAGGGCCTCCCCATATACGTCTATGATGTTCTTAATCTCATCCACTATCACGATCACCCTAGAATCCGTTAAGTTCATCCGCTTGCACAGACCCTCCATTAGCTTATAGAGGTTCAGCACGAGATCTACATAATTAGAGGAGAGACTCCTAGCTATGGAGATCACGTGCTCCTTTAGCGTGGATCTTGATAGAAGGGAGACCTCGCATAGCTCCCTCGCGAGGTTGAAGTATATCATATGAAGTGCTTCGACCTCCTGAGAGCTCCACGTTAATGCCCTGAAGAACTCGCTTTTGCCACAGCCCCATGGACCGTAGACCACGAAGTTCCATGAGATGTCATACTTAAGTAGCCAGTAAAATAGCCTCTTACACTCGATCTCCCTATCGACGAACTTAACATTAAGGCCGGGGATCTCATAGCGGGGCAGGCGCCTGATAATACCCTCAAGCATAGGACACCCTACCCTAATCACTAAGCCGCCATCCTACATGACCATGGCCCTCTTTATAAGGATTCCCATTCATGACGTTATAACTTCATGTGCTAACACCGCCAGGATATATACCATGGATTAAGGGAATTTGACAAGCTGAGAGTATAATTTTAAGGTATATATCGCATAATCGCTTATCTACAAGGATGTGATCCTGATGTCTGAGGATTGGAGCGTTAAGGATCGACCCAACATACTCATCATAATGCAGGAGCATATGCAAGGACAGGTTGCCGATCTAGATCATCCCTGCCGGATGCCTAACGTTAAGGATAGGCTCGCCCGTAAAGGGATGAGGTTCACGCTAGGTTACACGCCCACGGCCCTCTGCGCCCCAGCCAGGGCATCCTTCTTCACAGGACTATACCCCACAGTGCACGGAATGTACAATAACTACCATAGTCTACCCGTGCTACACTCAGGCCTCTTCCCAGGAGTCAAGCTCTTCTCAGAGTACTTGAAAGAGGCGGGTTACAACCTCTCGTACATCGGGAAATGGCACGTCTCAGGAGAAAAGGGGCCTGCAGACTATGGCTGGCACATCCCCAAAGGAGCGTGTATCGCTGGCGCTCCTAGCTATCCAGTACCTGGCCGTAGGAGGATCCTCTGGGAGAGGAGGCTCTATAGGAGACCTGAGATCAAGTTAAGGAAGTATGCAATCATAAAGCGGCCAGGATGGCCGGATTACGTCCTCTACGGCACGCTAGACGCAAAGCCCGAGGAAATGCCAGATTTCAGAAGAGCAAGGGTAGCCGCTGAGGAGATTAAAAGGTTTTCAAGGGACTCAAAGCCCTGGGTAATGTTCGTCGGGCTCACGGACCTGCACGATCCCTTCATCGCACCCGAGCCCTATGCAAGCATGTACGATCCCGATGAGGTACCGCTCCCGAAAAACTACTATGACTCATTGGAGGATAAGCCCGCGATTTACCGGAGGATGCGACGGCAGTTATGGTCCCAGCTAAGCGAAGAACAGGTGAGGGAGGCCATCGCCCATTACTGGGGACTATGCACTATGACTGATGATGTAGTCGGGCTCATCCTCGATACATTGGAGGAAGTGGGCGAGGAGGATAACACGTTAGTCCTATTCACGTCCGATCATGGGGATCAAGTGGGCGGACATGGCCTTTTCCTCAAAGGCGTTATGCCCTTCGAGGAAAGCTATAGGGTCCCCATGGTGGTCAGATGGTCCCAGGTGGTGAAGCCGGGCTCCGTATGCGCGGAGTTCGTAACGCTCTGCGATTTTGCCCCGACATTCTGCGAGATAGCCGGGGTTGAGATGCCAAAGCCATGTCACGGCCGCTCGCTACTCCCGATACTCCAGGGCTCAACGCCAGAGGACTGGCCGCGGAGCTTCTTCGGGCAGTTCCTGGGCACGGAGTACTATTATACTCAGCGGATCATCCGCACCCACCGGTTCAAGTACGTCTTCAACGGCTTTGACGTTGATGAGCTATACGATCTCCAAAACGACCCATATGAGATAAGGAATCTCGCCGCCGACCCAGATTATGAGGAAGTGAAAATGGAGCTGATAAAGGAGATGTGGAAGTGGTGCGTCGAGACCGATGACATATTATTCAATCCGTACCCCACGGTCGCGCTCATTCCCTACGGCCCCCTGACGTATCTAGGCGAGCTGAAGGAGGGAACTCGGGGAAGCTAAAGGGGCAATCCCAGCGCACCGCTTAGCTCAAGCTTTCTAGTAAAACTTCACATAAAAGCCTAGAATTCCATTTCCTCTATTCACCAGCCGAATGTAGCCCTTACGTAGGTTTTTACTTGTCTTAAGGTTAAGTTATCACATCTCTCAGTATGGTTGGGATATGCCCACTATAGCGTAATGGGCTCAAGCTCCCGCGGGACGAAGACCTTTCCGCCGAAGTGCTTAGAAGCGCCCTCGATGTACTCCCCTACGAACCCCTCATCCTGGAACATGTAGAAGGGTAGGTGCACGAGAGCTAGTGCCTCTACGCCAGCTTCCTCAGCGACTATACCAGCATCCCGAGCCGTCGAATGCCCACTGAGAGGGGCTTCCTTCTCCATTCCAGGGGGATACGTGGCCTCATGGATGAGCAGGTCACAGCCCTTGGCCAGTCTTATCACCTCCTCCGTAGGGGAAGTGTCCCCAGTATAGCATATCGCCCTCTCCAGGTCGATCCTATAGGCTAAGGAGGGAACTGGGTGTAGCGCCCTCGCGGTCAGGACGCATCCAATCCTCTCCCCCGCCTTCAGCTCCCTGAACCTCAACCACGGCTCGACCCTATCGAGGGGAGTGCCCATCGCTTCCATGAGGCTCAGAACGGCGCTCCTCAGCCCCTGAGGACCCGCGATCAACAACTCCCTCTTCCTCCCAGTTAGCATGTAGTACCATATCAGGGAGACCAGTCCGGAGATGTGATCCGCATGCACATGCGTTATGAATACCTGGCCGATGACGTCCGTTAGCCCCAGCGCCTGAAGCGCCCTCAACGCACCCTCTCCACAATCGAAGAGATACTCTCCAATGAGCAGGCTCATGGTATTATGATCCCTTGCGGGCACGCTACCCGCTATCCCGAGGAAGACGAGCCTCATATACTGACCCGAAACGATAATCAGCTGGATCCGCTATTTTCGCTTTCGCTCAACCGAAGGCCCGGCGAAGGGCGCTTGGGGCAATACCTTAGATGCGCTCGCTATTATCGGGACTCCAGCTAAGCAGGATACCACGAACTCAGGCAAGAAGCCAACGGCCAGAACCCCGATCAGCATGACCAGCGGATTAAGCCACTTAGATAACCACGGTAGGCCTATCATCGCTCCACCCATCGTTATCAAGGCGAGAACATACAGACCCATCGCTATAATCACGAAGCCCGCTAAGTACCCAACTAGGTTGCCTATTAAGTAGCTGAAGGTCCAGTGAAGCCTCCCGCTAAGCTTCCATGTGAGGCGACCTATTAAGAAGAAGCACACGAAGTTAGCTGGCGTGCCACTGAAGAGGGTCAGCAACGGCGTGCCGTACCTGATGAGACTGGCGATGAACGTACCAAGGGCAGCCCCTAGCCCTCCGATCCAAGGCCCGAAGAGAACGGCGAAGACGGCAGGGATCACCACCGCGGGCCTCAACTGGATGATGAAGCCCGTAGGTATGTATGCAGTGAGCAGGGATCCCACGCAATACAAGGCAGCGCATATGGCCGTTAGCGCGACATCCTTGCTAGTAGCCTTCATCTCGATCACGATAGAGCAATTCCCACCCCTAGCTTAAGCTTTGCCTTTAAAGGGTTTAACACGCCTTAAGTGTTTAAGGTTATGAGCACAAGGAGCCGAATTCTACAGACATCAATACCAGCTCATAAAGCTTCCCATCACCATGGGGGGCATACGATACCCTCCAAGCGCTTGAGGTATGCTCCCTTAGCCTCGTCAAAGGCGAGCTTACTAAAGGGACATCCCACGCTTAAGATCATTTTTATAAGGTGCTGTGATCATAACAAGCACGACCAACATGCGCATGTTATCGGACACGGAGCTCCCACAATTATATATGCTAAGGGCTTTTCCTTTCCCTTAGTATTTTTATTATGTCTGTTTTTATTGATGATACTTCTATGCTTAGGGCGTGAATCATCTTACTCAAATCATCAATCCTCTTACTCATCTCACTAAGCCTACCATCAACATAATCCTTAAGAGCATCAAGCCTAGAATTGAAATTCCTCTCAAGATCATTAAACTTAGCATCTATGTATGCTTTAAGACTATCAAACCTTGAATTGAAATCCTTCTCCATCTCATTAAACCTAGTATCAATATAACCCTTCAAACCATCAAGCCTAGTATTAAAGTTCTTCTCAATATTATTAAACCTGATATCGACAGCTTTAAACCCCTCCTCCATCCTCCTATTCATCTGATCTAGTAGGAGGATCATGACCTCACTATCACTAAGCCTCTTACCAGAAGCAACCTTCCTAGCAATACGCTTAACAACTTCATCAAGAACAGTAGTCAGCAATGACCCGGTAATAGTCCCTCCCATAGACCCCTCGTAAAAAGTACCTGAAGGCGCTATATAAGCACCCGTCTTTTCCCCTCGAGAAGGAGCTACGCTTTCCCATCCCCCATGCTCCAATAGTGTCGAGATAAACAGGCTTCATCGAGGTACCCGAAGACGACGCACCTGAACGGCCGGTTTTGAACTTGTGCACGACATAACGGTGGTGCCTTCATCGAAGCCGAGACGATCTAGGGGAACTACGAGAACTCACTATTATAAGCCCCCGCATTATTTAGATTAGTAGGGTTAAGTCGTGAGATTGGGCAGGATTGTCGGCAGGATCGGCCACATATATCCTATCAAGAGGATCAGGATCGGCCACATATACCCATTAAGAAGGGCTGGTGTCTGCCTTGGCCATAAGGATAAGATTGAGGATAAGGAGCCTACTAGATAGCGGGGAAGTAACCACGTCCGCCCTCGTCAATTCGGGCTTTGAAGCTGAGACACCACAGCTACTGATCCCCAGATCCCTAGCCGCTAAGCTGGGCCTCTGGCCACCACCGCCCGAGGCAAGGCTCATCGAAGTGGGCACCGCTGGCGGTCCTGTTAGGAACTACCTGGTCCCCAGCGCGTTAGAGGTCCACGTAATGACAGGCGATAGGGTAGTCGGACCCGTCAAATGCGACGCGATGATCTCAAGCACGGAATACGAGGTACTGATAAGCGATGTACTAGGTAGCGAGCTAGGGATAGTAATACTCGACCTTAGAGGCAAATGGAGGTTTAATGATGAGGACGTGATCAGGTACAGCGAGAAACCCGAACACTGGTTCTAGCCCATGGCGAGGACCAAGGCCAACACTTCACACCCCCTCTACGAGGCATGGGAGCCTATCTCGATGCTTTTCCAATGCCCCTACCAGGCCCTCTCCTGTCCTTACAACACCTCCTTCAACCGCACCCCTGACGAGCCCAGTGCCCTTTAGAAACTACATGTCATCATGAACTCCGTCTACATCGACCTAGAAATAGCACGTCTATTCCCCTCTCACTGAGGAGCTCCTTCATTCTCTCATGATCTTCATCGAACGTTAGGAGCTTAGCGGGAGGCTCCGCACTAAGCGCTATGAGCAGATCCATGTCCGGCAGGGGTATCCCTTTCAAGAGGGCTTCCGCTTTCACCTCCGCCGCTCTTCTGACGACCCCTTCATTTAACTCGCTAACAGTAAGCCACGCCAATAAGTCCTCTATCCAAAGCCTCTCTCCCGCGTCCCTCCTCCTCAGCCACAGATAGTAAGCGCCTATCAGGAGCTCATACTCAGTCAGGGATGATATGAGTATGTCCTCCGCCTCCCTACTTTCCTTACGCAGAACCTCCACTGCTCTACCGTTACCCTTCCTCAGCTCGAGAATGAAGGAGGTATCCAAGATCAACTTCAATATCTCACCTTAAACGACTCCCTAATAGCCCTAACTATTTCCTCGAGCTCCTCGACCCCCTCAACTCTCCTGGAGCAGACCTCGATGATTCTTTCGGCCCTTCGACCCACATCGCGCCTTATCAGCTCATCGATCACCTGGGAGAACGTCTTATCCCCCTTAATAGCGACCAACTTCCTGTATACCTCATCGCTTATGGTTATGGTTTTCATGCATAGTGCATTAAACACGATGATATATAAATATTTCCTTAGCTTTTTGGTTTGGGGCTAAGCTTCGCATACCGTACCATCAACCTAGGAACCTACATCTTCAAGAGCCATATACGGAGGGGAACGCTCATAGAGAGGGAAGAGAGGATGTACCTTTGCTGTAGATCTTGCCCGCTAATTACAAAGCCTAGGCTACAGGTGAAGACCACATAAGGTCACCAAGGAGTTACTCCTCAGCGGCCAGTAGTTTAATCTTAGTCTCTTCCTAGAGGAAGGAGAAGACGAATATATTCCCTTCTAGGCTACCTCATAGGCTATCAGCGCATTATAGACTTATACAAGAGCTTAGCTAAGACCCGGAAGTCTTATCACAAATATGCGGTAAAGAGATACTGGGATTAAGATGACCATACCGCAGACACGTTTTCGTTTCGCACCATGGGTTGAAGAGTGGCTACGTGATCCAGAGGCTTTAATTGACAGGGCTGATGTCTGGTTTTCCGGAGGTAGCCCCGAGAACTGGGTTCGTAGCGTCGAATATGCCTTGTACAAAGAGCCGCGCTTTACATACTGGGGTGTTAGATACGAAGAATTGGAGGATGTACTCACCATCATCAGGGAAGGTAGAGGACCGCGTACTCATTTCCGCATATTGTTTGAAAGATATAGTCCTAAGGTCCCTCACATAGTCCTTTTCTTCTGCACAGGTATTTCGAAGGTTATTGGATGCGGGCTGATAACCTCCATAGAGCTTAACTGGCATGAAATTCTGTGGGCTGATGAGGACTCTAAGAATATGGTCCTCTACCCGCTTCGCTTCCGCATGTTCGTTCTTTGGCTTCATGAAAGCGTAATCCGTAACCCAGGAAACCCCAATGCATGGGATGGGATCGTTATAAAGGGATTAAGGGGGTTTACGTTCAAAGCCCCAGGACTCCAGCACATCGTGAAAGAGGAAATACAGAGAGAAGTAAAGACTAAGATTAAGCCGCTGATCGCTAACTTCACGCTTAGGCCTAAGCCCAGTCCCATCTCGGTAACCTGGAACGCGAATAACGTACTTAAACAACTTAAGGAAAAAGGCATTGAGATCCCCGAGGAAGCGGTTAAATCGGCGGTTTCCGCTTTAGCTGCAAAACGACATCTCCTGCTCATCGGACCGCCGGGCACTGGCAAGACTACTTTAGCGCTTACCATCGCCGAAGCGCATGGCCTTAAGCCTGTACTCCGTACTGCGACTTCAGAGTGGACTCGCATCGACCTGATAGGAGGCCCCATGTTCCGGGGCGGCGAGGTCATCTGGCGAAGCGGAGCTCTCCTGGAGGCAGTGGTTCGCTATTATAATGAAGGTGGGACCCTCTTGGTAATTGACGAGTTCAATAGGGCCAACATGGATCGCGCCTTCGGTGAGTTCCTAACCATCTTCGGTACCTCCAATCCTAAGTACTGGGAGATACCCGAAAGCGTTCTTAGGGAGATAGAGGATTACGGGGACAAAACCGACCAATGGGCCAAGCAGGCCTTGAAGCTATGGAAGAGATACCCGGGGCCATACGGTGGGCTTAAGATTCCCGAAAGTTTCAGAGTTATCGGAACCATGAATACCTACGACAGGCGCTACCTATTCACCATAGGCTATGCCCTACTTCGCAGGTTCGCCGTAGTAGAAGTCGATAATCCCCCACCCACTATCCTTCTTAGGATACTAGAAAGAGCCGCTACAGGACATGAGGACTTACTCGAGCGACTGAGCAAGGACGTCCTCAAGCGACTAGAGCCCAAGCACATTCAATTCGGAGCCGCGCTATTACTCGATACCATAAGACATGCCGTACAGTTACGCGAACTATGCAGTATAGAGGATCCAAAGGAGGCACTGGACACCGCGATATCAGCCCAGCTAGTCCCACAGCTCGAGGGGCTCCCTATAGACGAACTTCGAGAGATACGCGAACTCCTGGAGGATGGGAATTATGTACACGCCACGCGTACGATCATGGAGTACTTCCCGGAGCTCAGTCGAGCACGCGAGGAAGAGTGAGATCGAATTCATGGCAAAGTACACCTGGGGCACCCTATTAGCGCTTTATGATAGGCTCTCATTACGGGATAGGCTAAGGCTGAGAGCCCTTAATGAATACATCTGCCTACCGCCGGAATTATCGGACGCGATTAAGATCCCCGTATTAATGCTCGAGCTCATAGAGACCGTACGCGACATCTTGCGGCAGCTCCAGATGCTGATAACCGAAGAGGTGAAGCTGAGCCGAGGAGGCATATCAGGCAGGATACTCGTTAAGCTCATTGCCAAACACTACCCATCAAACGTCCCAATAGCCGTGACCCGCACAGTAATTGAAACAGCGGCCAATCTACTAACCGTGATCACCATACTTGAAGTCCTTGACAAGCTATATAGTCTAATCGATGGGCTGAGCTCGTACAAGGTGAGCTCCGCATTGGAGCCCCTTCAACGGAGGATCATTAAGAGGCTAAGGGACGCGATTGGCCTATGCGGGTACCTGCTCCATGACCCCTTCCTACGACCGCTAGTTCCCAAGGCGAGGGCGATATCAAGGAGTCCAGCGAAGATCCGCGAGCTTGAGCAAAGAGTAAGGCTGGAACTCATACAACGCCCCCGCGAATATCGCGCCTACCGCAAGCTACTCCGTCTCCGCCGATCACTCCATGAACAGCTCAGGATCATGATCGAAATATCGCGCGATAGAGAGTTCATTAAATCGCTTACGCTCGACATAAGACCAGATAAGCTGTATGAGCTATTCTGCTTCACCTTGCTACTCCAGACGATCGTTGAATCACTTGACGTCAAAGAGGCTCACATAGACCAAAGGGGAAGAGTGCTAATCTTAGAATGTCACCCCCGACGGCCCAAAGGCAGGCCCTCATCATTAAGAGTTCGCATAGCGTATAACGCGATACCACAGGATATCGAGAGCCGCTTCAGGGCGGCGAGGGCCTACGGGATACTGAACCATGAGCTCGACGCTAGTAGCCTACATGGACTCCCCGATACCCTTATGTTAATAGAGAAGGAGAGCCCACCCCGCAAGCGCATAGTGATAGATTATAAGTATACTCGCGACCTGAGCTACCTCGTTCAGGCCCGTTTTAAGGCGCTTGCATATCTATACGAGTTCAGCGCCCACAATGCAGTGCTCATTACACCGAGCCCTATAAGTTCAAGCCTCGAAGACGAGGAGATCATGGAGCATGAGGGCTTCTATAGGAGCGCGGTAAGGCATAAAGGAGCAATCATCGAACTTGAGAATGGACGGCGTCTGATCCTCGTATACATCGACCCATTACCTAAGCTCATGAACGAAAACATCAATGCCGTCAGGAAGCTCATGGCATATATTATGACGGAAGAAACACGCCAATCTCCATAAAAATATTCCTAAAAATATATTATAGAATCATACCAGATATCACATCCTTCAGCAGGATGACTTAAATATCCTCATCAAGGATAGGGCCGAGCACGACACCTAATCATATTACTATGAAGTGATCCATGACAGCCACGTCATGATATCTCCCCTAAAGCTTTCTCAAAGCGACCATCTCTCGTTGGGGCTCTCCATAGAAGTCCCTAAAGCTTACGTAAAGTACCTCACTATCCCCATTACGCGTTCTTAAAATCTACGATATACTCACTGACGCACTGACTCGTAAAACTTAAGGCCAAAAGGCCTTAGCCTCTCGAAGTGCTTGAAGTTGCCCGTATATAAGTAAAGATCATAAGCTATAGCTGTGGCTCCTATCAATAGGTCCCCGTCGTCTATGACCTGACCTTCCTTCTTGAGCCTCCTCCAGATCTCCGTAGCCTTAACTATGACTTCATTATCCAATCCGATTATTCCCACCAAGTCCTCCAGCAAGTTCTTCGCCCTGGGGAAATCGGCCCTACCCTGATGAACTCGTAGACCATGATTACCGAAACATAGCATTCCCCCGGCGGCAGTTCTTCGACCCCCTTCTCTATTTCGATGAGCTTATCGGTATCGATGAGTATCCTAGCATGATCGATCACTTAAGCCCGAGTTTAAGCCGAGTTTCCGAGTAAGGCAGGTCCCTCTTATCCGCTGTCCTGCGAAGCTCGTCTAAAGCCCTCCTAGCCCTAGCCTCCTTGTACTCCAGCGCGAGCTCCCTGAGAAACTCGTCCCAAGTCCTCCCCCTACGCAGCGAATCCAGGAGCTTCTTAGTTTCATGGCTAACGGTAATAGTGGACGACATACCATGTTCACGTATTTTCAACTTCTTAATTAATATTTCTTCAATTATAAATTGTATAATTTTAAATTGCACATAATCATGGAATCCCATCGAGGTCCTTCAAGCGGACTTAAATCTAGGACTTTGGCAACAGCCTTAGGCAGGGTTACCCTACCGATAGGCGTCATGCTGGATCTCCTAAGCACATACCCCCTAGGGGAGAGGGTTATATGCGTGAAGCTTTCCAATAAAAACGATCTTCCCCATCAAGGTCGATAAGATTACCTCAGCCATGCTCTACGCATATCCGATTTAAGTTCGTAAGAAGATCCCCTTCTGGGAGTTTAAGAAGATCATGCATAAGGAGCCATCAGCTAACTAAGATTCTTCGAGAAATGCCTGAGGGGTAAGAGGTCATGAGGACTCAAGTTAGCGAAGCCCTATAGGAGGGAGAGAGTGGTACAAGTTGGGGATTGAGGGGAAGATCGCCCTGAGCAAGGTCATGGGTGGGGCAATCCCGATGATCGTGTCAAGAAGAGTATCGGGATTTCGGAGGGACAGAGAGGTCGAACAGGAGTACGAAGAAAAAATTTCTCTCGATCCCCATGTAATGTGAACGCTTAAGCATCCTCCTACCTTATGTATGTGACCCACCACCTCAACTACCTAAAGGGCTGGTAAGATGGTTAAGATAAGGGACTTCGAGTTCAGCCTAAGGGAGTTCGCTGGAGCTCTAGGGGACTTCGGCCCCCTTAATCCCTTCATCCTAGGGTACATAGCGATCCTAGGCCTAGACCCGACAGGCATCTTCCTAGCAATGGGGTTGGCGAATATCGCCTTAGGCCTCGCCTACAAGCTACCATTACCGCTCGAGGCCAAAAAGGTCATAGGGACCACAGCCCTGAGCGAGAAGTGGAGCCCCTCACAAGTATATCTGAGCGGAATCCTAACCGGTAGTGCCTGGCTCTTCCTCACATTCTCAGGCTTAGTCAAAAGGCTAGCAAGGCTTACGCCTGTCGTGGTCATCCGAGGGGTTCAGCTAGGGCTAATGGCTATCCTCCTTAAGGAGTCCTTAACGCTCATGGCGTCAAATCCACTTCTCGCCTTAACCTCAATAGCTGTAATCCTAGTCCTGCTGAAGAATGAGTTCCTACCATCGGCTATAGCCGTCTTCACCCTGGGACTAGCCGTAGCCCTCCTCTCAAATCCTCACATAAACCTGAAAATTGGGCTCTACCTACCGTCTATTCATGTCCCAAGCCCTCAAGCCATTAACCTGAGTTTGCTCACAGCAGTCTTCGCCCAGCTAGCGCTAACGTTTTCTAACGCCATACTTGCCACCTGCCTAGCAATCAACGAGCGCTTCCCAGACAGGAGGATTAAAGAGGAAAACTTAGCTATGAACATGGGTCTTATAAACATCCTTCTTCCATTCATAGGAGGTATCCCGATGTGTCACGGGGCAGGAGGCTTTGCCTCCCAGTACTTCTTCGGAGGACGGACAGGAGGAGCCATGATCATGGAGGGGATATGCGAGGTAATCCTGGCCCTCTTCTTAGCGGAATCCGTAGCAGCGATCTTCGCCGCCTTTCCAACGTCGATAATCGGAGCCATGTTACTCTTCGCAAGCCTAGAACTGGGAAAACCCACAGCTAGGCTTCGAGGACTAGACCTAATCGAGGCAATCTCCATCGGAGCGATCTCGCTACTCACCAATCTAGCTATGGGGTTCCTGGTGGGGCTACTCTTACACTACGTGCTAGACATGATGAGACTTCGAACGACATCCAGTTAAAAAAACAGAAACTAGAGGTAGTAGAGGGTGCCGTGTCAGTGCTTCCCTATTCAGCTGAGGCATATGGATGCTCCGAGCGCCTACAGATCGGCTCTAGGTTGTCGTAGGGAGGGCGACAAGCGATGGAAAATAGTCATCCCAGCCAAGCTCAGAAAAGGCTGAAGCAAAAAGATGAGCTGATAGTCGAGAAGAAGGAGTCGAACTAACATACGAGGAACCTATACCAGAAGAAATAAGATCGCAGATAATGTAAGTTCCCGCTGAGCAAGGCCCATGGTCTACCACACTTACCCCATGTCACATCCAGGAGTCCCCTTCCAAACAGAGAGCCCCTAATCCTCTTCCCAGCTTAAGCCGTAAGCTAAAGTACAATGTTATGGATGAAGCGATCTCAGTCCCTATAGGGATTTAGAACTAAAGGTTTATATCTCTATAGACCTTTAGGAATTTAGGGATATTTTTTATGAGAGGATTAAAGGTCTATGTGGATGAGAAGTTGGAGAAGAGGTTTCGTAAGGTAGCGATGGAGGTATACGGCTATGGCCGCGGTTCCAT
>JAGGXX010000055.1 GCA_021162845.1 Thermoprotei archaeon | reverse complement strand
GTAAATATGTTAGAAGCTTTTGCAAAATAAACATGTAAATATATCTAGAAGAACTCCTGTTTATTGTTTTACTTTTAGCCATCATTGTCTTATTAACCCTCCGTTTTTTCTCTTCTACCGCCTAGATATACCTCATGAACATTTAAATACTTATCGTTATAACTTTAAATTAGGTGAGATTCCTTGCCTAAAGAGAAAAGAGTGTTAATAAATTCTTCAATTTTGCTCCTAATACTATTAACGAGTTACAGCATCTTCATTCCAGAAATTACGGCTCAAGTCACGTTGCCTGTCCCACGCGAGGAGACCGTAGTTCTAACGGAGACTGGTGAGCTTACTGTCACTGATAGTTTCAATCCCTTCGTGCCTCAGGGCGAGGCTGGGGCATATGGGGTTTCGCAGATATGCAGGGAATATTTATTCTACATAAATTATGCTACAGGCGAATACATCTGGTGGCTGGCGACGGGTTATGAGTACAGCGATGATTACAAGACTTTAACCTTTCACATAAGAAAAGGAGTTACATGGAATGATGGTGAGCCTTTTACGGCTAAAGATGTAGCCTTTACGTTAAATATGCTCAAGAAATATGCACCTAAGTTATACTACTCTTCATGGGTTGCTGAGTGGGTGAAGGATGTTGAAACTCCTGACGACTATACCGTAGTTATACACTTAACTAAACCCAATCCCAGGGCACACTTCCAGTTCCGTTTCTGGAATATACCAATAGTTCCTGAGCATGTGTGGAAGGATAAGGATCCGCTAACATTCAAGAATAACCCGCCTGTCTATACAGGACCATATAAACTTCATAGGGTGATACCTGAACTGAAGATGATGGTATGGGTACGTAGAGATGACTACTGGGGTAAAGAGTTGGGCTATTTCCCAGCCCCTAAGTACGTAGTCTGGATGAGGTCGCCTCCACCAGAGGCCGAATTCGCTATGCTACTAAAGGGGGAGATAGATCATGCTCATAGTTTTACTGCTAACTTCCCGCTACTTGAAGCAGCAGAGAGGAGTAGCCCGAACGTAACGCTAGCTCCCATGACCGATCCATGTCCAAGAGGGATATGGATGAACTGTCATAAGTACCCCTTGAACCTTAAGGAGGTAAGGTGGGCCATTGCTTACTGTCTGCCTTATGAAAAAGTTGCCGAGGTGGTCTATCATGGATGGACAGAACCCGCTCGTTGGCCTTGGTCTACTTGGAAGAACTTAGCTAAATATGTCTATGATGATGTCATTAGCAAGTATAAACTCGAGTATAATCCCGATAAGGCGAAGAAGATTCTAGATGATCTTGATTTCGTAGACAGAGATGGCGATGGTGTAAGAGAGACTCCTAACGGGACGAGACTCTCCTTCACTATAATAACCCCAGCATATACCGCTGGTATAACTGGCGAATATTCGATAGCACTAATGCTTGCTGATGAACTTAAAAAGATAGGTATTGATGTCACAGTGAGATTGGTATCATGGTCTATCTTTGATGAACAGACCACAACAGGTACCTTTGATATAACCTCTCATTGGCTCTGCGGTGCTTGGGATGACCCCTTGCAATTGTACGAAGGTTTTCACAGCAAGTACTTCATGCCAATCGGCGAGAGAATGACCGCTGGCTACTGGTGTAGGTTAGTTGATAAGGAGTTTGATGAAGTTATAGACAAGTTAGAGAAGATGTCACCAGATGATCCAGCAGCCGAGCCCTACTATAAACAAGCGCTAGAACTTTACATGAAGAATTTACCTGCAATACCTGTTGTACAGACTATATTCTGCATGCCGTTTAGTACGAAGTACTGGATTGGCTGGCCCTCGAGAGACAACATGTACATTCAACCATTCACATGGTGGCCCACCTTCCTCTTCGTGATATTAAACTTAAAGCCAAGGCCTAAACCACAGATTATTGGATATACCTACGTGTGGATAACGAAGAAAGTTTCCAACTTTACAGGTGCTGATGGTAAGGTGTACGGGCCATTTGAAGAGGGTTCCTATGTTAATCTGCCTAAACCAGATGCTGATCGCTTGATAAAGGAAGGCAAGGCATCTTATACTCCTCCATTCGCTGGAGCTATACAGTCAGTCCTCTCGAGAATCACAAATCTCAGCAAAGGTATTGAGTCATTAAGGGGAGAAGTAACAAACATTTCAGGGCAACTTAGCACTTTAACCGCAGTCTCCGCATTAGAAGCGGTAATAATAATACTATTAGCCATAGGATTGATAATAACCAGAAGAAAGTCATCTTAATCCTTCCTCTTGATTTTTTAAGAAGACATTATGAATAATAAGTAGTACTTTATGTCCTGATCTTCATATTAGTCTTCATTACTTCTTATAGGACATTATGGCTAAATCTTATATACCCTTGCTATGTTTTGATTCATGGTCATGTTAAAACTCCTTAAAGCACTTCCACTTGTGTTTACTATATCCATAAGTATCTATCTTTTCGCTTTCATTACTAATCTTACTCAAGGTAACGACCTGACTTTCGTTATTTATGGAACTGAATACTGTGATACATGCATAGAGCTTAAAGAGTTCCTTCATAGGGAGGTAAGAGGTGCGCGTATAGTGTTCCTCGATCTCATAGACAAAAATAATTCGGCAAGGTTCATGGAGGTCGTCAACCTATTATACGAGATAGGCGCCCTCCCACAAACTCCATGCCCTACCTGTAAACCTCCTATGGAACGCCTTAGAGTACTAATACCCTTAACAGGGATACTTAAAGGTGGGGAACTCAAGGCCATAATAATAGGTTTCTACAATCAGACATTATGGAAAGAAACACTTAGCTTAGTGATTAAATCAAATACTACCTACTTCATAACTCCTCTTGGGATAAGAATCACGATTAATGATCATCAGGTTAAGGAGAAGCTTGAAAGCCTAATAATAGGCTCCTCATAGGTCTATTTTCATTTAATCCGCTATATATTTGAGAAGTATCGCGATATAATACTGCAAGTAAACATGGTACGCTTATGTCGGACATAATGTAACTCTATATTGAGTTTCTTAAATGGAGTAGCTAGGTAATCATTACTACGCATCTGGATTTGCGTAAATTTTCACGTGATGTTGTTTTCACATGGTTTCTGCGTGAACATATTTCACGCAAAGAGCCAGAAACAACATGGGGAAAAGCAAAATAAGCAAATAAACTTAAGCATAATTACTTGGATCGATAAAGTCCATAATAATAGGATAATACCTGCACACTCCAGTGGGTTTATTGTAATTATTGTAAAAAAGAGTTGTGAGGATGAGTTAGTGTCGAGTATTAGTCTGCTGAACCGCCCTGTACTACTGGGGCTACTGGCCTAACCTCCTCGACTTCTTCCCCAGCCCCTGCTTCTTCCTCTCCTTCCCTCCCACCCTCCTCAAGGACTAGGAGCCTTACCTCCCTAACATCGCTAAGGCATTACTTCTTAACACCCCTCCTACTAGGAGCATAGGTCACCCTAACAAGACCAGCACCCTCAAGGATCCTAACCTGCGTGCTTACGTAAGCCTTACTCTTATCAACCTCCCTAGCCAGCATGTCCATGTCAGCCCTACCACTAGCGCATATAATGCCCAATATCCTAAGCCTCACCCTAGAGGCTATCTAGAAAGCCAACAATCCACGAGTCCCTTCTGTTTCTATCCCTCCTGATGTTTAGAACGTCGTTAGGTAATAACTTATTCCCAGCTCTATTAGCGAAGAGCTGGTTAGTATAAGGATAGCTATTGATAACATCGATACTGATGTCTTTAAAGTACCCTTCAACCTACGAGTTTTACATCGTCTTTTAGATCTTATCCGAGTCTTACCGATATTATCACCAGCAATAGCTGCTATTGAAAAACCGATAGCCTCTATCATCGCTATAAACAACATAATAGCTACCACTAAGTAATGACCGCTGACGAGAATTATGGCAACGAATATGCCTAAGGATACGTACTTGAGTAAGAGCATGATGTATGCTAGGTTCAAAATACCTAGGAGAAAAATTCCTATTATGCATTCATAGATAACGTTAGTCTTGAATAAGAATAAGGCCTTATAGGAGAAGTCACCTGAGCCTAATACCTGAATAAGAGGAATGGAATTCACCTCCTTTATTAAGCAATAGAAGCTTATGAAATCGTATAATGCTTCGGAGTATGCCACCGCCGATATAAGTCCTAATACAATCCCCGTCACTAACGATATGACTGTATCGATAAGGTACTTCTTTGTGAATTCCCAGTATAAAAACTCATTAAGCATCTTCCTTAGCCGCATGATTCCCTTTTATTGTCCTTTGCTTCTCCTTAAATTTTCTGTTAGGCATAGATATTGAAAAGGAGGGCGATCTGCGATACCAATCCATGATCTAATCTGCATCTTTCTCCAGAAGTTGGGCTAATACATGCATTACCATTTTAATGTATTTTCTTCTAAGCAGGAATGTGGTCCATCTTAAGCCTGCTTTAACTTTCAATATGACCAGCTCATCTGGGGTAATCCTCAGCCTGATCTCCTTGATCTTCGATTTAGAAATTAAAAGGTCAGGCCTATCCTTCAACTTCACCTTCAACTCCTCCTTCGTTAAGGTCTTTACTTTCTCCCTGAACACCTCATCTATATGAGCGGTAGCCCATGAAGACCCTATAATAGCCCCGAGGATCCCCGTATCAGTACCTTTACTAAGGGTTTGTTGGCCGATAACCACTCCAGCTAGGAAAAGGAAAATCCCCACAAGTATCTCCCCTTTACTGAAAAGCCTGCCTAGAGAGACTCCAGAGATCCCCTCCTTACTCAGCAAAATTAGGTAGACTTCATGCGTTAGTAACGTTAAACCCTTCTTTATCACCGGTATGATGACGACATCGGGATATTCCGCCACAAATGCACCCGGAGGAGTTTCTTCAATGAAGTATTAAAAAGTTTTTCTTAAATTTTAAATTATATTGAAATGCTATCATAAAATAAAATTAGTAACGAGAAAATGTCATCGATAGCATTTTACGAGGATTTGCGTTAACTGCAAATTCCCATATTTTTATCAGATAAGTTGAAAAAGCCCTGTATATACGGGAATTGAAGTTGTGAGAAGAAGAGTTAAGGAATAAGTTATTCACGCCATAGGCTATATAAGGCCTTTCAGTTAACGGATGTTGCTTATCAGCCAATCTAAGGACTAATTGACAAAAGGGTGAAGGGATGAATATGCTTAATGAGGTGGACTTCCACGTACACAGCATATATTCTGGCGAGGAGCAGTGCAAGGGTTTCACCATAGAGAGGATATTCAGGCTCGCCGAGGAGCTGGGTATAAGGTACGTTGGTCTGACCGATCACTGGCACGCGGATACGGATCCTAGCATATTCGTGAAGGAGCGGAGGGAAGTCGAAAAGTTAAACGAGGCCTATCGAGGTAGGGTAAAGGTCTTCATATCGGCCGAGATCGACGTAATAGATCATGAATGCCGATTGGCCGCCGATCTCGATCTGGCTAAAAAGCTACTGGGTTATATCTCCGTATCCCTGCACTATAACCCCAAATGGTCCGGTAAAGCTGGGTATGACTTAATCGAGGACGCCGTCTCGATGACCATCCGCTTGTTGGAAGAGCCCGATATAACCGTGATACTACACCCCCATATGATCGATGTAGCGTACTACGCCGGGAAGCCGGTCACCCGCTCAGCCTTCCGCGAATTCATAGAGGTTGCCGTGGATAATAAAAAGGTGCTAGAAATCCCTGAGCTCAGCATGGTCCGGGCTTACTATTGTGATGTGCTGAAGTGGCTTCCTTCCTCAGAGGTGAAAAAGCAGTATGAGGTCTTCATAAGGGAGATCGTGCGCTCGGGATGCCTGTTCACCCTTGGGAGCGATGCCCACAATGAGACTAGATGGTTCGATAACGATAGGCCGTGGTTCGGCTACCTGGAGGAGACGATAGCGCTATTGAGGAAGTATGGCGTCGACGAGAGCAACCTATGGCTGCCTATCCGATGAGCCACCTCACGATTATAGCTGCTAGATCCTTGTTCTCCTGCAGCTCTTCGCTTATCTCGGATCTAGGCAAATTCACTATGAGAGGGACCTTCATCTCGTGGAGGGAGCCATGAGACCTTAGGGATATATCCTGCACTTCCTCGTTAATCAGGCCGAAGACGTAATCTTTCCTGCCTAGGACCATGATGTCTCCTATGCGCTCTTCATCAAGGTGAAAGCGCCTCGACGCCTGTTCCCTGGTAAGCACCATTTCAACCCCCTCCGTGTCTCGTAATACTTCTATGGCCCTGGGGAGGTCTATTAGGTCTTCTAGGTATATGTAGACCGCTCCGCCTAAGTTCATGTGATGTAGCGTATAGCGATCCGCGATTATAGGATTCAACTTCGAGCAAATGCCGTGTTCCCTTAAGACTAACTCGAGGTTAACGGCTCTCCTCTTATCAGACATACCATGATCGGCCGTGATGCAGATAAGGAACTCATCCTTATGTCTTTCGACCTCCTCCACCAGCTCTTGAATAGCCTCGTCGATACCCCTTGTATGGCGCTTAGCCTCACTATGCTGAGGGGCATACTTATGCATCGCATAATCCGTCGTCGCTACGTACATCAGGTCCGGGCTTTCCCTCAACATCACCTCCTTGGCCGCCTTAAGGAGCCATATGTCCACGTCCACGGAGTATATGTGCGGTGGATCGCCTATTCTCCTCGCAACCCAGCCTGGAGGTGCCTCAGCTGAGAAGGAGATGTGGGCTCCTCTATTGAGCAGGCTCCTCAGCTTATCCTTTGAGGTCAGGAGCGCGGTTTTCAGGCCTACATCGGCGCCTACCTCCAAAAGGGTCCTGGCCCTGATGAAATCAGGCGATTCCATGTAAACCTCCCTCCCTGTTGCCCTATCGTAGTAATAGTTGCTCGTTATGCCGTGCACCTCCGGGTATTCCCCGGTCAGTATGGAGACATTGTTGACATTAGTGACCGAGGGGATCATCGAGTTGCCCGTGGATGAGAACCCTTCGTTACCGAGATGCCTAATGAAGCGTGCATCACGTAAATACTCCGGTCCACAGCCGTCGATGCAGATGAGGATAGCGGCCTTAGCCATATGGTATACCACTCGACGATCCGTTCATCCTCCTCTTATCACCGTCCTTCCTTGAGTATCTTTATCACATCGCTCTTTATCGAGGAGACCTCGGCTGTGAGCACGCGTATGTTAGCGCTTAAGTCCTCAATCCTAGCGCTAAGATTCTTATTGATATCGTCGATCCTAGCGTTAAGAGTCTTACTAAGATCATCGATCCTCCTGCTCATCTCACTAAGCCTACCATCAACATAATCCTTAAGAGCGTCAAGCCTAGTGTTGAAGTTCTTTTCGAGATCATTAAACCTAGTATCAACATAATCCCTTAGGCTATCTAGCCTAGAGTTGAAGTTATTTTCAAGGGCGTTAAAGCGTTCTTCCATCCTCCTATTCATTTGGTCTAGTAGGAGGATTACTACCTCACTATCACTAAGCTTCTTACCAGCCGCTATCTTCTTGGCAATACGCTCAATAGCCTCCTTTAGAACCGTAGCGAGTATCGTCTCAGCATAAGCGGACATCCAGTCCACCGAGGGAGTATGTGCTCACTGCCTCTTTAACATATCCCTTAAGGACCTTATAAGCCGTATCCCTCAAACCTTTTAACTAAAGAATAGTCTAGGTTTACCTAGGGAATTATCTTATGGAACATGTCGAGCGAGTCCTAGCAGTTCTGAGGCATAAGGAGCCCGATAGGATACCGATAGACATGGGCTCCCCGATAAACAGCATTCACGTCGTGGCATACCGCAACCTATTGCGATATCTAGGCCTCGGGGACATCCCGTTGGTGATCTGGGATAGGATGCAGCAATTAGCCGAGGCGCCATCAGTACACGAGGTCATCCTAGACATGTTCGACGTGGACTTCAGACACATAAGGCTCAATCCTCCCAAGCTGGAAGAAGTGAAGTTCATCTCAGATGACATGTACGTAAACGAGTTCGGCATCACCTTCAAGAAGACCGGCTACTATTACGATATGGTAGAGCACCTAAAGCCCCTCTATAATGCGAAGAACATTAACGACATAGAAAAATACGAAGGGCCTAAACCCCACGAAGGTCGGTTTAAGGGGCTGGCAGAGATTGCCAAGGCATATCGCGAACGAGGCTTCGCGGTAACCGCCGATGCGTTCAGTGGCGGCATATACGAACTAGCGCTATGGCTACGCGGCCTCGCCAACTTCTTCAGGGATTTAAAGGCCAATCCGGAAATGGCCGAGGCATTGCTAGACAAGACGCTCGAGATACACAAGGAGTTCTGGGAAGCATACCTCAACGAGGTAGGCGATTACGTGCACATAGTGCTCTACGGCGATGACTACGGGCTCCAAACAGGCCTACAGATGTCCCCTAAGACGTGGAGGGAATTCATCAAGCCGAGGCTAAGGGACCTAGTATCGTTCGTGAAGAAACAGGCCAACGTCCACTTCATGTTGCATAGTTGCGGTAGCATAAGGGCCATAATGGACGACCTAGTGGAAATCGGAATCGATATAATAAACCCCCTACAGCCCAGGGCCAAGGGCATGGACAGGCGCGAGCTAGGGTGGATTTACGGAGGGAAAATCGTATTCCACGGCAACGTGGATATACAATACGTGCTCCCCAGGGGAACCGTTGAAGAAGTCGAGGAAGAGGTCAAGGATGTGATAAGCACCTTAGCGCCGTACTATATGTTCTCCCCCGCTCACAACATCCAAGCAGATGTTCCTCCACAGAACATCGTAGCCGCTTATAGAGCTGCTCAAGTCCACGGCAGGCTAGTTAAAAT
>JAGGXX010000019.1 GCA_021162845.1 Thermoprotei archaeon | reverse complement strand
GTTAATGGAGAACCACTCATATCAAAACCCTTTCTCGATGGTGTTGAGAAAGGAGCTCTTCCTTAAAAGGATTGCCCTCAAGTCATGGTGCTAATATGTCGTACTCAATCCGCCTAAGGAAGGCTTGACGCAATAGCGTCGCCTCACATGGGCATCATTGTATACTTCACCTCTCGGATCCCTCGCAGGGCCCTTATCCTATCTATGAATTCTAATACCTCCTCCAATTCTCCTTCCGTGATAAATATCTCGAGGCAATAATCTTTTCCGAGATGAATGTGCATGTTCCCTGAAACTATCTCATCATATTCGTGTCTGAGGCGCATCAGCCTCTCATCTACGTCATGCTTCTCGTGCCTCGATACGACGGTTATAGTGGCGATTACCTTCCCTCCCTCTATCCTCCTCAAATCGTATTCGGATAGCATATTCCTCAGGGCATCCCTTATGGCCTCAGACCTGCTGGAATACCCCATTTCCTTCACGAACCTATCCAACCTCTTAAGTAACTCTCCGCTCAGCGAAATGCTCACGACAGGCATATTATTTATTAAAAATAACGGCGATATTTAATAATTTTTATTAAATTCAATGATCTTTAATAGCACAAAATTAATAACCCATACACATCTCTTCAACTCGACGGACATGTCGGTACATCACGATAGCTCAAGGGAACCCGAGACATGTCGAGCTTGCACGCCCCATAAAGGGCCTGCGAGGACCATATGGAAGAGCAGGGAGATAGCGCTTATGATGATCTCCGCAATGATGCTTGCGATGGGACTTATACTTGAGTTCGTCCTCCTCATGCACCAACCGGCCCTATTCCTCTTTCTGATAACCTCTACTCTCATGGGCTATAAGATAGTCAAGGAGGGAATAGAACGCCTCTTCAAGGGCTACATATCCATAGACCTCTTAGTCACCATTGCGGCTATAGGAGCTTTCCTCATAGGGCATGGGGAAGAAGGCGCGGCAGTCCTCTTCCTCTTCTATTTGGCCGAATTCCTCGAAGACTTCGCTACCGAGAGGGCTAAGGAGTCCATAAGGTTATTGATGGAGCTCGCACTGGAGGTGGCTACCGTCAAGCGAGATGGCAGTAGGATCATAGTTCTCGTTGAAAAGGTGAACGTAGGAGACGTAATAATAGTCAAACCAGGGGAGAAGATACCGCTCGACGGAGTAGTGCTCAAGGGCTCTTCTACCGTAAATCAAGCACCGATAACGGGTGAGTCCGTCCCCGTATTCAAAACGGTGGGAGATGAAGTTTACGCGGGTACGTTAAATAATGAGGGGTTTCTCGAGGTTAAGGTCACTAAGAGATCGAGCGAGACCATGCTAGCTAAAATAGTGAAATTGGTCGCGGAGGCCCAGGTGAGGAAATCGAGAACTGAGAAGTTCATAGATAGGTTCTCCCGCTACTACACACCTGCCGTCATCTTAATGGCGATTCTAACGGCCATAATACCAACGCTCTGGTTAGGCCTCCCCTCCTCGACTTGGCTTTATCGGGCCCTAGTGTTGCTCGTCGTCTCATGTCCATGTGCCCTCGCGATATCGACCCCCGTTGCCATGGTATCAGGGATAACTAGCGCCGCTAGGAAGGGAGTTCTAGTAAAGGGAGGGGCTTACGTAGAGGAAGTGGGTAAGATAAGAGCTTTCGCCTTCGATAAGACCGGCACTTTAACTAAGGGGGAGCTGGAAGTGGTCAGGGTAATACCGTTTAAGAGTACGCCGAAGAAGCTGCTTACAGTGGCCGCGTCCCTAGAGTCCCTCTCAGAGCATCCCATTGCCCGAGCGATCGAGAAATACGCCTTAGAGAAAGGCATAAAGCCGCAACCTGTCGAGGACTTTAGGGCGATTCCAGGGAAGGGCGTGAGAGGGAATATCAATGGAAAGATGTACTATGTAGGTGGCATCAGGCTATTTAAGGAGCTAGGCGCATCAGGGCTGGATGAACTAGACCCCTTCGAGGATGAAGGATATACCATCGTACTCGTAGGAGACGATGAGAACGTATTAGGAGCCTTAGAGCTGATGGATAAGGTAAGGAAGGACGCCTTTACCGTCATAAAATGGCTCAAAGAGCACGGCATAAAGACGATCATGGTGACAGGGGACAATAGGTACATAGCCAATACTATAGCTAAGAGGCTAGGGATCGATGAGTTTTACGCGGAATTACTTCCTCACGAGAAGGTATCCATCATAGAGAAACTCGTTAAAGCCTACGGCCATGTAGCCATGGTAGGAGACGGGGTAAACGACGCTCCCGCCTTAGCCCGGGCATCCGTGGGGATAGCGATGGGCGTTATGGGGAGCGATGTAGCCCTAGAGACGGCTGACATAGCGCTCATGGAGGATGATCTATCGAAGATACCTTACCTGATAAAACTGAGCAGGAAAACCCTTGAGATCGTGAAGGAGAACGTGGTGGCCTCCATACTGATAAAAGGCGTAATCGCGGTATTGGCATTTCTAGGTATGGCGACGCTCTGGATCGCAGTAGCGATCGGCGATATGGGGCTCTCACTGGCCGTGATCCTCAACGCCCTGAGAATACCTCGACTTAAGCTCAAGTAACCCAAAAGCTCGAGGGCGTAGATCGACCTCTTCCCCGTGTAATGATAGGATAACTATGAGAAGGGGGGAATTATCGCTACATGAGTTAGAAGTACTGCTTAACGGTGTTGAGTATCATCAGGAGATCTTCTTGGCGAGAAATGAACCATCGAGTGCATGCAAGGTAATACATCTTGGCCTTTCCTAAGGGCGCCGATAGTCTCTTATACGCTTCCTTATCGCCCATATACCAGTGTAGCTCTCAAAGCTCTTGCTTACGGGTTTCATTTTCATAAGAACTTATGGATGTCGAAGCTTTGAGAGCCGCGGACTCCCCTCTCAGCATTTCTTCACTATTCAGAGGGTCGTTGAGAGCTACATTCCCGTGCATCACAGGGCACGAGTTACGGGATACATGTCGTCATGGCAAAGAGCCTGATGGCATCCACCATAGGAAACTCTCTCATACAATCATACAAAAACTATGTTTCCATAGTTTTCAAAAATCCCTCAAAATACTCAGACAAGTAAATAAGCTCTACCATGGAAAAGGGGTATTTAAAGGGCGTATTCGCTGAAAAATCCTCAGCGAAGGACGCACTCATCATAGCTCAGAGTTTGCACCCTTCATCATCAGAATTAACCTATACATACCTATTATTAAGTATTATAATAAACGGAAAACACATCAGGTAACACATCACATCCTAATCCCCCTTGAGGCCCTGTTAGTTGTCCCCCATGCATATGCGCAGGTGTGACATCTCATAAGACCAGTCATCTCGTGCCTTTAATTATAGTCTCAGTTTACCTGTCTCCAGAATTTGTTCGGGATCCTTGTCATTTCATTCATCTCTTCTTTAACTCAGTTAACTAGGAACTAATCATGTACATGGAATACCTTTAAAATTCATCATATATCATCTAATTTTCTAAGACTCGAGAAATTAAAAAACTTCGATGTTTAAGGTTTTGGTAATAAGCTAAGCTTCTCTCATGTTAAAAACCGTTTAACTTAGGCTTTTACACCTTTCTAGATCCTGATGTCCCTCTTCAACATTTATGTTGAGGGAAGCCAATTAGGCTGTCTGGTAAGTATAATCTTTTATAAACATTTCGCTTCATTCTATGAAATGTATTGCCATCGATGATAGCATCGTAGGGGTCTATAAATGGCCTTCGCGAAGGTTCTACGCAATAGTGTTTGGGTTTACGCTGGCTACCTCCTCTCGAGCTTTTTAGGCTACGCCTACTGGCTCTTACTCTCGAGGATAGTCGATCCCGGAACTGTGGGTTCTGCTGCCGCTACTATAAGCTTAAGCGCTATGGTTAGCGCCGTCTTCTCCATGGGCATTTACATAGGCGTGCAACGCTTCCTAGGTATTGGATATGGTAAGGGCGACGCCGATTTAGTGGCTAGATACTTCTGGACGGCGCTCCTCATGTCCATAGCGCTGAGCCTCTGTGCTGGCCTATCTCTAGTCGCCCTCTCATTCCTTGGCCTAGAAGGGTACAACTTCACGAGCTCTCAACTGATGTTCGCCGCATTACTGACGTTCTTAGGCTTAGGGAGTTGGTCAGGCATGTTCACGGCCTTGTTTAAGTCCACCTTGCGGACGAAGTTTTCGGCAACTGCATCCACGGTCTCCGCTCTGCTCAAGCTATGCATAGGATTGGGGTTGGTCTACGCGGGTATGGGCCTTACGGGCATTCTCTTGGGCTATGCCATTTCCGCCTTAAGCTTTGATCTGTTCTGCCTTTTCTTCATCTCCCGTAACTTCAGGATGGGCGCCTCTAACCCCATATCCCGGAGCGCCATAGGCGATATAATGCGGGCTAGTGTAGTCAGCTGGATTCCGGCTCTCCTCTCCTTGGCTGGACAATGGCTGGGCATATTGGGCATCTATAGCATCATAGGAGGGCATCAAACAGGTCTTTACTACGTCGCCTTTTCGATAGCTTCCGTGATATACGCGATCCCGTCTAGCATATTGGATCTCCTATTCCCTGTCCTCAGCGGTATGGATGATGGGCGAAAGAGGACCATGGATAGGGCGATCCGCTTATCCCTTGTCATAACGGTACCAGTGGCCCTGCTCATGCTGGTCTACCCGGAGATCCCGCTTTCCCTCTTAGGTGAGAACTACCTCGCAGCATCTGGTGTTCTACGCGTACTCCTCTCAGCTATATTGCTATCGCCCCTTCTCTCGGGCTTCTCATATCTCGTGTATTCGTATGGAAAATATGACTATGTGCTCCTACTTGGCCTCGCGATTAACGCACCTAGGATAGTCCTCTATCCATTCCTTGCTCCGGCCAGGGGCGAGCTGGGCGTAGCCTTAGCGTACGTCATCGGGTTCATAACGGGTCTTTTGGCCTGTATTCCCCTTTCGATTAAGGTGGGCTTTCGCATCCCCTGGAGGTATCCCCTTTTAGCGATGTTAGGTCCGCTTCCTCCCCTCCTCTTATCGCCGTTCATCCCCTGGCAATTGGCCTGCCCCCTCTCGCTATTCTCGAGCCTCGTGATCTACACGCGATCCGGCCTATTGCGTAGGGAGGATTTCGGGGATATGATCTTCGCTCTCCTCCCTCAAGAAAGGACGCAGAAGATATACCCAAGGCTAAGCGCCTTCTTAAGGATACTCTATGGTGAGTGATCCATCCTCCTTAAGCGCATGTTTATTAGTGTATTGACGTAGATTGATAACTGCCATGCCGGAACCCTTATTACATTTCACAATAGCCTTCGCATCATCCAAGTTAGCGGGTCTAGATGATGAACGATCCCTGTTAATCGCGTTCTTCTCCCTAGTCCCGGATCTTGATGTGTTCTTCCATGTGCATAGGTCGCTTACGCATTCCCTAGTGCCCTGGCTTCTGATAGCGCTTCCGGTCATCCTAATCCCCAAGAGGGAAAACAGAATTAGGCTTCTCTTTATCCTGTTGCTAGTGGGCGTAAGCCTTCACATATTCCTGGATATGTTCTGCGGCTATACGCCGTTCCTCTGGCCTATATACGGTAAGGCCATCTCGATACGCGTTAGCTTTAACGTGCGGATAGCCAGTCCCATGAGCTTCAGGACAGGGATTAGCTTAGATGAAACCCCAGTAGTCTTCACTTATATAGACAAAATAGATGCTCCGTTAATGACTGAACGAGGGGTCGCCGTAAGCCTTGCGCTATTCGTGCCGTATACTCTGCGGAGGATCCTCAAGGCATCATCGCTCCGCGCTTAACTTATATACTCTCCCGCGGATTCCTATAAGGCGATTCGAGGGGAGATAACGCCGGACGAGGTAGGTATCCCGGCGTTACTCCGATGATGGCATGCTCATGCGTCCTCCCTGAGGTGACTATGAGGGGAGGTAAGGCATGCTAGGAGGAGAAATTCTCCCTCTCCCATCGCTAAGGTGGGAGGCTTGAGGAGTAAGGATTTAGCCTTAGCCACCATGGTAGCGGCCATTTACGCGCTACTGGTATACTTCCTGCCTTCCCTGAGCTTCTTAGTCTTCCAGGTGCGGATAGCCGACGCCTTAGTGCCATCTTCAGCCATCCTAGGATGGCCCGCCGTGATCGGTGTTGCCTTGGGCTGTTTCATCGCAAACGCGTTATCTCCCTGGGGATCCCCGTTCCTCATAGGTGTCGATATGGTATTAGGCAGCGTAGCGAACCTGTTAGCCAGCTACATGGCTATGAAGATGAGTGACGTCCGAAGGCTAAGCCCCCCCATTAGGTTTCAAGCATCGTGCCTCATCGCGAACCTGATAGTAAGCATGATAGTGGGGACCTATCTCCCGTTCCTCATGGAGATTGCCTTTAACGTTCCCATGCCACTATGGGCGAGCTGGACAGGGGTTTTCATGGGTGGACTGATATCGATGAACTTAGCCGGTTACTTGCTCTTAATGGCCCTCTGGAGGCGAGGCTTACGAGGATCTTAAAATGTTCCTCAGGAATCCTAAATAATTTTCTTTATTTCTCAATTATGCTAATAGTCCCGTTCTCGCCCTCCAGCTCTTCGTCATTAATAGACGAGGGAATCATGAAGTTAGCTCTGGTGTCAGCTTTAACACCTTCACATCAGTTAACGTGTCCCTTTCATGAGGTAGTCTTATCGCTATGCCGTCATAGGCCCCTTGGTTCAGCTCTCGCTTTTTAATGTCGCTTACTATAAAATCATGAAGGACGGGGTCTGAAAAATGGCCGATATGTCTGAGGAAGAGTTAATCCTAGCGGTCTTTGAAGGGAGGCCTAGGGATAGGATTCCCTTCAATATTCGGCATGAATATTGGTACTTCGTGAATAAAGCTAAGGGGAGCTTGCCGAAGGAGTATGAGGGCCTAGATTTGCCCGAGATCTGTTCGATGTGGGGCGCGAGTTGGAGATGCTATTCCGGCTACTACGTTGAGAGTTGCGTGAACGTAGTTTACGAAGATGTGAATATAGTTCGCAAGGAGTATGACAGGAGAGCTAAAATAGTGATCGAAACTCCTGTAGGTAAGCTCGAAAGCCTAATAGGCTTCGATTCATGGGGCTTATCATCGCAGATATTGGAATATCCGATTAAGACCGTGGGGGATATTAAGGTTCTGGAATACGTCCTAGATAGCGTAAAGGTCAGCTTTAGCCGCGAGGCTTACGAAAGGTTAAGGAGACGCGTTGGGGGCAGGGGGATAGTCTCCTACTTCTTCCCCAGAAGCCCATTGCAGGCCCTCTTCTACAATTACCTAGGCATATTTAGGACCTTCAAATTCCTGATCCGATATAAGGCGGAGGTCGAGGGGCTTATGGATGTCATTAAAAGGCACAACCGTAAGTTCTTCGAGGTCATTGGCTCTTCGCCGATAAGGGTGCTGAATTTAGGCGAGAACATCGATGCGCGGATCACATCCCCTAGGCTCTTCGAGAAGTATTGTCTGCCATACTACCAAGAGGCCGCAGATTACCTCCATAGGAGGGGGAAATACGTCCACATTCACGTGGACGGTTATGCTAAGCCATTATTGCACTTGCTAAGGGAGACGGGCCTTGACGGTATAGAAGCCCTAACGCCAAAGCCAGCGGGGGACGTGACCCTAGAGGACATAAGGAAGACCATAGGGGATGATATGGTACTAATAGATGGAGTGCCGTACCTTTACCTCCTACCAGAAGTAAGCGTGAGGAAGCTCGAGGAGTTCGTGAAGAGGATAATAATGATGTTCCCTCATAACCTTATACTCGGGATCTCCGATGAGGTTCCCCCACCATCGGATGTGAGAAGGTTGAAGTTGATCTCAATGATTATAGAGGGCTTTCTCGCGAGGAGTTAAACGGTCCAACTTAAAATCGCGCCTATGTATAATAATGCTCGATGCTGAGTCTATTGGGCAAGATCAAGGTGGATGCTAAGGCCCTTCGACAGGCGGAAGAGAGGTTAAGAGCTGTTTGGAACTATGAAGAGCCTGACTCCATACCCCTAATAATAGACGCCCCGATTCCTAAGGAATGGCCCGTGTTCGCGTATTCCGAGGAGTTTAAGGATATGCGTAAAATGTTAATCAATCAGCTAGCCTCCGTCTACGTCCATAGTAAGATCAAGGATGACGCCATGCTAACCATCAGGGCTAACTACGGCGTAGGGATAATACCTTCCAGCTTCGGCTGCGAGATCGTCCTTAAGGGGGATAATATGCCATGGCCTCAGCCCATCCTGAGGGATGCTGAAGAAGCATACGCCTTAAGGCTACCTGACCTGCGCACGAGCGGCCTCTGCGGAAGGGTATTGGAGACCATGGAGTTCTACGAGGAGTCCTTAAGGGTTGCGGGGCTGGATGAATACGTCCACGTATATCTGGCGGATACCCAAGGTCCCTTAGACCTCGCCTTCATATTAAGGGGAGTGAGCTTCTATAAGGATCTCTTCACCAAGAGGAAGGCCGTTCATAGGTTACTCGACGTGGTTACTGAGGCTTACATTGAGTTCTCCAAACTGATGAAGGATGTCATAGGCGAGCCCTATGATGAGGGGTACCACATGATGATAAGGATGGCCGAAGGTGGCGTTAGGATATGCGAGGATGTGGCTGTGAACCTATCGCCTGAAGCGTATTTGGAATTCAGCAAGCCCTATAACGAACGCGCCTTTGAGCCTTTTAGAGGTGGCTATATTCACTTCTGCGGAAAAGGGCATCACATATTAAGGCATGTCTTGGAGACCAAGTGGCTTAGGGGGCTCAATCTAGGCAATCCCGAGTTCTACGACGTCTCCCATCTCATGGAGTTACTGAGCGAACATAAGATTTGTCTCATAGGCTGGCCGTTGAGATATGATAGGGAGAAAGGCTTCACCCAGAGCGCAAGGGAATTCCTCGATGGACTAGGGATCAGGACTGGGATAATCGTGCGGGCTCAAGCTTCGGGGATAAATGAGGCCAGGAGGATCATAAGTAAATGGAGATCGCTCTTCAGATGAACGACTGGAGGCATCCGACGATTCCATCTTTAAGTGGTGACATGAACACCGCTCAAATAAGGGACATGCTCACGGGTATTAGCAAGTCAGCAAATCTGTGAGGTGATGAGCATCCCCCGACATGGGAAAAAAGGTTAATGTTACTTAATCGGCCGTAATCCCAGCTCCTCGAAGACTATCTTCCTCAGCTCCTCCTCATCCTCCTCATCTATATCGATTAAGGGTAGCCTCATATGACCTCCGTGGAGCCCTAGCATATCCATGGTTTTCTTCATGACCGAGTAGATCATGTACGAGCTGACGTATGGATGCGGGAGTATCGTCGTAGAGGGTCCGTGTTTCCTGCTCATCTTATCTATGAACTCCTCATAAGGCCTTATCTTTTCCATCAGCTCCTTAACCTTATTCCAGTCCCCCTTGAGCCCCGCTTCGAGTAGCTCAAAGCTGAACTCGGGCATGAATTGGACGTAACCCGAGATGTAACCCCTAACTCCAAGTATGGCGGTCGCGGCGAACCACCACTCCCCCCTTCCTTGTAAGATGGGGACTTTATCGCCAACAGCCTTAATCTGCTTGTACAGCATTGGGATATAGGGAGTATTCTCCTTAATGCCAACTACATTCGGGAGTTCAACGATCCTCTTCATTAATTCGGGGAAGATATAGACCTTGGAGACATCTGGGTTATTATATATCAACAGCCCTATATCAACGGCATCGGCTATCGCTTTAAAGTGCCTGTACATCCCCTCCTCCTCTGGGACATGATAGTACGGAAGGACTATCATTACACCATCAGCACCTACGTCCTCAGCGTATTTGCTTAGCTCAACGGCTACCTTCGTCCCTGAGTGTCCAGTTCCGGCTATTATAGGGACCTTTCCATTGGCCTCATCAATCACAGTTTTAATGACCTTTTTCCTTTCCTCCTCAGTTAGGGCGTAGTGTTCTCCGGTGCTCCCGGTCGGGATCAGAACCAACGGCTTTCCCTTGCTCCTTTCGATGAGAAACCGCGTGTTCTCCCTCAATCCCTCTATATCTACCTCGTCATCCTTAGTGAAAGGAGTTAGCTGTACGCATAACACCGCTCCTCTCATCAGGAATTCTCTTAACTTCTCCGGTGCCATTCCCATCAAGCTCACCATCCGTGTAAGTCTAAGGATCGCATGAGAAGATAAATGTTTAACATCAGGGTTTGTATAGGGATGAGAAGATAAACTAACTTCTATAAGAGTGGTTAAACTTATTAATTCTATGCCTTAAGGAAACAGATTTCATGAGGCGCGATGCCTTTAAAGTAGGCGTAGCTAAAGTTAAGGTCACTCCCAAGGGAAGGGAGTTCTTGGCGGGATTTAATCGAAATAGGATCAGCGAAGGTGTTCACGATGACCTTTACATAAGGGCCGTTATAATAGGAGATAAAAGCGATAAACTAGCTCTAGTATCCGCGGATCTTATAGGCCTATTCAAGGACTATACGGACCCCATAAGGGAGCATATCGAGAGGACTTTCAATATTAAAAGGAGTCACATCATATGCTGTTGTACGCATACTCACTCAGGACCAGATACTATAGGATTATGGGGCCCTGATTGCCTCACCTCAGGCCTCAACGAACTATACATGAGGCGACTTAAGGAGAAATTCATCCTGGCAATATATAAGGCGTTAAGGAACATGCAGGAAGCTATAATCGAATATTCATGGAAGTGGATTGAACCTAGGGGCATAGTGAGAAACACGAGAGACCCTCATTTAGTGGATAGATATCTTGCTGTGATACGAATAAGAAATCTCGAGGAAAAGAGCATAGCGACGATAGTTAACTTTGCATGTCATCCGGAAGTTCTGGATAACTCTAATAAGCTAATTACATCCGATTATCCGTACTATTTAAGGGAATATCTGGAGAACAAACTCGGGGGTCTGGCCATTTTCTTCAATGGAGCTTTAGGAGGAATGCTAACGCCTGATGTAAGGCTAAGGAGCTTCAGTGAAGCTAAAAAGGTAGGAGAAAAACTAGGTGAAGAGGCGATAAAAGCATTAAATAATGCACATGAACTGGAATATGCATCCATGAAAGTGAGATATTCCACGTTTAAAATACCTCAGAGGAATGAAATATTCAAAAATGCCTTCATGAGAGGGTTAATTAAGCGAAGGATATTTAATGATTACATCGAAACAGAGATAAATCTAATCCACATAGGTGAGATTTCAATTGCATCCTTACCGGGTGAAGCGTTACCTCGTGTGGGAATGGAACTTCGTGGGGGCATGAACAGCAGATGTAAGCTAATACTAGGATTAGCTAATGATGAGATAGGATACATCATTCCAAGCGATGCATGGGATGCCTCGAAATATGAAGAAAGCATGAGCTTAGGTCCAGAGACTGCGGATATAATACTGAATGAATTCTATAGATTAATGGCTAGGGAATAGCGAGAAATCGATACGCCAATTGGAATTTAAGCGAAATCCTAGATACTCAATTATCATTATTATTAAGGCATTTCATAGGGTAATTCACGCTTACCATCATGAGACCAGTGGCTTCTCTCAGCTGCTCTGGGGCTTTTAGGGCAAGCAGGCTATCGCCTCTTAAAGCTCGGATTCCTACCGTACTTCCTAGCGGCGGTGTATATGGCTATTATATTCTCGACTGGAGCTTCCGGTTGTATGGCGTGACTTGGGCCCAGGATAAGACCTGTATAACCTATGGTCTCTATCCTTTCCCTAACCTCCCTTACCACGTCTTCGACGCTCCCAAAAGGGATGGTGTGTTGTATCGATAAGGTGCCATCGAAACATAGCTCATCACCATATCTTGCGTGTACCTCAGCTGGATCCATGCATTCGGGCTGAACAGGGTTGAGAATATCGACCCCTATCTCGATTAGGTCCCGAATTATGGGTTCTATCCATCCATCGCTGTGGAAGAGGAAAAAGGCTCCGTATCTGTGACATAATGACACCAGCTCCGCGTATCGTGGCTTCAAGAGGCGCCTCCACATAGTAGGTGATATCATCATGCCCTTTTGCATCCCCACATCGTCACCATCATAAATCACATCCACCCCGGCCTCACAGAGGAGCTTCGCCTGTTGCATGCGTATTCGGTGTAAGTTATCCAGTATGGCCTCCACCTCTTTAGGCCTCGTGAACAGCATCTTCATCATCGTGTTGAAGCCGGTAAGCTTCCAGGCGACCTCCCACATATGTGTGACCCCGCCGTATAAGCAGAAATCCTCATACCTCCTCCTGAGCCTCACTACTTTATCGAAATCCTCCTCCCGTACCTCGGGCCACTCGTACTCCTCCAGGCTCATGTGTTGCAGAGGGTGATAGATGTAGGTAAACGTGTGGGTATGTGGTCTATGGAATAACAAGCGATATCCGAATATGTTCTGCTCGACCTGAAATCCCGGCCCCTCCTCTATGACCCACCCTCGCTCACCATACTTCGCTCCCCTTACCTCATAACCCCCCTTTAGCCCTATCCCAACCCCCCTGATGTCTACTCCAAGCCAGCGATACACCTTCTCGTCGTCCATTACACCCAAATAGCGTTTAAGCTTAATCCAGGGCTCGGGCCTAATCCTCAAGATAAGGGGTACCCTGTCCACCTCCTCGTGCTTTATGGATCTCAGGCACCTCTCGCGGGAGTTCATGGAATCCCCCGAGGAGCTGCCGTGCTATAGGTCTCCCAAGCTATATCTTCTCCTCGATTAATTATCGATGTCCCTCCTCACTTCCGTAATCCTCTATGGGATGGGGAAAAGCCGCTCATCGATTTATGACAGGAGCTCATCAGCTCTCTTAAGGTTCATCATCAACTCAGATACTGGCGATCTCATCCTCTTTGTCATTATAGCTACAGAGGTTAAAAATCGTTCTGGTGTGACGGTCGGTTCGAAGTAACTGATATCCTTAAATCCCCAGCCGTTAGAGTAAAGCGCTGAGAGCCTATGAGGATGGCCATCATAGGGTGTGGTGGAATAGCAAACGTTCATGCACGAGATCTGGTGAACCTGATAAATAAGGGGGAAGACGTAGAGGTCTCCTTTCTCGTAGACGTAAGGGAAGATAATGCCCTTAGGCTCAAGAAGAAGTGGGGCTTCGATAAAGCTGAAGTAGTGAGGGACTATAGGTCTATAATAGGTAAGGTTGATGCCGCCATCATATGTACTCCGCATACCCTGCACTACCCTCAAGCCTTGGATCTCATTAAGAACAACGTGCATGTCCTTTTGGAGAAGCCCATGGTATGCAAGCTCGAACATGCCGTGGACCTGATAGAGGCGGCTGAAGAGAGCAAAGTGGTCCTAGAGGTCGCCTATCAAAGGCACTTCATCCCATGCTTCATAGCAGCTAGGGAGTTCGTCAGGAAGGGTGGCCTTGGCAGGGTTCGCCTTATCTCGCTTCTTCTGGCCCAGAACTGGTATGAGTTCTGTAAGGGAACGTGGCGCTTAACACAGAAGCTTGGAGGTGGGGGTGAGCTTATGGATTCAGGAAGCCATATAATAGACATAGCGCTTTGGGTAACAGGCCTGAAGCCGTTTGAGGTCTACGCGGCCTTTGATAAGTATGATTCCGAGGTTGATATAAACACAGGCTTAGTAGCTAAGATGGATAATGGCGCTATATTGAACTTTACCGTCGCCGGTGACGATCCCAGCGGATGGATGGAAACCGAGCTATTCTGGGGTGATAGAGGGCGGCTGTCCATAATGCCCCCAAAGGTGCTCTTTATTGGACGCGATAGGAGGGAGGCACAGCTTGATACGCTTAACATCACACCCTCCCGCCCCGTCTACAACTTCATAGATGTCATATTGGGAAGGGATTATAACAGGAGTCCTGGAATAAGTGCTTTGTACGTAGTCGCCTTATGCGAGGCGGCATACGAAGCCGCTAATAGAGGCAGGCCCATAAGCATAAAGGAGTTATGCGAGATCAAAGGCGTAGATTACAGTAAGTTCTTCGGTCCTTAGATGAGATAGCGCCCCCTCAGCGACGAAAGATTTAATTGTCATGTGATAATTTTTGTCTCTTGCCCTCCTTCAGCTCAAGCCCCCTTCTAAGCCGATACGTTCTCCTAGCTCATAGGGGGGTGATGAGCCCTGGTAAAGGTGCTAGGTATAAATGGGTCCCCTAGGCCTTACGGTTTGACGTCCATGCTCCTAGAGGCGTGCTTAAAGGGTGCCAAAGAAGCTGGGGCAAACATCGAGCGCGTAGACCTTTATGACCTGGACATCCAGCCATGTATTGGCTGTTTATGTGATGAGGAGAAGGCCTGTAGGTACCCATGTCTAATTGAGGATGATATGCGTAAGCTCTATGATAAGGTGCTAAAAGCCGATGGAATTATATTAGCGACTCCCATTTACTGGTTCATGCCCTCCGGCGTAATCAAGAACTTCATAGATAGGCTTACTGCTCTAGAGAACATGATAGTCATAGGAGATAAAAGCTGGGTTGAGGGCAAGGTGGCGGGAATAGTAGCTGCAGGTAACGATCATGGAGCGGTTCAGGTCATAGCTCCAATCATGACCGCTCTAGTCTCCATGGGCTTCATGATACCTCCCTTCGCCATGGCCTACTACGTTGCCAAGAATGATGAGCCTTCAGACGATTCCCTAATGGACGCTTATAATTTAGGAAGGAACATAGCTATCTTAGCCAGCCTAAGGAAGGGCTATACGTCCTCTTGGTACAAAGTATTAGAGGAGAGGGAGCTAAATGAGCTTAGGAAGGCCGTGATCACGAAGGCCAAGCGCCTTAAGAGGCTTAAGATGCCCGAACGTAAGGCGTTAATAAGGAAGTTCCTTCAGGAGGTCGGCGTCAGGGTATCTCAGCGAACGCGCAAGGCGCTTAGTTCTGGGTTATCCTGAATATACTTCAATGCCCTACGGGCCTTAATCCTCCTCAGCCTATTTATCCTCTTAATCCCCTCCTCACCCAACGGTTTGCTCCTTAAGTAACCGGCCTCTAAGGCATCCCTGAAAGCCTCCTCCCCTTTTTTATTCCAAATTATGACAGTGGACCACCCCTCAGGGGATCCCGTGCTCCCCACCGATATATCCGCTAGTGAGGCTATGAAATCCTGACACACCTTACACGCGGGTAGGGCATGAGCATCAAGAGGAGCGATGGGAGCTTCCTTCCTATCGTTATTCACGGTCCATGCTATTATCTTCCCTCCCCTTATGGAGAGCTTTTTGATCTCATCAGCCCTCATATTCAACAATTCCCCCAATCCTATGTTCACCAATGTCCGTAGCGTATAATTCTGGAAGCAGAATAGGCCAATAGCTAATCGCACGTTCTCCGTTGCCTTTAGGCGTAGCTTTTCCATTAAGCGAAGCGCCGTTATCTGACATGGTAGCCCTACGATGGCAATCCTTTCGCCTCTAGATATGCTCCTCAGGAGGCTAAGGACGGGTGAATACGCGTATTTGGATCCACAGGTCTTAAGTAGTTCTTTGCGGCTCCTAGCTATTATAGGAACTGGGAATAACACGTTATTACGCGATGCAGTTACTAACACTTCATCCACCATGCCGCTCTCTAGGGCCCTTATCAATAGCGTGGTCACCACCCCTCCATCCTGGCACCGCTCCGCTACCTCTGGAATCCTCGTCCTCGCGCTTAGGTAAGCCATGGGCTTGGCTAATGGGACTTCATTGGGGTTGACGAAGGGGCATACCTTAAGGCATAACCCGCACTCAATACACTTGGAGCGATCGAATATGACCTCCTCATCACGCCATGAAAGGGCTCCAGAAGGACAGACCGCAATACAGCTCCCACAACGCGAGCATAGATCTCTTTGAATTACTTCTTCACAAGAACGCACGCACCCTCCCCCCTATCTCCTCTTAAGTACGAGCTTATACGCATTTAAATGAAGAGCATCATCCTAGGGCTTCGGTGATCTGAGGTAAACGTATATCCCACGAGCCTCCATTACGTCAACTAGATCCTGGGCACATAACTCGAAGACTAAATCTCGGACTATGTAATCCGGGATCTTAAGCTTAACCACGAGTTCATCTACCCTAATAACCCCCTCCTCTCTTAGCACCTCTATTATCAATTCCCTGAGCTTCCTCCTACTACGGTAGGCCTTTATGTTATTCACAGCGACCATTCCCAGGATTAGCGTTAATATGAGAACCAGCGAAAACGTTATGAAATCCGATATAATGAAGGGCATGAACCCAGCTCCAAGCATAGCCCCTATTATGGAATTTAAGGCGCGTATCTTAAGCCTTAATGTCTCTACTTCTCCAGCCGATACGGCATATATGGACCAGATCCACGCGGTTAAAAGTATGGACTTCCCCACACTATAAGGGGCTAATAGTAGTATCTCTTTCCATGTGAACATAAAATTGGGGAGTGCCATGGGCAATGCGAAGAAGAACGGGAAGAGGAAGCCCCCAAGGCCTAGCATCACCGCCGTACTCCACATATCGTTTTCGTCCATATATGATATGAGAATCGCGTTGATGACTTCAATGACCATACCGATCACGATATAGAAGTAAGCACTCGAGAATGACATATGTTCACGGGTGATTTTAGGCTGGCGTGAAATTTAAATAATATGCATGGTCAACTCCTGATACCGCCTAGCTCCTCTATATGCTCGATTATTAGATCGGTGGGCTCCTCGACCTCCTTAAGCATGCTTTCAGTATCCATACGATATGCCTCATGGTCCCTCATAATGCGGAGGGCTTCTTTTAGTACATCTTCTAGGCCAGCTATGTGGATCAGAGGGAACCCTTTCCCTTCTAAATAGCGCATCACGTCTAACTTCCGTGGGAAGAAGGTTATGGCTGGAGTCCCCAATAAGGCGGCTTCCGTGGCCATAGTCCCCCCTCCCGTTATGACCATGACCGCGTACTTAAGGAGCGGTATCGTGTTAACGGCCCTAGGTGGGATCAACACCCTTCTTCCGGAAAGGCGCCTGAGGTACTCGCCCTGATCCCTATAACGGGGGAACACCACGACCTTTAATTCCGTTTCCTCGATTACGGCTTTTACGAGTTTACCTATCTTAGTCGGTTGTTCGTAGCCACCCGGGTAATACGAGGCCTTCTTCTCCTCAGGCCTTAAGACTATGTAGCTGAAAGGCTCCAGCCCCAGATCCCTTACGTCATAAGGAGAATAGCTCGCCCCTTTAATCCACATCACCTCAAATAGCCCATCGAATTGCACTATCCTCTCGGGCCTAACTGCATAGGCATAGGCCTCCTTTGGAGTACATTTAGGAGTTATAACTACGTCAGCTAGAGGCATGGTAAGCTTATTGACGTATATGGAATGAGGTGAGTCGCTGAGAGCGATCACGGGCACCTTCAACCGGAAGGCTACCCTTATGGCCTCTGGAGATGTCAAGGACACGTGCACGTCAGGCCTTCCCCTTACCTCCCATAGATCGACGAAAAAGCGCTCTCTCTCCAGACCAGCACGTATCTTATCCTCTAGGGTCTCACCATACCCACCATAGACCACGGGTCTCGAGCCTTTCAACTTTAGAAGAGAGACGACATAGTCGTAATTCCTACACGTGATGATAGCCTCATGTCCCTCCTTCATTAGCTTACGCTCAAGGTGATTCATGATGAGGGCCTGCTTGCTGGTGAGCGCGTCCAGCCAAACCTTCACCTCGGGCACCCACCATTAAGCTGATACGGGACTAATTTAGCTTATGTTCTATAATAACTGAAAAGATAACATGATTGTTTTACCGATAGGGGGCATTAAATACCCCCTAACCCCCTCCTTGAGGGGATTAACGGATAATGCGCAGGGCCAGCCCGAGGAGAAGAGCCATCTTATGGCGCCTTCTAACGCTCTTGGTCTCATGGGAGAACAACGAGGATTTACGGCAGAGCTTAATAGAGCGCGCGTTTCTTCTGGCGAAGAGGTACGGGGGAAGACCTAAGAGTCTGGCTCAATTAGCGATAGCGAGCCTGATAGCGGCATCCCGCGAGCTCAACATACCCCTAGACGCCACGTCATTGCTCCACAGGGCAAGGGATCTCGGGTATAAGGGCATACGTCTCTCCAGCGTACTTAAAATGGCCCATGAACTCGGCTATCAGGAGAGCCTCATCACATATCATAGGGATCAGACTAGGCGCCTCATCGTGAAATTATGCTCCTCCCTTACATGCTTAGATTCGGAGACCAAGGTCGAGTTATTAAAGAAAGCTCTCAGGGAGAGCTCGAGGACATGCCTCACAGGGTTAAGGCCCTCAACGCGTGCACTTTTAGCCTTCCTCCTGGCCCTAAGACACTTAGGGTTAAACCTCAGCTTAAGGGCGTATGAACTAGCAGAGGCATCGAACTTATCCGATATAACGGTTTATAGGGCGATGAAAAAGGTCGCGCTCTTACAAAGCACCTCCTAAGTCAACTAAATAGGCATGGCCACATTTAGGAACTATTAGTGATCCTAATGCGTCTCTCGGAATCCAAGCATAGGAAGAGGGTATTCAGGGCATTAGAGCATAGGACCCCAGATAGAACTCCAGTTGATGAACCTCCCGGATGGAGGACAGATGTCGGGGCAGAGCTTTTAGCATATTTAGGAGCGAGGAATTTCGAGGAAGCCCGGCGCATGCTAGGCATAGATCTCAGACTGATTGGGGCTACCTAATCGATATGATATCCAGGCCTCATATGGCCAATGCACTCCTCGATAAGCTTCTAAAGTATAAAATCAAGATGGTCGGACACTTCATGGGCTTAGGGGTAGATGTCATACGCTTAGGAGATGATGTCGGTTGGCAGAAGGGAATGCTCATATCACCAGACCTTTGGCGCAGATACCTAAAGCCGAGGATGCGGGTCCTTATAGCTCATATAAGGAAGCATAGTGAAGCCTATATGAGCTGGCTACTTATCTTCTCAGGATCTCCGTGATTGCCCCGATCCCGTTCAGAAATTAGAACAGCTCGTTCGGAAGCGTATACTTAACAGTATGTGTCCTGCATTTTAAGGCGGTGAGAGGATTTGAGCAATACTTGGTCGAGGAACATCGTATTAGCCCTATGCGTCGCGGCAGTTGCCCTATTGGCCACAAACCTAGTCGTAATCCTGCCTTCATATTGGGCGCTCACGCGATTGCAGAAGCAGGTCTGTTTAGGCTCAGGTGATCTCAGCACCACCGAGATCTCGAGCAGAAAAGCAGGCTCGTCATACGTGGAGGCGACCCTTGCCAAAGAGGGAAGGATGACGCTAACCGTAAGCGGTAGCGGGACGGCCACGAGCAAGCCCGAAGTAGTGATAATATCCATAGGTGTGGTCACGAGAGGCGAGACGGCTTCCGAGGCCCAAAGCCTTAACGCGGAGAAGATGAGCAAAGTCATCAATGCATTAAAGGAAATCGGGGTGAAGGAGGATCAGATAGAGACCATTAGCTATAGCTTACGTCCGGTGTACGAGTACAATAAGGTGCGCGGGAGGAGCGTACTGGTGGGCTATGAGTGCACGAACAATATAAAGGTGACCCTAGAGGAACTCGATAAGGCTGGCGAAGTAGTGGACGTAGCCGTCTCAGCGGGAGCCAATAAAGTACTATACATAACTTTCTCCCTTAAGCCCGAGACTAGGGAAAAGCTAATGCTCGAGGCATTAGCTAAGGCGGTGGGGAACGCTAAAGCTAAGGCGGAAGCGATAGCTAAGGCAGCGGGGATAACGCTGGTAGGTCCAGTGAACATAAGCATAGGCGGCATTTGGATGCCTACTACCCGATATGAGGCAACTGGGGATCTTACCATAAAGACGCCGATAATAGCTCCTGAGGAGCTCAGCGTGACGGTAACGGTCACCATAACTTACGAGTTCCGTTAGGGCTATTTAAGCCCATGATTTTTTACACTTAATTAACGCTGCGAGGCTTTAGCCATGGGCGGATCGGAGGAAGCAGAGCTCGAGGCGAGGCTTAAGGGCAGGACCCTTCAGGTATACTGGTATGCTCTTAAGGCAGGAGATAGTGGTCATGGTATTGGAGTTAGGGAGGTACAAAGAGCGCTAGGCTTCAAGAGCCCTAGCGTAGCGTTATATCACCTTGAGAAGTTAAGGGAATTAGGGTTATTGACTAAGACCAAGACAGGCGAATACCACGTTGCTAGGGAAGTGAAGGTAGGCCTTCTAAAGTTCTTCGTGAAGCTCGGCAGGTTTCGATTTCCGAGGTTCCTGCTATATGCCGTCTTCAGCACAAGCCTCCTGATAGCATATGTAATTCTCTACCCTCAGACCTTAACCCCTCATAACCTCATGGCCCTGCTCTTCGGCATAACCTCCTCATTAATCCTCTGGTATGAAACTATCAAGGCCCTAAGGGAAACTCCTTTTTAAGCTAAAAATCTTGATTCCTCAGTAAAAGGACTCTTCGGCACCTAATAACGTGAAAATAATGAAGGGGAATTTTTAACTTTATGAAATTTTAATTTACATCCGCTTACGACAGGGCTTACCCGCTGGATTAGCTTTACGGCCAGTCCATAACTTACCGTCTCCTATTTAGTTCCATTTCGGGGCTGAGCTAAGGCTTAGCTACGGCCTATTGAAAAGGAGAAGCCCCTGCTTCCACTCGACCCTATGAACTTCCTAAGTAGACGAGCGAAGGGGGGCAATATCCTGGTCTGCACGTATATCTTAGCCGGCCCTTCTACGTCGAATACTAATCCCTCCCCACCTAATATGAAGCTCTTCCATTTCCCGAACTTCCTGACCCTCCATTTAACATCCGATGGCATCGCGACGAAGTGGAAATTATCTATCGTGACCTTTTCCCCAGCTGGTATCTCCACGCTCTCTAACCCTCCATAGGCGCATGCCCAGAACCCTCCCTCGCCCGATACCTTAAGCCAGACGAGCTCCCCTTCTGCTAGCACGCCCTTTAGTCCTCTCCAGGCTACTGATATCTCCACGTCCCCATGATGCGCTAGGTAGGAGGAATCCTGTACCATCCAGGAATCTCCTTCCAGCGGTATGTAGACTATGTCTCCAGGGGCTGGAGGAGCGAACCAGAGCTCTGCTGGGGTCTTAGCGGTATACGTGTTCAGGAATATCGGCTCTCCAGCTAGGACTCGCCGTAAGATTCCCCTGACGATGCCCCCACTACTAGTCTCTATCTCCAGATCTCCCTTCATCAATAACATCGCTCCGGCTTCGCTTACCACGCTCTCCCCGGGCTCCAAGAATACCTTTAATATTGAATAAGCAGGCCTCTGCTCCACGGAATACTTCATAACATCATCTGGATATACTCTCACTCGATCCCTATTTAAGTTCCTCGATCATCCTTGACGCCGTACATTCCCTGAGCGCTCCCGCTCCTCATTTGTCATCGAATCATTAGCAGCCTTCATCCGAATCCCAGATGAGGTACTTAGGCTCATCTAAGTATTGCATGTAGACCATCATGCCCTTTTTCCTCAGCCTCCTCTTCAGGAGCGGCGCCTTGAGATCGCCTATCGTAGATTTGGCCACATAGGTCCTCCTCAGCCCCTTTATCTGGGTCAGCTTTATGGCGGCGGAGAGGGCATAGGCTTTTAAGTCCTCATGTAGCTCCCTATATTTACCCCCAGAGAGGGCTATGTAATCCACGTAGAAGACGTCACTTCCATCCTCGTCTATGCACTCGAATAGCTTCACGTGTCCGATCCTCCTCCCGTTAACTATCACCCTTAAGAACTCCGTATACTCATCGCGTAGATACTTGGGCATTTCCTCTTTGCCCCGGGAATCCAGGGCGAGGCATGTCCCTGAGTAATGACCCATGAAGACATCGCTATAATCCCTCTCCCAGAGCTTGAATACTATCTCCTTCTTAGGCCTAAGTCCGGAGATGGGGTTATCCTTAATTCCCCTACGCAGGAAGAATTCCTCTATCTCATCAAGGGCCTTCACCAATTCCCCCTCGTCTATATTATCAATAGCCGCGTTTATCTCCTCATGACCACCAAGCCTCATCAAAAAGCCCCTTAGCCTTTCCAAGCTCAACTTGGTCTTCCTACCCACCGATATCTCCTCAGCATACCTTAAAGCTGACTTGATCACTTCCTTAACGTCAACACCATAGGGGAATAAGTCAACACCAGCTACGAAACGAACATCATTTCTCCTAGGCCTGATCTCATCTAAGAGGCTGAATAGTTCTTCAAGGAAAAGCGTCCGAGCTGATCTGATTAAGAAGGTCTTCTCCTTCTTGCTTAATCCGTAAGGATTAACCTTGCGAAGCTCTATCATCACAAGCCTAAAGATATCCATATCCTCGATCCTCCTTACAATGGATTCCAATGAATACGGAATCGCATAGGGGAGCACGTCACCCTCAATCAGCGCGCTTAAGGACACGCGAACTCGTGTCAGATCCCTGTCCCGCTTAAAGCTGACCTTAGCGGTTAACCTCCATCCATCTTTAGATCCCTCCATTCTGAAATTGCCCAGCCAGCGGCTTCTTACCTTAGGGCCTACGACCTCTTTTAGCATATTGATGAATGAAACCACGAAGTGTAGAAAGCGCAATGGGTATGTGCATTCGCCGATATAACGTTCGACGGCCGCATATCGATTGACGTAGTAATGATGTCCTTCAGCATCGATTAAGCCGATTAGCGGGAAGTTCTTCAGGGAGACCTCACATCCAAGCACATCCTCTAGGATCTCGCCTATTCTAGCGATTATGCCTAACCTGCCCTCCAGCGATAAAGAAGGAGGTGCCTTAACCTCTACGATCCTCGAATATCCTACGCCCGTCTTAAGGGAGAGGATCGTCCTTATCACGCGCTCAGAGACCCCTCCAAGAGACCACTAATTATTCTCTTAGCTAACGGGGAAGATAAAAAATTCGTCCTCAATGGGAAAGGTGGCACGTCTCTTTAACGAAATGCTACGAGGGGTCTCATGCGGTTAAGCCGTACGTGAAATTAACATTACGAAGCTTACGGGAATCTACACCGAACTCAAGGCTGGGTGAGAGTTATGCATTAAAGCGAAAGTAGCATTTGAGGAGAAAAACTGAAAGGGAATTCCAAGAAAAAGCAACATCGCGGTTCTCCAGCATCCATTAAGCGTTAGGTAGTAATTTTTAAAGCACCTAACCCAATGTTACTATGGGTTTGGAAATGGAAGCGCTGGGCTATCATTATATCGTGGAGGCATCCGGTTGTGATCCAGAGATCCTAAGCGATCCCATCAAACTAAGGAACATACTCCTCAAGGCAGCGAGGATCGGGAAGATGGACGTGAGGACAACGCACTTCTACAAGTTCTCGCCAATGGGGGTAAGCGGGATGGTAGTGGTAACGGGCTCACACATATCGATACATACGTGGCCTGAGAACCAGTACGCCGCTATTGATGTTTACATCTGTGGCTCCGAATCGGCCCCCGAAAAGGCGATAGAATACATACTAGAGACCTTAGGCGCCGAATACGCTCACGTCACGGAGCTCGAAAGGGGCATAAAGGATAACGACGTATATACACATGCGATCCTCAGCTGGGATGAAAGCTTCGAAAGGAGTAAAAATCAGGAGAGATAAGGGAACGCGTGCTCCATAGTCTAAGCGTTGAATGTATAATCCTAAGTAGTCCTCTTTAAAGGTAGTATCCTATCGGGATAGTTCGTCGCGATCCCATCCACGCCCTTATCCTTCAAGGTCTTTGCGACCTGAAAGTCGTCTATGGTCCAAGCTATTACCAGCATCTTCAACCTATGGGCGAACGCTATCGCCTTCTCCGTGGCCAGCCTATAGAACGGCAATACCGCCTCACATCCTAACCCCTTCGCCTCGACGATTCCATTAGAAGGTTTAGAGTATATCAGGCCTATATGCGCGTCTGGATTATGGTCCTTAATAGCCCGAACGGAGTCCCCGCTGAAGGATATGAAGAGGACCTCATCCAACATTCCCTCATCCTCTACTATACTTAGGGCTGGAATCGCGGCTTCCTCGACCTTTATCTCCACGAAAAGCACGGCTCTTCCCTTAACCTCCTCCAATACCTCCCTCAGCAAGGGGATCCTCTCGCCCTTACCCGCATCCAGCCTCCTCAGCTCCTCTAAGGTCATTTCGTCAACCCTGCCGCTGCCATCAGTGGTCCTATCCACCGTTTCATCATGCATTACCACGGGAACTCCGTCCTTAGATAGCCTGACGTCCACTTCCACGGCATCCACCCTCATATCAAGAGCTCGTCTGACGGCCCTGATCGTATTCTCCGGCTCATAACCGCTCGCGCCACGATGAGCTACTATGAAGAAGCCGCCTTTAAGATCCTCAAACCTCATATCGCCTATCGCCACTAAAGGATCTCATGTGATAGGGATTTAAGCTTAGAATGGACGACCTTCCATTAAGAACCACTTCACCTCCATTCCCCTCAGCTATCATCCCCACGCTCGCACATCTCCAGCTTTCCCGATAACTTTCCATCATCACCCCCTATGCCAACACGCTCCTCTCATGCACTTTACGTACATGCCCTTAGGCTAGAAGGATTTATTATCGAAGGTAGCTTTTCCGCTTACGTTTATAACTGAACACCAGGATAGGAGTATTATCTGGACGTCATTAATGGTGCTTAAAATGGTAGGTAGGGTTAAGGATGTCCTGGTTATCGGTCTCGACGGCGCGATGTACTACTTCATGGAACGTTTCGCCGAGGAAGGGTTGATGCCTAATATCAAGCATTTGATTGAAGAGGGCGTTATGGCTGAGGCTTTACCCTGTCCCCCGACCGATACGCCAACCAACTGGACCACCATAGCCACCGGAGCGACCACGGCCACCCATGGCGTCGCGAGCTTCTACATGCATATACCCGGCGAGCCGTTTGAGCTCGGCCAGAAGCGTAGGTCCAGGGGACAACTAACGAGGTACTGTAAGGCTGAATACATATGGAATGTAGCCGACAGGCATGGGATACCGTCCCTGGTGCTAAATTACCCCGCTTGCTGGCCCGGCAATATGAAACACGGGCATGTATGCCTCTATACGTGGCCCATGCCCGAATCCGTGCCCAGGATAGTGAGCGGGCCCGAGGAGCGTACGATCACCGCCGAAGCCCCTGAGGTCAAGCTACTAGACGGCAGGGACATAGGCCTCTCAAGCGTCAAACTGGTGATGGCCTTCAACTTAACCATTGAGGGAGGCCTCGTAGAGGAGCAGGCCTCAGTAAAGCTCTACGCCTTCGATCCGGATGGCACGGGCTACAGGATCGCTATCCCGAGAGGAGCTAAGTTCGAGATCGTGGAGCGCGGGGGATGGAGCGACTGGATCGAAGTTAAGCTGAAAATAGCCGAAGGCAATAAGTGGAGCGGGGGGACTAAGGGAGGCATCATCAAGTGCCTCTTCAAGGTGAAGCTAGTCGAGCCGCTTGAGAACGGCTTGAAGTTACGGAGATCCGAGGTCTTCACCGCCGAGGGGTGGATGGATCCGAGCGGTATGGAGGAGGAAATCCTGAGGAACACTCATTATCTAGGTGACGAGATCGCCGCTATGGAGCCCAAGAGGAGGCTTGAGTACGACATATTCGGCGAAGAAGCCGAGTTCCTGATCAGGCAAAGGGTGGAGGCACTGAGGCTCGCCAGGATGGCCGCCTACCTCAAGAATAAGAACTCCTGGAGGCTCTGCTTCCTGCACTACCACATAATGGACGGGGTCAACCATAGGTTCCTGGGCTACCTCCATAAGGAGTTCCCGTTCTATGATGAGGATAAAGCCGAAATCGCCTGGAAGTTCTACGAGGAGTCCTATAAGATAGTCGATGAGTTCGTGGGACATCTGTTAAAGTCATGCGCATCACATGACACGTTAGTGGTCGTGGTCTCAGATCATGCCGCGGTCCCTGCCTGGAGGACCATTAACATACGCAGGGTATTCATTGATGAGGGACTACTCGAATATAAACGGGATCCGACGGGCATGTACGCGGTGGACTGGAACAAGACGAGGGCTTTCCCATGGATCGAGCCGCTCATGGTCTGGGTGAACCTAAAGGGCAGGGACCCCCAAGGCGTGGTCAAGCCAGAGGAGTATGAGGACGTAAGGGAACAGGTGATAGACGTACTCCAGCGCCTAAGGGACCCAGAGACGGGTGAGAGGGCTACGACGATGGTGCTTACAAAGGAGGAATCGGTCAACATAGGGATGGGGGATGAGCGCACAGGCGACGTCATATACTTCCTAAGGCCCCCATACACGATCTGGTGTGGGCCCCTAGAGGATCTGCTCACATATATGGCCACGGATGAACACCTGAACAAGGATTGGATCATGAGGAATCAGGCCAGGGTCACCGGAATACACGGATACTATCTCCCGAACGAGAAGGTCGGTGACTTCTCAAACGCAGCGGTCCTCATAATGAAGGGACCCGGGATCGAAAGAGGTGTTAAGCTCAAGAGGCCCGTAAGGCTAATAGACGTCGCCCCCACGATAGCACACGTACTGGGCATACCGCCCCCAAGGGATAGCGAGGGAAGGGTACTGCACGAGATACTAACGTGAACCCACGCCCACATTTTACATATTTCGAATCTTCCCGATGACGCTCATTACATCACGTTACTTCCAATAAAACATGAGGGTGTTAGATTCTAAAAACTCAGCCCACTAGATTTTTTGAATCTAACACCTGCGAAGGAGCTTGCGCCTCAAAGGAAAAGCATTAGATAGCCCTCATCCTTCGTTTTTACAATAAGGTGATCCGGAGTAAAAGGGGCGAAGAGGTCCGAACTCGAAGGGCTGGAACATGTCATGGTTACAATAGGCCATGAGGTGAAGCTCCGATCATGCAACTGTCACCTATATAATGGAATCGGAGATAGAGAACAAGGGGTAAAATAAACTAGGGCGTAATTAAACGCGCGGTGTATCCACTTGAGCGATGCCCAAAACCCGGGATTATCAGAGCTAGCCGAGGTAATCCGAGGGGCCCTCCACCTCTACATCGGCATGATAGTAGCCAATCTGCTCGGCTACCTCTACTGGCTGGTGACCGCAAGGCTCACGACGCCCGAAGACGTGGGAACAGCATCCATGGTGATCAACATAGCCAGCATAATATCCGGGATCACCCTACTGGGCATACCCACGGGCATCCAACGCCTACTCGGGAAAGCCCATGCGGAGAATAATCTCGAGAAATTAAGGGGCTACACGGCCTCAGCGCTAGCCATGCTAGCAGCGCCCTCAGCCACCACCGTCGCTCTGCTCCTAGCGTTCAGGGATCACCTCAGCACGGTGCTACGGATACCGGGCCAATTCATCCTAATCGTCGCAGCCTTAGTGATCGCCTCAAACATGAACTCGCTATTCAGGGCACTATACATCTCCACGCTCAGGACCAAGATAGTAATGCTCGTCAGCGTCTCATCTTCCACTGCCAGACTGATGCTAGGCGTAACCCTAATCCTGCTCGGGCTCAAGGCATTAGGCATAGCCCTAGGCTACCTGATACCCACATTAGTAGCCCTGACCGCATACACCTTAATCTCGATGAAACAGGCCCTCTTCCCCAAGCCAGACATATCGCTCAGGCAGGCCCATCCCATCCTCCAAGCCGGAATCGTCACGTGGATACCCGGGCTGATATACCTGCTCGGGACGAACCTCGGAGTCCCCATAGTCTACGGCTACCATGGAGCCCACAAAGCCGGGCTATACTCCATAGCTTACGCCGTCGCGACCGCGGTCCTAGCCATACCCCTGGCAATATTCAACATAGCCTACCCCGTCCTCAGCGGCATGAAAGACATGAGGAAGAGGACGACTTGGGAAGCCATGAAGATCTCCTTACTAATCACGGCACCGCTAACAGCGGTATTAGCAGTCTACGGCGACGTACTGCTAGCGACGCTCAAGCCGGAATACCGAGAGGCCCACCCAGCACTAGCGGTACTCTCCATCGCGATAATCCCATCGACGATAGCAACCGGGATCAACACCCTAACATACGCCTACGGCATATACCGCTTAGTACTAGAGCTAGGGCTAGCCACCAACATCACGAGGACGACATTATATGTGGCACTAACGCCGATGGCCGGGGGAAGAGGCGCGGCAACGGCATTCCTAGCGGGAACCATAGCCGGAATGGCCACCGCAATCCACATAGCCAAAAAGCTCAACTTCAGGATAAACTGGCGCGAAATAGCGACCCTACTCGCGGTTCCCTCAACCACAGCACTAGCCTGCCGTCTAGCACACCTACCATGGCCCCTGGGCATGCCCCTCATACTCCTAATCCCATCCATAACCTACATGAAGCTCGAGGTGATCCCGCAGGACGAGATAAGGGAACTAGTCAAAAAGCTAGCACCGAAAAGGGCATTGCTCACAAGGATGAAGAAACCAACGTCCACGTCAAAAGACACCAAAGCAAAGCCGTAATGAGAGAAGGATCCCCCAGCACTAAAACCCCATCCAAAGTGGGGAAGAGGGAACCCAGCCCTCTGGTGTTAGATTCCAATTTTTCGCCTCTGTGCGAGTTCTGAATCTAACACCTCAGAAGGCCGATGAGAGATCTCTAAAAACGAACAGCCATGGTCATCCGTACTCCCCCTAATACGCCATCGAGAAGCGCTAAGGGAATGAGAGAAGGCAAAAATCCCTCTGCCATCACGGGAAACAGAAAGGCCCAAAGCATACCCAGAGATCGGCCCCTTACTCCATGACACCGGAATCCTAAGCCAGGAAGACGCCAAGTTACTGAGATCCATGGCGGGCATGAGAAACATACTCGCATATACATACGCAATAATAGACAGGGATAAAGTGCTCCAAGCAGCGAAAAGACTCAGACACGACGCACCGAGGATATCGTCCACAATCCTCAGCGGACTTCGCAAAAGGAACGTAGACCCAGAGGAGTACAAATGCCTGAAAAGCCTAATCGACGCGCTCGCACATACCTTAAGGGATAAGGTCAATGCCGCATTCCCCTTCGGCGGCAGAACCAAGGGCTATGAACTAAAAGGCGATTACGATATAGCCGTCCTCCTACCCGAAGGGTACAGCCTCTACGACCTAGGGAGCCTGCAAATAGACATAGCCGAAGCACTTAACGCAAACGAGGAAAAAGTGGACCTAATATGCCTCAACAGCGCACCGCTGGAGATGATCCTAGAAGCCCTAGACGGCATACCAATAATCATCAAAGACACCAACGAGATATTATGGCTCAGGACAAGGGGCCCTAATGGAACTACTGGACATGCGAGAAGCAACCAGGATAATCAACGAAACAACCCGCTTAGACTAAAGGGCCATCAGGCCTAGAAAGCGCTTAACCCATTAACCGACCGATAATCATGCCGAGTAATCCCCTCAAGGCGCCAAGATGATGAGCCGGTCATAAGCTAACCGCGTGAAGGCGAAAGACACGGACAAGCCTAAAATAAGGACACAACGCCCTATTATACGAGATGAGCGCAAAGCCAGCTAACCTCAAGTCAGAGATCCTAAAGCTACTGAAGGAGGATGAGGAATTCAGGTACGCCGTAGCAGGCCTCATAGGCTTAAAGGAGATATTAGAAAGGCTCAACAGGCACGAGGAGGAGCTGATAAAGCTAAGAAGGGACATGACAGAGGGCTTCAAGAGGCACGACGAAGAGCTCGCCAAACTAAGAAAGGACATGATGGAAGGCTTCAAGAGATACGAGGAGGAGCTGATAAGGCTTAGAAAGGACATGACAGAGGGGTTTAAGAGGCATGACGAGATACTTGAGAGACACGCAGCCGAAATAGCCAGGCTCAGAGAGGACATGAACGCCGGCTTCAGAAGACACGACGAGATACTCAAAAGGCACGAGGAGGAACTAATAAAGCTGAGGGAGGACATGAACAGGGGCTTCGAGCTCGTCAACAGGCATATAGCGGCCATAGGCGCCAGATGGGGGATAATGAGCGAGGAAGCCTTCAGAGAAGGCCTAAGGGGCCTACTGGAGAAGGAGCTAGGACTGAAAGTCAAGAGATGGACCGCCTTCGACGAAACAGGCATAGTATTCGGGTACCCAAGCCAAGTAGAAATAGACATCGCCATAAAAGACACCAAGCTAATACTCATAGAAGTATCATCACACATCAGGAGATCCGACGTATACCAGTTCAAGAGAAAAGCAGAACTCTACCAGAGGAAGACCGGAAGAAAGCCAGACAGGCTACTCATGATAGCCCCCTACGCAGAGGACAAGGCCATAGAGGCATCGAGGCTACTCGGAATAGAGATATACACCAAGGTATAAAGCCCTTAACGCAAACGAAGGAGATGAGAAGAAAGACTCCTCCCCATTTTCAGGATGCCATCAGCCACCGAAGAACGCCCTCTCAGCATTAAAGTAAGTGCTTGATCCAAATACCCAACAATTAACAATATATTCATAACTAAATTGAATAATAACGAAATAGAGAAGATGAACGAACGAAAACCATACGTAATAGCATGTATACCCGCCTACAACGAGGAAAGGAGCATAGCAGCCGTAATACTCGAAGCGGAAAAACACGTAGACAAAATAATAGTATGCGACGACGGATCAACGGACCACACAGCACAAATAGCAGAGAGAATGGGAGCAACCGTCATAAAACACGAGAAAAACATGGGATACGGAGCCGCAATAACCACGTTATTAAGAAAAGCCCTAGAATTAGGCGCGGACATAGCCATAACACTAGACGCTGATGGACAACATAATCCAAACCAAATACCACAACTAGTAAAACCGATAATAGAAGGAAAAGCCGACATAGTCATAGGATCCAGATTCCTGCAAACACTTAAAGAAAAGATACCAACATATAGAAAACTAGGCATAAAAACGATAACCCGCTTAGCGAATATAACCACAAAACTAGGCATAACAGACGCACAGTCAGGCTATCGCGCATATAGCCAAAAAGCACTTCAAAACATAGCACCAAAACTAACCGAAACGGGCATGGGCGTAAGCCTACAAATACTCGAAATAGCATCCCAAGCAAACCTGAAAATAACGGAAACCCCCATAACCATACGCTACGACGTGGAGAAACCATCAAAGAAAAACCCACTAGCACACGGGGCAGAACTACTCATGACGTTAATAAAACTAGTAGCACTGGAAAGGCCGCTCATATACATAGGGATACCGAGCGCCGCAAGCCTCATCACAGGCATAGCGCTCACGACATACCTAATATGGCTATTCAACAAGACCAGGTACTTCTCAGTACCAATAGCCCTAGTAGCCCTAGGCGCGCTATTCCTAGGAACAATACTAGCGACGAGCGCGATAACATTCCACGCGCTAATCACAATATCAAAGAAACTAGAACAAGGGCAAAACCCAAGAACACGAGAAAGCCGAACCACTTAAGGCACAGAAGAACCTCTACAATATCACGGACGCCGTCCCCTACGCGACACGGCTATAAAAGTACTCGAAGAACTTACGACATAGCTCATAAACGAACCTCGCCTTCTCAAGAGCCTCCCTAGCATCCCCCTCACCGAATATCTCGCTCGGGGGCTTACCCAACCTCTCAATACCATAAAGGCTCGGCCCCCTCTTCTGGGCCAGCTCGGCTGAAATCCTCCTCAGCCTAGGGATATGATCCCTAAACCATTCAGGGAACCTGTCCGCATTAGCCTCCAATACGTCACCCACATCATGAACCCTCGGATACTCTATCCCCACCACCCTAAGCGCGGCCTTCAAGGATAACTCAACGCACTCCTGGGAATACCTGACGACCTCAGGAAACGCCCCCCTAGCCAACGCGGACGAGGCATCTATCACCCGATTCCTCGCCCTCTCAAGATAATCCCTCGCCAGGGCATCCATCCTCAAATCTCAATCACCTCACCCCTCTCGACCTCAGGCTTAAGCCTCCAAAACCATCTACCCCCCGGAAGCTCAATGCGCTCAGCCCCCAGCTCCCTAAGCCTCTCAGCCAGCCTCTCCAACACACCCCTCAGGAAACCACCCCTATCGTACACTATTATCGAGCTATGGACCATATCGAGGTATACCGGCTGAAACCTCCTAGCCTCCTCGACGGCAAGCATCAACAGCTCCACATTACAATATATTCCCGCGTTCTCCCACAGCCAGATCTTGAGATCCTTAAGGGGATCGAGCGCACTCACAGCTATATCAACCCTCCTGGAATATTCCTCAGGCATACCCTCAGCCACAACTAACACGTCCAGATCACTATTAGGCCTCGCCTCACCCCTGGCCACGGAACCGAAGATAGCTACCGAGACCAACCCCCCATCCAGCCACTCGATGAGCCTCGTGGACACGGACAATATCAAGGGCAAATACACGCGTTGCCTAACACGCCCCTCCCAGCCACCCCTGATCAGCATGACATAAGGGCTGAACACCACGTACCATCCCCTCTTCAGCCTATAAGCCCACCCGCGCCTACACAACTCCGAGAGGACAACCCTGACCCTAGCCCTACCCTCATTCAGAACCCTACAGGCATCACTAAGGGAAAAGACCCTATAATGGAAAGCATCCAATAACTTCAGGTACCTCTCGCCGAGCCACCTCGCAAGCATACAGCTTATCATATGCAGATAACTTATTAAAACCCCATCGCGTAGGAAAAAGCCCGACCAGTCGCCCATGATGACCTCCCGTATAGGGACCAAGTATATAAGCAGGATGAGACATCCCCCAAACGATGAGGCTCGATAGCAGCGTCCTCGAGGAACTCAAAGACGTCGTAAACAGGTTCCCGAAGATAAGGTTCGCAGCCTTAATAGGCTCAATAGCATCCAAGGGCTATAGCCGCCATGACATAGACATAGCCGTTAAGGTTGAAGGGGACGAGAAGTACAGAATACTGTGCAGGTTCATCGAAGAGCTTTCCGATGCCCTAGGCATTAACGAGGACAAACTCGACATCATAGACATCGACAGGGCCGACCTAGAGCTCAAGAGGAGGATAATCTCCGAGGGCATAACGATCGTGGGTAAAGGCTACCTCAAAGGGCTCATGGCCGAAGTGAGCAGATCGTATCCCGAACACGAGGAATACCTAAACCTATCGATCAGGGAATGGCTAGCGGCACACGACCCCACGTCAATAGACCTAACCGTAATCAAGAGGAGAATGGACTTCATAAGATCAGAGCTCGACTTCCTCAACGACTACGTACTCTCCAAGGGCATAGAGGAAGTTAAGTCCTCCCCCATACTCAAGAGACTGCTCGAGGGATGCTACCAGCTCGTGGTAGAGGCCATAATCGATGTATGCAGGCATATAGCATCGGCCAAAGGATGGGGCCCAGCGTACTCCTCAAGGGACTTCATCCACGAATGCTCCAAACACAACGTGATCCCCCAACGCCTTGCCAAAGAACTAGCTGACCGCATAAGGCTGAGGAACATAATCATCCACAGATACCTGGACATAGACTACGAACAGTTATACAAGGAGGCCGAGAGGTTAACCAGACTGGCCAAGAGCTTCGAAAAGCACCTAGTCGAATTCCTCAGAAGAGAAACGGCAGTGAGGGACACATGCGGGAGGCGAACAGCTAAGCATACTTTCCCCCCGCATATGCGAAACATCGATCAAGAAGAGCTATAGGTCAAGATCCGTCTCTATTAGCGGCCAAGATCATCCCCACGTTAACGCCTTATATCCAGGCATAGGATAAGGCCACATAATGCACGATTAAGCCTTAGGAAACCATCTCGAAGACCATCAAGAATAAACGAAAGCCGGAAGCCTATAGTATACGAGGACTGAAGATGAGCCAACTACTCATTAACCAGCTAGCCCTAAGGGAATTCCGAGGCATAAGGATAAGCCAACCAATAAACCTATCCAAGTTCACAGTACTCATAGGCAGGAACAACAGCGGCAAAACAGCAATCCTAGAAGCCCTCTCCCTCCTACCTCCCACAGCTATCATCCCAACCTTAAATGAGACTAGGATAGACTTAGTAGCGAGCCTACATGGCGGTAAGTCCTCCCTAGTATACGGCTATAGCGGTAAGGCCACTATCAACTACAAACTATACCAGCGCGAAGTGCACTTAGAGCTAACAGCATACGGCGCGATCGACATCACCATAGGTGGAGAGAAGGTCCCCTCCGAACAATACCTCCAAGCCCTCTCAAGAGCCATGAAAGTAGATGAGGAAAGCCTCCCAGACCTCATACTATTCATACCCAATGACACCCGGATAATGAGGGAATTGCAACGTAATCTAACCTCAGAGCGTGAGTGGAGCAAGGTAGTCAAGAGCGGGGCAAACACAACCACCATCAAGGAACTGGTAAACCCGACAGTTAACGATAAGTTCACCGAAGCCTTAATCGAGAGGGAGGACATACGGCTCCGCAAGGAACTGCCGGGCGGCAAGGTTCTATACGTGAAGATAGCCGATGTAGGTGACGGAATCGAGAGAGTCCTCACTACGGCTTTATGGCTTGAATCCCGCAAACCGAAGCTAGTACTATGGGACGACATCGAAGCCTCCGCCCATCCAGGCCTAATCGAGGCCCTCATAAGATGGCTGGCCAACAAGCCCTGGCAAATAGTAGTAGCAACTCACAGCATAGACGTCCTCGACCGCATAGTCGCAGTACAGCCGAAAGACACGAAAATCATAGCGCTTCAGAAAACACCCGATGATGAAGTAAAGGCCAAAACACTTACGCTCGACCAAGTAGAGGATATGCTTAACAAGAACATAGACCTCAGAAAAATAACCGACCTGTTATGAAGCTCGTAATGGCCCAAGTAGCAGGGGATGTAGCTGGCTTCATAATATTCGGAAACGGCAAATACGACAAGGAACGCATAGTGGCCCCCATAGCAGAGAAATTAGACAATCACAAGACGATACTCGCACCCCAAAAAGCCCCCGCATTAGGCTTGAGGAGGGCCATAGAGACGGCAGCCGAGCTAATAGGCAGATTCGCAAAGGACACGATCATAATAATAGACCGAGAGCACATCGAAAGCCGGGACATCCACGAGGTCCTAAAAGAGTACTTCTCCGAGGTAAAGATACTCGCACAAAGCGAAAACTTGCTACAACTACAAGTCACACGAGGACCCAAGACAGCGAAGCTCCATATAGCCATCATGGGAAATCGGCAAATACCCAAAATAGAGGCCAACATAGCCACACTAATAGGACAAGCGCTCAACACGAATATACCACCAGAAAAGAACGCGATCAGGCGAACACTAAGAGAACAAGGGCTCAGAATACAGGATCTGATAAGAACTACGAGCATAAGCAAGCTAGAGGAGACCCTAGGGAACATAATAGCAGCACTTAAAAGCCTAGATAACGCCACGCCATAAACGCCATACACACCAAATATCACGTCCTAATGGGCACAGCATCTAACACATCGCCCAATACAAAGCCACCATCATAACCGTAAAGGAAACCCATCAAGATACCAAACTAGACCAGGAAAAGCAGAACCAAGACAAGAGAGACACGACAAGCCCCAAAACTTAAAAACCCTCCAAAAAATTAGTAAATAAAATACGGAAAGATCATCCTCGGCGGGGATGGAGCAAGTGCAACCACCGATAACCATAACACAGGAAACCATCCGCACCGCACTCAAACTAGCCTGGCGCACCGGCAAATACTTCAAGCTCCACCCCGCCGAGAGGGCATTACTCTGGATAGCCTCAAAAACCATAACCCGCGTAAAAAGCCAAACCCTAAGAGAACTCCTCCTCAAAATATTCGACAAAATAAGCCACAAGCTCACCCTCAAAATTAAGGCATATATGATCGGCCTAGAAATAGCCAAGAAAAGAGTAGAACAAGCCCTCGCCTTCGGGTATAGAAAAGCCAAGAGATGGCTAAAAGACATGGACTACATCTTCTACCTAGGAATGTCATACCTAAACACATCACCCATATACAGGTTCCCATGAAGAAATGAGGCCCACACGCACCGAACTAATAGAACTACTAAAAAAGCTCACCCAAGAAACCAGCGGAGTAGAACTCCTAATCCTCTTCGGAAGCTACGCAGAAGATAAAGCCATGCCCATAAGCGACATAGACCTAGCCATCATCACCAAAGACCCCCAAGCCACATCAGAACTCAGATACAACCTAGCCAAAACCCTGAAAATCCCCGAAGACAAAATCTCAATAATAGACCTAGAAAACGCACCCCCCACACTCAAAATCAAAATACTCAAAAAAGGCATAACAATCCTAGGCAACCCCAACCCCATCGCAAAAACAATAAAACCCGACACAATCGAAGTACTCCAACACCAAAAAACACAATTCTACAACTGGCTGAAAAGCGAGAACCCAATAGACGAAAACGTAATCACCTCAATAATAACCCAAGTAGAATCCGACATAAGATTCCTAAACAAAATAACAAAAGAGAAAACCCCCAATCAAATAATAAAAGACGAAACCCTCAGAAGAGCCCTCGAAAGAGCACTACACACAGCCATAGAAGGAACCATAGACCTACTCAGACACATAATATCAGGCCTAAACCTAGGCATAGCCGAGTACTACAGAGACTACATACAAATCTCCATAAACAACAACCTAATATCCCAAAAAACAGGAACAAAACTACTAAAACTCGCAGAACTACGCCACAAACTAGTACACAGATACCAAGGACTCAATTACGACCAGCTAATCAAAGAAGCAAAAAACCTCATAGAACTATGGCCACAGGTATCCAACGAAGTAAAGAAATACCTCAGAAAACACCTAAAAACCAAGCCTAACCAAGAAAAAGACCACCCACAATAACCCCCACCCACCAGAACCACAATGCCAACCCTCAACCAAATCATACAAGCCCTACACGACTACACAGTACCCGACCTAGGGATAAAATTCGTAAACAGAGAACAAGAAACCGAGAAAATACTATCAAACATCATAAAGCTAAACCAACCAACACACCCCACAAACTCACTAATACACGTAATCACAGGACCATGGGGATGCGGCAAAACCGAACTATTCAAAGCACTCACACAGGCAACAAACAAAATCAGAGAACTAAAAGAAAGAACACTAACACTCTACATAAACCTAAGCGAAGAAGAAATAGACAAAGCCTGCACACCAACACCAAGCCCCACATCCAAGACCATCAAAGAGACCACCAGAACCATCCTAAAAGACCACCTAAAAACACTCCTACACCTATACACACTCATCAGAGCACTACACGACAGACTACACATCAAAGAAAAGAAAATCATCATAACATTCGACGAAGTCACCAGAAGCCTCGAAAAATACAAAATCCCAATCAGAGACCTAATAGCAGGCCTAAGCAAGAAAATATACGACATAGCCTGGGAATACAACACAGAAATACACACAATACTCCTAACAAGCGAACAAACAGCAATAGAACACTTCTCCAAACAACTCGGAAAAAACATGACAATCCACCTACTATGGAACCTCCAAAAAACACACATACCCCCCATACTAAAAGCCCTCAAATCCCCAATAGACACCCAAACAGCATGGAAAATAACCGGAGGAAACCCAAGAGAAATATACAAAATCCACCTACACCAATGGAACCTCAAACCATACATAGAAGAACAAATAGCAACACACAAACAACTCCTGAGAAAATACACAAGAGAAAAAAGAGAAAACCCAACCCAAACACTAACAGAACTAGCACCCCTCCTAGACAACATAGACGACCTAGACACCCACCCCATCTGGGACACACTAATCCAAAACAACATAACCATATACATCGACGCCAGATACAGAAAAATAAGCCAACCACCCACCAACACAGAATGGATAGGAAAAAGAATAGCCTTCCAAACCCCAATCCACTACCACATACTCAAAACCATGACCACCAGAAAAACCACAGACATAACACCACAACAAATACTACTACAACTAACCAGCCAACGATAACCACCAACCTAAAACACCAAACGAACATGATAGAAAGTCCAATCAGATAATGATAAAACCCAAAGAACACGACGAGAAATTCAACCAAATAATACAAGAGCTCAGAGCACTCAGAAAAGACATATCCGAGATAAAAGCATACATCGAGAGGACCTTACTCGCCCTCCAAGAGGAAGCCAGAGGAATAATCCAACACAAACTCAAAAAAGCCGGCATCCCCATCAAACCAAAACCACTCATAACACCCCACCTCGAAATAAACATCTACGGAGCCACAGAAGACACATGCATAATAGGAGAAGTCTCCACC
>JAGGXX010000022.1 GCA_021162845.1 Thermoprotei archaeon | reverse complement strand
GTCCCAATTAAAAGCCCTGCAATGAACGCTACCAGATATGCTAACCCCGTTTTCATGATTGCTTCACGATTTTATGTAATTAGAACGAAAATATATAGATTGTGCATATAAGAAACGAATATCTATATAACTCTATGATATCCTATATAATTCTATATAGGATTATTTTGGATTGAGTATGAGACCTTATGCTCAGTTAGGAAAATTCAGCTTACTGGCGGCTCAACGTATTTGGTTTCTTTACTGAAGGATTGGGTTAAGAGTGTGGGCTTGAAATCGGTGATTATGCTCAGGTGATCAGACGATTCTTTGCTGATAGCTCCGAGGGAGTTCGGAAAAGGGAAGGAACTTTCGGAGGTTCTTATAAATGCTTCATCAGTAGCTTCGCCTGGGGACGTCGTTAGAGAACTTATTGCATGTTATTTAGTTAGCCTTGATGTAATTCGTGTGAAACTTGGAGAGGAAGCAACTAAATATCGGACTTACATCAAGAATACCATGAGGTGCAAGCTGATAGGGACGGAAACGATAGAGGAATCTGCGGACTACAATTTCAATATTCTTAATGAGATTCGGGGAGGCTATCGAGAGAGGAATTTCATTAAGAATATTGAAAGAAAAGGTTCGAGTTAAGGATCATGGCGGACATATTAAAGGCTATAAGGAGCAGCACTAGTGGGGCTAAGATTATAGGGGTCATGGGAGATGATAATCTGCCCTATGATAGACTCCTTGTCTCTCTGAGGAAGCTAGAGGAGAAGGGTTTCATAAAGCGAAAGGATGGCCCCAGCCTATACTACTTGAACAAGAAAGGTATGGATTTTCTAGTGGAGTTCGAGAAGCTGGAAAGGCCTGCTAGGGCATTCGGCATAGAGCTTTGACTACTTATCCTCAATAGGTTCTAAATTATGTTAGAGAAGATTCCGAGAAGTTGCTCATAACACAGCTCACTCCTGTAGAGGAAGTCATATCTGTTTCGCACACCATCTTACTGCCTGTTGCCAGAACCTTGGATAGTACTTCCATCTAATGAAGTTGATCCCCAGTGGGGCACGGGGTCGCTCGTGAAGGCAAGCACTCTGCCCTTGTGATACTCTCCTATTACAATAAAGGGATCCTTTCTTTCTTCTCCTTCAGGGCTTATTGTAGCAAGGATCTCTCCTTTATTAGTAGCCTCTACTTCGTTGTAGCCAAGGAGAGGTGGACATTCCTCCCATGGTATTCTCTCCATGACAGGGTGTTCAGGTTTCAGGGCTTTGACGTAGGCCCCTTCGGGACACTCTACTCTATCGTCTATGAGCTCTACCTTCAGCCTCACCGGCAATACTTCTCCTAGAGGAGTTCTCCACCAAAGCCCTCTTCCATACCTACCAACGAAAGTAACCCAGCTACCAGCGAAGATGAGTCCACCCCCCTCTTTAATCCACTTGACTAACTCCTTGACTCTGTTAGGTATCTTAACTATGCCTTTCCATTCCTCAGGATGGTAAAATATTGGGTGTAAGAGCAGTATCTCCGCCTCTATATCGCTTAATATTACCACATCATATTCCTTTAGCTCCTCTGCAGTGCTCGGAAAGTGTTCATAGGCATCCCAATTCATCATCCTGACAACCTTTATATCGCCTGCCTGCTCAAGTGCCTTAGTCAGAGGCTTTCCTACATCGTAGTACTTGAACTCCTTGAAGTCTATCAGGAATGGGCTCTCATAATACCATGTCATGAGGCCTGAGGAGTCTCCAGCATATAGCACCTTGGTGACCACATTTTCCCCTCGCTATCAATATACCGTGGCTAGTGTAAAAAGTCTTATCGCCTTTACCGAAGGGCCCCATTCTGTTATAGAGGCATATAACTCCAGTCACGGTGGAAGGGCTCTCTACCTTACCTTCTTTCGTAAGTTAATGTAGCTACTATATCTACTCTCCAAGAAGCCGACTAGTCCAACTTTCAATATTCTTAATGAAATTCCCTTCCTTAGTCTTATCTACCTTATTTAATAAACATCAATAGACATCATAGCATGTGAAGTTCATTTTCGGCGTAAGCTGAGCAATGAAATTCATCAATTCTTCTATAAATTTCATTCCAAATGCTCAGGGATGACTCTCCAGATGATATGTGGACGATATGCTTTTAATATTAACTATTTAGAGGTAAGTTGTGATGGTAAAAGTAGCTGTAATGGTTAAACCAGGGGTAATAGAGATTCAGGAGTTCCCTAAACCAGAAAATATCCAAGAATGATGCCCTAATGAAAGTTGAATACTCAGGAATTTTGTGGCACTGATAAGCACATGTTTCTTGGGAGTTCATTCACCTGGGTGGAATGGTAACACAATCCCCAATAATATCAGGGCACGAGATTATAGGTAAAGTTGTAGAGACAGGTGAGAAAGCTAGGTGTTGAACTTGAAGCTACAGGTGAAGAGCCTAAACCCGGTGGTAGAGTAGTACCGGTATGTGACGTACCATGTAACACACGTCATGCTTGTAGATTCACTCATGGCTATGTAGCTTGGTGCGAACAAGCTCTCAGCTATGAGGACATTACTGCTTAAGGTACATTACTGCTTAAGGTACCAGATGACGTACCTCCAGAAATAGCTGTTGCTCACCAATTCTCGAGAAAGTACATAGGTATCTATGCCCTAATGAACCATGCTCAAATTCTTAATTTAGGTAGAAAGGAAAAATACGAGGATGAAGAGATCGTTATTTTATGATACCTTTAGTAAGGCCGTTCCACTGTCGATGTCTATTATGGCTCCACTGAAGCCCCATACTATGATTCGTAGGTTAGCGAAGTTGGGCTTAAGTACCAGAAATCTTTCGCAACACAGCCAGAGCCTATCGCCTATCCTGAATTCGTCGCTTACATTAGACCATGTGGTTTCGCTTTCTCCTGCTTTGTACCATCTGCCTCCTATCACTGCAAGCATCCTGATGCCTCTTGCTTCTACGAGTATTAGCTTATCTCCTTTAGCTAGGAGCGTGCATGTAAATTCCTTTTCATCATGTATGCTCCTCTGTATAAGATGTCTAATGAGAATTGGTCTCATGAGAATTGTCCTATTTTGTTTTAAACCTATCAATACGCGTAATGTTCCATTGCCTCTCGGTACATTTACGGCTACTACTACTGCATTCCCCTCGCTTATATATCCCATAGCGTTAGTCCATGTAGTAATATTCACTGCGCTATCTGTGATTAGCACCCATCTACCCTTCGCTATTAATCTAATAGTGATATTATTCTTGATCACTGCAATTGTTGAGTTAGTGATAGTTGCGATTACTCCTTCGAAGGTATGAATTCTTCGCCTTAAAGAGTCAGTCCCTGAAATAGCTCTAGGTGAGAATGCTAATGTTATTACTGCGGCTAACGATATTGCTATTATCACTATTGCTAGGTGCTTCTTCATGTTCCCTAGTGGGGACATTCTTCGAGTCTATATAAATCATGTGTACTAATGGTCTATAGCGCTTATGAAGCTATTTAAGGCATTATATGTCAGATAATCCACATGCTTGCTTTGCTATACTTCATGACTTCATGCTTTGATATAATCTCAGGAGCTGTAGCTGTGCCCATATGCCATTATGCGCTAAAGGCATATAAGCTATCTAAGAGGAGGTTTTTTCTCTTCATCTCTACAGCTTTCCTATTGCTTGCAACAGGCCTTATAAGTCATGGTATGATACTATTTCTGATACTAGCAACTAGACCTGCAAGGGTGCTTATAGCATTAACATCCACATATTCCGCCTTAATATCGATTTTGCTAGAACTACTAGCATACATGCTTATAGCGATAGGATACCATGAAGAAATAAAGAAAATTCTTGCAGTACCCTTAATTCCAATAGGACCTATTTCCATCAATGTATTATCTCGGATGATCGGCGTAGTATTGCTTTTCTACATAACGATAAATCAGTTTCTAGTCTATGTAAGAGTGAGGGAAAGGGGCTCCCTGTTATTGCTAGTAGCCTTCATATCAATATTGGTCAGCTATGTAATGCATCTTCATGCACTTCTACTAGTAAAATCGGAAGTCTACATAATCTCCCGGTGTATAAATTTCTTTGGCTTCCTAATTCTCCTCTATATGATGCATTACGTCGTTCACGGTGGTGGGATTGAAAAAGCATAGAAGGTCTAGGTTAAGAGTCATGGTGGACATAATGAGGGCTATAAGAGCCTGTAGTAATGAAGCTCGAATTACGTGGATCATGAGAGATGCAAACCTACCTTATGATAGATTGCTCAACTACCTAGCGGAGTTGGAGCGAAGAGGTCTCGTAATTAGAAAGAGCGATAACTCAGACCTATATCATCTAACTAAGAAAGGCATGAAATTTCTGATAGAATTCGAGAAAGTGGAGAGATTTGCAAGAGTATTCGGATTAGAATTATGATATCATTATAGTCGATTCAAAAGGCCTTTGGATGAGGATCTCAACTACATCTTATCCACCGAGGTGAGCTTAATAAATAGTCATCTAACAGAACTCACGGGGTAAGTGGTACATGAGTTCATGTTCACGTAAATTTTCAGGAGGAGTATGCTCATGAAAAGGTTCTGTCATACTCCTCCGCCTCTGGAAGCTCTCGAACTGGATTACGTATGAGGTTCTAAGTGGCAAGTACTTTGAAGTTATAGGGAACCTTAGATTTCTCTTCGAGGGAAGTATCTATGCGGTTAGTGATTGAAGACGCTATTGAGAGAGTGGTTTACGAGAGATGAGGTACTTTAAGTGGAATTGGTCTCAAAGGCATAGATCTTCAAATTATGGGATGAGTACGGTCACCCCCAATGACCGTATATATCAATTGGGAGTTCTCTTTTATTCCCGCTTTTTCCCTTACTTCCTTAGGTAAGACGAGCCTGCCTTGCTTATCAACCTTAATGATATATGGCATGGTTTTCACCACTTGTGTCATAAAAATGGCATACATAAGCCTTTCGAACTTCCATTGAGAACTCCATGTCGGTGCTAACGTGAAATTCTCATAACTAGGAGCACTATCCCTTTCAAATTAGGAGAAGGAAGGCGAGAAGTGGGCTAGGAGGACGGGGTAGTTCAATTAAAGTGGTTGTTGATACCTCAGTCGTCATAACGGGACTTGCCGGAAGAGGATCCTCAAATAGAATTTAAAGACCCGCACTCATGATCTGCCCTCACGAGTAGAAAAGATTGCCCTCATCTAGGACACGAGAATTAAAGGAAAGCTCATCATAAGGGGAGATGGCTTAACCACCGTACGTCTTTCTTAGCCATTCTAATGTAGAGTTCCATTTCTTATCATTATCCCAGACCAACACCCACTCTTTCTCCCCCCCATACGGATAAGTATACACCGTGAACCGCTTATCGAGAAGAACCTCCCCATCCGGAGACCTAAGCACCACATGAACGACAGTAAACATCACCGTAATATAACCCCCATATATTCTCTTTACCCTCCTCATCCCCTCCGTAACAATATACTTATGAACGAGAATATAATCCCCCGGCTCAACAAACTTATAAACAAGCCTATCACTCTCGGGGTTTAAGAGGGAACACCTGTAACACTTGAGCCCTGGATAGAGGAAGTAAGATTCCTGGCGAAATAGGAATATCTCCCTAAATGGGTGAACCTCATACGTGCATATCCATGAAGTGTTAAAGATCGGGAAGCGGTCTACATC
>JAGGXX010000054.1 GCA_021162845.1 Thermoprotei archaeon | reverse complement strand
GTGGTCCGTATAGTAGTATGCCTTTTGGTGGTTCGATACCAAGCCTCCTAAACAACTCAGGATGCTTCAAAGGCAACTCAACCATCTCCCTAATCCTCTGCTTAGCCTCCTTTAGATCACCTATGTCCTCATATGTGACGCGTGGTAGCCCTATCTCGACCCCTTTTACTGGCTCCTCGCGCACTATGACTTCTGTGTTCTCGTTGACTAGTATCATGGGGCTAGGTGCGGTTGAGATAACGCTGAATCGTATGGCTGAACCTAAAACAGGTACGCTTATCATATCGCCTCTGGCTAGGGGCTTATAGAGGACTTTACTCTTAACGTACTCCTTAAAGTCCTCCCCGAAGCGTATCGGCTCTGAAGGGGCAAGGATTACTTTCACGCCCTGCCTAACGGTGGCTTTCCTCACGGTGACGTAATCGCCAATGCTTACGCCTGCATTGTAGCGCATTAAACCATCCATCCGTATTACATTGCGTCCTTCGTCCTCGATGTAAGATGGCCATGCTATGCCTACAGTAACCTTCTTCCCCTCTATTTCTATGAAGTCGCCGCTCGTTATGCCGAGGAACCTCATAGCCGTAGTGTCTATGCGGGCTATCTTCCTACCTGCATCCCCAGGCCTAGCTTCAGCGACCCTCAGTTGTACTTCATTACGAGGCATAACTTTAACCCAAATGAAGCTTCAGGCTTAGTAGGAGATAAATATTCCGCACTATGTTACGCCTCCTGTAATAGTTTCATTTTTATAGGTGTTGATGGTCATTTGTGGATTTTAGGTACCTGTAGGCTAAAATGCGCGCAGACGCCGTATGAACGTCGAGTCTTAGTTTCTTGGCTATTAATTCCGCATCTTGAAGTGAGAACGCTGGGTTTACCTCGCAGTACTTCCTACCTCCCTTCACCATACTTATACGGGACAACGCTTATTTTAACTCTGGTATCGGGGCTGAGGAAGTAGCGAGGTCTGTGAGGTTGAATGTACCCATGTTCGCCGAGGGAGGTAGCCCGTCGTAAGAGGGCATGGAGAAGATAAGGGTAATGAAAGCCTACGTAGACCTACTAATGCCTACGTAGTCAGGAACCCTTAGAAGGATCTAACCGAGAGACCGCGTCCTTTAGGTCTTATTCCTAACGCGCTCATGACCTTTAATAATCCCTCTCGAGTGACCTTACCATCAGGCCCTACTACTTCCTCTCGAGTCGGAAAGATGAGTAGATTCCTGTAAAGGCCGCCGGGATACGATAAGTAGAAGACCTGTAATGCCAGCACTAGGAGGTTTATATCTCTCGCTGAGAGGTACTTCTCGATGAATTTTATATCCTGGTCACTCAGATGAGCTCTTTTTCTCAATGATTCCAGAGCTCCCTCCTTAGTCTCATCCATAGCATCAAGTACGTCCGCTATAGTGAGCCCATGTTGCTTGAGGAAGTCTTCTAGCGCCCTCCTTAATGGTACCATCATCTTTCGTCTGGATATGAACATAGGATGTAATACTTAAACGCCTCGGTGCATAGCTGATCGTCCACCCAAGTAGGTTAATCGTATAACGACTCATTCCAGAGTTCTTCCTAGCTAAGGTCCTCCTAGGAATTGTTGGGATAGGAGTTTATGATTACCTTACGATATCCGATTCCTTGAGTGGTAAACTTTAAGTTATTTTTACGTTTCATACCTTTCGGTGAGAAACATTGCCCTCCTCTGAGGTCGTTAAACAGCTTGAATATCTCTTCAAGCCGGAGGCCGTGGCGGTAATAGGGGCTTCACGAAAGCCGAAGAAGATAGGATACGAAATAGTTCGTAACCTTCTAGAGTACGAATATCAAGGGAAGATCTACCCCGTGAACCCGAAGGCTGAGGAAATACTGGGTTTAAAATGCTATAAGTCGATACTCGACGTGCCTGGAAGAGTTGACTTAGCAGTAATCTCCGTTCCCGCTAAACTCGTTCCAGCGGTACTAAAGGAGTGCGGTGAAAAAGGTGTGAAAAACGTTGCTGTCATAAGCTCTGGCTTCGGTGAAATAGGCAATGTCGAATTAGAGAAGGAGATAGTAGATATAGCTAGGAAGTACGGCATGCGACTTCTAGGACCTAATATCTTCGGCCTAGTATATACGCCAACTAGGCTTAACGCCTCTTTTGGGCCTAGGGATGTCCTCCCTGGTAACATAGCTTTCCTATCACAGAGCGGTGCGCTTGGTATCGCATTAATGGGGTGGACGATACTAGAGGGAATAGGCCTCTCGGCTGTGGTCAGTCTGGGCAACAAAGCTGATATAGACGATGCCGATCTCCTAGAATACTTTAATGCGGACCCCAACACCAGGGTGATATTAATTTACATGGAGGGGATTAAGGATGGAAGGCGCTTTATGGACATAGCGAAGAAGGTCTCCAAGAATAAGCCGATAATAGTCATAAAGGCTGGTAGAAGCGAAAAGGGAGCTAAAGCAGTTGCTTCTCACACGGGCTCTTTAGCAGGAAGTGATGTTATATATTCGGTAGCTTTTCGTCAATCGGGTGTACTTCGTGCTATAAGCTTCGAGGAGGCGTTCGATTGGGCTAGAGCTCTATCCAAGCTACCTCCACCTAAGGGAGAAAATGCCATTATACTTACTAATGGTGGGGGCGTCGGTGTACTTGCTACGGATGCATGTGAAGAGTACGATGTAAAGCTCCTAGATATGCCAGAGGATCTCATGGAAGCCTTTAGAAAGTACATGCCGCCTTTCGGAAGCCCCAAGAATCCAGTAGATCTCACAGGGCAGGCTAGTGAGGAGGCCTATAGAGGGGCTTTCGAGGAAGCGCTGAGGGATCCAAGGGTACATAGCGTGATATTGCTTTACTGCGAAACTATAATCACGGATCCCGTACTTCTAGCTGACGTGATAATAGATGCCTATCATAATGCTAAGGAGAAGAAGCCTGTAGTCGTGAATTTCGTAGGCGGGGAAGCTAGCGACAAAGCCATGAGAAAGCTTGAGCGTGAGGGCATTCCAACCTATCCGACACCTGAGAGGGCTGTATCAGCCTTAGCCGCTGTATACCGCTGGGCTAGATACTCCGGACATATTTAACGTGACTCACGTGTTTTGCCTCCTACATCATTTATATTTTGTCATAGTTCTGAGGGATCAGCTTAATATAGTTCCCCTCGCGTAATCCAAACGAGCTGGTCTATCCGAGGTAGTATATGATGATACGCGCGATATTCCTTAACGCGTGTCCTAACTGCGGAGGCGAGATAGCTGATGATAGGCTCCTGCATTCCCTTCCTTGTCGAAGGTGCTTACCCGAGGATAAGGCTAGGGAGCTGCTGAAGGCTTATGCTGAATTAACTCCTTTGGCTTTCAAGCTCAAGGTTAGAGATGCCCTGAAGGAGTTAGGATCTCTTAAGGACTATGAGGACACCATTAAACTGGATTTAGAACTCTCCGAATTAGACAAGCTATTCAATAAGGTGACGGGCAGCCGCCTATGGAGTGCACAACGGACATGGGCTAAGAGGGTCCTAAAGGGCAGAAGCTTTGCCATAATAGCGCCTACCGGGGTCGGCAAGACTATGTTTGGAATGCTGATTTCGTTGTACTTAGCATCTAAAGGGAAAAGGTGCTACATGTTACTTCCAACAACAGTGCTCGTCCGACAGGTTTTCGAGAGGATGCGCGATTTAGCCTCCAAGGCCGAGATTAATGTGGAGATATTAGCGTACCACCCTGCCCTCCTAAAGAATGGAAGGGCCAATTTCATTGAGAAAATGAGGGCAGGCGACTTCCAAGTGCTTATCACCACATCGCAGTTCCTTGCAAGGAACTTCGATAAGCTAAGGAACGTACGATTCGACTTCATATTTGTTGATGACGTAGATGCGCTTCTTAAGTCATCTAGGAATATAGATAGAGTTCTAATATTGTTAGGTGCGGATGAGAATTTAATAGAACTAGGGCTTGAGCTCATAAGGTTGAGGAGAAGCATTCCCTTCTTAATCACGTTCGCTAGACAGGACGAGTCCTATAAGGTAAAGCTAGAGGAAGCAGTTTCAAATATACGAAAACTTGAGAGGGAGATTAAGGAGTCCTTAAGTAAGCGGGATCTAGGCGTATTGGTCGTATCCAGCGCTACCGGTAGGGCTAGGGGTCTTAGGGTTAGGCTATTTCGAGAACTGTTAGGCTTCGAAGCAGGCAGTAGATCCGAGCTCATCAGGAACATCGAGGACATTTACCATAAGCCTAAGGAGGATATTGAGAAGGAGGTCTTAAGGATCATAAGGCTATTCGGTGATGGTGGGCTAGTATTCGTACCAATAGATAAGGGAGCAAGTTATGCAGAGGAGCTCTCTGAGTTCTTAAACCAACATGGTGTCAGGGCTGAGGTAGTGGTCTCATCAAAGAAGGGTGACCAGATAGAGAGGTTTCTCAGGGGCGAAGTCGATGTGCTGGTCGGAGTTGCTACGTACTATGGGTTATTAGTTAGAGGGCTTGATCTTCCACAGAGGATACGTTACGCGGTATTCGTAGGTGTTCCTAAGTTACGTTTCAGCCTAGAGGCTAAGGAAGTGCATCCCTTCAGGATTGCCTCGCTGTTATTCGACTTAAGGGATTATCTTGAGGGCAAGGAGCGTGATGAAGTGGATAAACTCTTCGTGCGCATAATGCGGTATCTAAGAGAACTTCCGCCTAATAGAGTAGCCGAGATCAGAAAGGCGATAGAAGAAGGTACTAAATTAAAGGGTACATTAGGCAAAGCCCAAGAGCTATTTCTACTCGGCTATCATAAGGTATGTGAGTTATTAGCACGTGAGGATGTAAAGAAGAAGATCCAGGAAAGTCCCTACATCTTATTAGAGGAAGTGGAGGGCACCTTGCGGGTCATAGTCCCAGATACCATGACGTACATACAGGCCAGCGGACGTACCTCTAGGATGTTCGCAGGAGGTATATCAAAGGGAGCCTCCATAGTCATAATTGATAACGATAAGGTCTTTCAAGGCTTAGTTAGGAAGACCCGTTGGTTCATAGAAGATATTTCATGGAGATCTCTAGAGGAAGTTGATGTTAGATCTCTTATAAATGAGATAGACCGCGATAGACGCATAATTAGCGACCTACTGGCCGGAAAGATCAAGGTGGAATTCAAGGATCCCGTGAAAAGCGCGTTGATGATCGTAGAGTCGCCTAGTAAGGCCAGAACTATTGCTAGCTTCTTCGGCAGGCCCTCCCTTAGGAGGATCGGTCGTTATGTGGTATACGAGACTAGTACTGGCACTTACATGCTCTCGATAATAGCTAGTGGCGGTCACGTGTTCGACTTAGTGTTAACTCCAGAGGACTTTTATGGCACTAGGATCATAGACAAGCGCTTCGTACCAGTATACTCGACCATAAGGCGATGTGCGAACTGTGGTGAACAATTCGTGGGTCTGGACGCATGCCCCCTATGTAAGTCCACCGAATTCACCGATAAGGCTGAAGTCGTTTACACGCTTAGGGACCTAGCCCGTGAGGTCGACATAATTCTGATAGGAACGGATCCTGATACAGAGGGCGAGAAGATAGGCTGGGATATAGCCACTGTGATAAAGCCCTATACTAGCTACATAAGGCGCATCGAATTCCATGAGATCACAAAGCGTGCCATCCTCGAAGCCCTTAAGAACCCTAGGGATATAGATGAACGTTTAGTAGAGGCGCAAATAGTCCGTAGGCTTGAGGATAGGTGGATAGGCTTCGCCCTCAGCGAGGAATTATGGGAGCAGTTCAAAAGTAGGCGATTATCCGCTGGTAGAGTTCAGACGCCTGTCCTAGGTTGGATAATCCAACGTTATAATGAACATAGGGATAGCATAGCGGATCACATATACATAACGCTGGAAAACGGCCTTAGGCTTATGCTTAAAGACGTATACGTGGAAAAACCTCTTAAGGAGTTCGTAAAGGAGCTTCAGGGATCCGAGTGCGTGGTAGTCGATGCTGAGATCCATGAAGCCACGATAAACCCTCCACCGCCCTTTACGACAGATGCTTTACTAAGAGAGGCGTCATCTAGATTGGGAATGGATGTAGCGAGGACTATGTCACTCGCTCAAGACCTATTCGAGTTCGGTTTAATCACATATCATAGGACTGACAGCACGAGGGTCTCAGCGGTAGGCATGATGATAGCGAAGGAGTACATCAGGGAATCCTTAGGTGAGGAGTACTATCAAGGTAGAGACTGGGGTACCGGTGGAGCACATGAATGCATTCGCCCTACTCGTCCCCTTGATGTAGATAAGCTAGCCCAGCTAATACGCGATGGCATAATTAGAACACCCCGCCCGCTTACCTGGCTTCACTATAGGCTCTATGATATGATATTCCGTCGCTTCCTGGCTAGTCAAATGAAGTCAGCTAAGGTCTTACGGCTCAAGACCCTTCTCAAGATAGGCGATATACAGAAGGAGGTCACAGGTATAACCAAGGTGATATACGATGGGTTCTCGAGGGTTTATCCTATAGAGGAGTCCCTCTTCATCCCTGAGATGAAGAAAGGCGATAGGCTACGGATAGTAGAAGCCACACACGCGAAGCTCCCAAGTGTGATGTTATTTAGCCAAGGCGATGTCGTTGATCTTATGAAGAGAAGGGGCATAGGTAGACCATCTACTTATGCCAAGATAATACGTACGCTCATCGAGCGCAAGTACGTAATTGAATCGCAGAAAAGACGCAGGCTTATACCGACGAAATTAGGCATAGAGGTCTATAAATATCTATCAACTAATTACAAAGATCTCGTCTCTGAAGAGCGCACCCGTAAGTTAGAAAAACTCATGGACGTAATAGAGCTAGGCAAGGCTGATTATCAAGAAGTGATCAAGGAATTATATCGCGAGGTAAAGGATAGGGTCAAGCTCATTCGTGAAGTGGGAAAAGATATTTAGCTGAATGCCTAACCTTTTAAAGGGGTGATAGCCTGATGAGTTTTTCTGAGGACTTTAGGCGTATTCAGAGGGAGATCTCCCGCCTAGCTAGTGATATGGAACGATTCTTAGAATCCTTCGAACCCTGGGTTCGTCCTGTAATCCGAGGAAGGGAGAGATCAATTAAAGAACCCTTAGTTGACGTATATGAGGCTGAGGATAAATACTTAGTCATAGTAGAAATACCAGGTGTCCCCAAGGATAAGCTGATCCTAAACGCAAGTGAAGATATGCTTGAGATACGAGGTGAGGTCAGGCCCGTCGACGTAAAAGGAGCTCGCCTCATATCTAAGGAGATAATCCATAGGGCTTACAATAGGACGATCCGCTTGCCTGACAAGATAAAGCCCGAGGAAACTAAAGCACGCTACCAGGATGGAATCCTAGTGGTCGAACTTCCAAAGGCTGAAGTACCGAAGAAGGTCTCCATAAAAATAGAATGAGCTGGGGTCGCGCGCAATGTTCGTAGCGGTAAGAGATGTTCCGGTAGTCGCTGTTTACGGCGATATATTATCGGCCCTTCGAGATTTAGAGCTAAATAGCTTCGAGCTTTGCGTGGATAGGGATCTCAGTACACCCATAGGCTTCTCTCTATCTTCGTCAGATGGAATTAGTGCTCTCAGGAGGTTCCTCGAATCAAATGAAATCTCTATTTGTGCGATTTTAGCGAAAAACGACTTCTCGCGACCGAGTTTATCGGGTGAAGTTAAGTATTTGCTGAAAGTCGTTAAGATCGCTGAAGCACTGGACGTTCATATCATTAGAATAAACCCGCCAATGCGCGAAGTACCCGGCTATACCATAAGGGATTATATATCGTTAACGGTTTCAGGGGTACTCGAAGTCCTTAGGGCATCCAAGGACGTTCACCTAGCTATAGAGAATCACGGGGTGATAGGTAATAACTTAAATTACGTCCGTAACCTGTTAAAGGAGATTACTGATCAGCGTTTCGGGGTAACGCTAGATACAGGCAATTATTACTGGTACGGGTATCCAGTTAGTATCATTTATGAGATCTATGAGGAGCTAGCGCCAAGGGTTAAGCATACTCACATAAAGGATGCTACTACTGAGCGAAAATTAGAGCTAAGACGGCCTAGGGAAGTAAGGATGACGCCTATAGGCAAAGGCGACTTGGATTTCAATAGGATATTGGATATACTGCATAAGGCTGGTTATGATGGCGATCTAACATTAGAGGATGAGTCCATCAGTCCTCGAGATAAGGAGTCTTGTAAGCGAGTCTTCAAAGAGGATATAGTCCTCCTCAAGGGGTTACTGAGGAGGTTCAGCTGAGAGGAGGTCACATCACAAACTCAGCCAGCATGCCCCCTCTTCATGACCCTAATAGGGAAACTATGTCATGACATTAATAAGAGTACTCGCATCAGTTTTCATGAGATATACTACAGTGCATAAGATAACGTCGATCATTAGGGGGATGCCTCCTTATTCGCTCGTAATGTACACCTCCTCTAAGAATTCCATCACGCTCTCTTATGCGCTTCGCCCTCTAACTCCTTCATAACTTCTTCTATAATGCTTATCTCTTTTTTCAGCTTGCTATAAGTCTCCCTCAGGCCCTCTGAGATGACCTTAGTATCGCCTATTACTGGCATGAAGTTCGTATCGCCATTCCATCTGGGCACTATGTGCATGTGTACATGCTCCTCAATGCCAGCTCCCGCTACCCTACCTATGTTGAAACCCACGTTAAAGCCGTCTGGTCTTAAAACACGTCTCAATAGCTTTAAGGAGGCCTTAGTCAACATCCCCATTTCCAGTATTTCCGTGACCTTTAGGTCTTCTACGCTTGGGACGTGTCTATAGGGCACTATCATCAGATGGCCATTGTTATATGGGTATAGGTTCAGCATGATGAAGCACCTCTCACCCCTATACAATATCAGGTTCTCCTCGTCGTTCTTCTCTTTCTGCTTCATGCAGAAGATACATCCCTTGGGCTTCTCCATTAGTATATACCTAATACGCCATGGGGCCCATAGTTGCCTCATATCCCTCGACCGCTAACCAAATATTGAACTCCATCTCTTAAATCCTAGGGTTACAGGTGAAGGCCGACATACTGGTTAAGACCCCTAGGAGACTAGAGGACATAGCGGCTTCCCGCATAGAGGAGATATGTGGGCTCAGAGCGCTCCCTAAGCCTTATGGTTTCCTCGGGGTGGTCCTAGTCAGATGCGAGGGAATAGACAAGGACGAAGCTGTAAGGAGGATATTGAATGAGGTTCCAGAGGCCGAGAAGGTCCTACCTATTCATGGAATGGCTAAGGCAGATCCGAATGAAATAGCCAAGGTGAGCGCGGATATAGCTCGACATTTTATATCGAAGGATACCTCTTTCGCTGTTAGAACCGTCCGTAGGGGAATTCATTCCTTCACAAGTATAGACGTTAACGTACGTGTGGGTTCTGAGGTTCAGAGGGTAACGGGAGCCGATGTAGACCTCACGACCCCTGATAAAGTCATTTGGGTCGAGATAATGCATGATGTAGCTTACATAAGCCTTACTGATGGTGGTCTAGAATGGAAGAAGGTGCGGCCTGGCAAGTCATATGTACTCCCCCTATTAAGGAAGATCTCCATAGTCCAAATGCCCTACTTAGGGCCCCTTGACGCTGTTAGGGCCATGGGGATCCGTATAGGTCGTGCAGTTCAAACATTCGAGGTAAAGGAGCTTATAATAGCTCCTAAGGAACGTATTCCGGCTTTCGAGTTAAAGGAATTCCTTAAAGGCATATTCGAGGGCATTAACTCCCGTTATGACATACAGAAGAGGAGTTACGGACGAGCTGTCCATAAGGTACCAGTATTCGTGCAGGACCTGTATCAATTCGTAAGGGAGAAGGCTCATGAAAATATAATAGTAACGTCTACACGGGGCGTTCCCCTATCCCAGGTATCGGATGTCTTAGTAGAGATATTCAAGGATGACCGTGTATTCGTGCTAATCGGGGCTAGGGAAGGCATACCCACAGGCATCTTCCGCTTCGCTAAGCTAGTGCTAGACGTGGCTCCGGGCATTACTTTACCTACAGATCATGCGGCATCTTCAGTCTTAATAGCTCTGATCTCTGCGCTTGAACAAGCTAAAGCCCTGCCCGTTATGCCTAAAAGACGGAAACGCGATTAAATCATCCTTAGGGGATGATGAAGGAGGTTTCAATTGAGTAGATGAAATAGCATGGCTTTACTGACCATTCGATAGTAACCATCTCTTATAAACAAGTTCCTCTCCCTATTACTAAGCGCAGAATATCGCATTATCTAGTGATTTAAAAAGAGAACTTAAAACGCTATCACATAATTTGCCTTTAAAGCTAATCAATTTTGTCTAAAAGTCATTTTAAGAATTGTAACTCCTATACTTTAGCCTTTCGTAACCTTATTACACTTAATCCCCTTCTCTCACCGAACTCTATGAGCCTCTTATCCGACGTAACAAGAGGGACATTAGTCCTCATCCATATCGAGGTTATCAATGCGTCAAATAAGCATAGGTTGCCCTCCTCATCTATAAAGACCTCAGGGTTGACTACAGCTAAATTTAAGGCTTTAGCTAGATCCTCTAAAGATACGGTCAACACCTTAATGTTATGTGCTAGGATTATGTTCTCAACAAACCTAGAATACCTCTTTAGCTCATCAAGACCTTTAGCCTCATATATCGGGTAGGACGCCTCTATAAGGCATATATCAGGTATTGTCAGTAGATTACTCGACCTCAACTTAAGTACGTGCTTACGATAAGCTGAATCTCGAAAATAGAGAGCCCAGACACATATGGTATCACAAAGCAATGATCCTCTCATGGTAACCTTTATTACCTTAAGTTACTAATAGTAATAAAGGTTACTACCATGTACGAGATCATTAAGGTGTATAAAGGCGGAATATTAAAACTTCCGGCAAGTATCAGGCACAAAGCAGAGATCAAAGAAGGAGATGAACTCATAGTAACGATTAAGGACAATAGAATAATACTAGTACCCCGTAAACTAATAGACCCCATAGAGCTATACTCTTCCAGACTCGGCGAAATCGACGAAGACAGGGTATTTGAAGAAGGGATTAAAAAACTAAGGCGCCAAATGAAACTTCCTAGCAATAAATGTTAAGCAACGGAAACTGACCTCACCCCGCTTGTTAACAAGATCAAACTTCTCATGAATATTACTTTACAATGAACATTTTACCTCCTCACCCTTCCTTTAGGCCAGATCAAATCATTAAAGGCATCTTGCTTAAGATCCTCATGATGTGATTTGATTTTAATAGACTTATTGAAGATATTACTTAGACACGTAAGCCAGGATTCATCACCGGCATCAAATCATGCGAGGTGCGAATTCATATGAAGGCCCTGGTATATCTGGATAACTCATTAAAAAGTAAAGCAGATCACATAATACGCCGCCTTACCTCCCTAGGGATGGAAGTACTATTCCCGAAGGAAATGTCCTGTGACTACGATATCGCCTTAGTGATAGGTGACGATAAGACGGTCTTGAGGGCATATCACGAACTGAGAATCTTCGAGAGACCTGTATTGGGCGTGAACTATGCGAATAGCATAGGCTTCTTAACCGATATCACTTTCAAAGACTTAGGGTGGGTCGCTGAAAGGTTATTCTCGGAGGATTATAAGCTGGAGAAGAGCGAGCTGATAAGAGGTCTCGTCGACTCCGAGGTGGAGCTATGGGCCGTGAACGAGATATGCATATTCCCTTCAAAGAGCGCTACGCTTATGAAATACGGCCTTTGGGTTAACGGGGAGTACATATGGCGCGATATGGCCGATGGAGTCATAGCGGCCACGCCGATAGGCTCGACCGCATATTCCATGTCCGCTGGAGGCCCCTTAATGCTCATCGGTACTAAGGCTTTCGTCGTAACTCCGGTCAACTCAATGGATTTAACCAGGAGGCCCCTGGTAGTCCCAAGCGACTCCACAGTGATCCTGAACGAGATAGAAAGCTCTTGCGATATTGAAGCTATAGCCGACGGTATATTGCGCTGTAAGGTACATAAGGGGATATGTCTTACAGGCATGGGGAAGTACATTAAATTGATACGCCTAAAGAGGAGTTCTCATGTACATGATAGACTCTATAAGAAGGTAGAGCTGGCTAAAGAGCTGATCAAGATGCCGCCTAGCGCTAAACTGGTCCTTAAAGTACTAGAATATGAAGGTCCTCTAACGCAAAAGGACATCGCCCGTAGGACATTGCTCCCACCTAGAACCGTCAGATACGCCCTCTCCCTCCTACTTAAGAAGGGCCTTGTGATCAAGACGCCTAATTTGAGAGACGCTAGGCAGAGCATGTATTACGTGAGTTCACAATTAGAGTGAAAAAGAAGAAAATAGAAGAGAGGACTACCTTATCTTAATGTTTAAGGAAAAGCCGTTTACCAAAGCTACTGCTAACGAGCATTTTCACTATTTGTGCCTTTGGCGTGGGCTTACCATAACGTAGTGGCTTGATCAGTATCACGTCATCATCCTTAGTTATGTAAAGACGGCGTATTATCACGCTTAAAGCCCTGCGCCCGAGCAGTCCCTCTAACTCCTTGGTGCTATACTCATAGTATCCCATTTTATTGAAGAAACATCGGGATCTCCTATTCGTCATGACTGTGGATGCTAGGACGAAGCTCACTCCGAGCTTCTTCATGTACTCTTCTACGTGTTTGACTAGCCCCCGCCCGATACCTCTTCCCTGGGCTCTTGGCCTCACTCCTATGTAATAAATAACTCCGCACTTATGCCCAGCTATCCATGTAACATAGGTTTCTACGAACCCTAGCGCACCTCCTCGATCCTCAGCGATGAATACCCTAGTAAAGGAAAGGCCCTCTATTGCGCAGAGCTGATTATAAGGATCGAAAACCTCTCTTATTATCACACTTACTTTTCTCAGGTCCTCTTCACTTGAGGCCTCCCTAATTAGTTATCCCGTATAGGTCGTCACTCTCTGCCCTCCAATGATCTACACGGATCAGGGGGTTAATAACGTTATCCCTTACTTTGATCATTAAGGACTGCTAGGACCTTTATTTTACCTGGCTTAACGTCTTTTAAGGTCCTATACCATCTATTCCCTATCGCTAGTAGTATGAATATCCCTACGAGCTCACTACCAGCCTTCCTGATTATGTTCACTAAGGCCCTTAACGTATATCCGCTTCTAGCTAGGTCATCCACTATCAGTACCCTGTCATCCTTAGTGAGGGCCCGTTTGGGTACGTAATAAGTCTCCTGTATTGGGGATCCTCTTGGTATGTAGGCCTCCTCTATGAACTCCTTGACGCCAACGTCCTTAGTCCTCTTAGCTATCACTAGAGGTACGCCAAACACGTATGCTACCATGGTAGCTAGAGGTATACCATTAGCGGCTGCTGTAAGTACCTTGGTGACCTCATCATTACTGTAGCTTATGTAAGCTTCCTCTGCTGCGATCTTAAGCATATATGGATCGCCTATCAGGTTAGTAAGATCTAGGTATCCTCCCTCATCAATCCTCACCCTACTCCTTATAAGGAGGGAGAGGTCGTGCATTTCCCTCATGGAGAGCAATAATTTCTTAGCTAGGACGTACCCAGGAAGGAGACTCCCCCTAACATACCTACAGAGTACGGTCTCGGACATGTTTAGCTTTCGAGATAGCTCTCTATATGAGTAGAGCTTCTTCAACGCCCTAAGGCGCTCTACTACCATTAATTGCATCTTAACCTTTTCCATCCTATTAGGCTGCTTCATTACCCTCATCACCAAGGGTCATGAATCTCAATGATATATCAATATATTTAAGTGTTATGATTATTTATACAGTCATTATGTTTCTTTAACTAATGTAATATAGCCCATCATGAGATAATCCTTAGATATCATCCCGAGTAATACATGGGAATTATCCCTATTTCCTCAAGGCTCCCCTTATTTTCTTAAAAACGTCTAAACCAAGACGAAGGGGGCAGGGATGAGAATTCATTGTCTCACCTTATTAACCCTTATGCTAATTTCACTTGCGACCCCCTTCCTCGTCACCTCATCGAGAAATGGATATGAGGGACGTGCATATCTCATATTCATTCCCTCAGGGGCTTTTAGGGACGTATCGCCCTCTCTACTACAACCCCTGTCTTCCTATCTCACGGATAATGGGATGGAGATATCGGTAATAAGGAACTTTACCTCGTTTAGGAGCATACTTGCGAATGCATCTACAGGGGATCTGATAATAAACCTCCATGGTTCCGCGATACCGGTACCCATGCCCTATGCTCTCTCAGGGGAAGAAGGCGCTCTTAACTTTTTGAGGGACCTTGCGGTCAATATGAGTAAGCGAGGATTCACGTTCATTAACCTAGCGGGCCTACCGTTCAGTTACGCGTTTAATGATGAGGAACATTTATCAGTAGAGTTAGGGGAAACTGGTGTCTCCACGTTCTTCAACGCCCTCAACTTTAGCGTTAAAGTCAATGGTTATATCGAGAGGGCAGGCTCCTTAGACTACGCGATGTTGACCTTTGAGGGTGCTAATGCCTCTAAGATCGCTGGTACCTCATTGCCTACTAAGGTCTCGGCAACGTACAGCATCTCGACTAACGTGGACCCCTTCTTTACGCTATATTCCACCGAGGCCATAGGGTACCTTGGGGCGTTCAAGACCGTTGCCGCCTATTCCTTAGGTAAGGGTTACTATGTGCATGTAGGCGTATGGCATGAGCCTGATTTCGTTAAGGCGGATATAGCCCTTACTTCACTGATATACCTTCACGTATTACTTAACTCGGAACCGGATGTATACCTATTAGCCATAAATGACACCGCCTGGTACGGGCTCGATATGCCCTCTACTTTAGCCTATATCGAGGATCAGTTAAGCTCCATGAACTTAAGTTACCACGTAGTCAACTCAAGTGTTGATCTGTACAGGCTAATATCATCGGATGTTCGCGGCATTACCCTGATAAACCTTCACGGCGCGGTCATGCCAATCCCTGATGAGTACTTAATCACAGATGGCACTGCTCCTACATATGCATACATATCGGATCTAGCTCTATGTGTAAGGGATAAGGGCTGGATCTTAGTGAACATCGCGGGCTATCCTTTCTCCATCGTAGCTAATGGTCACGCGCACTACTGGTCACTCCTGGAAGAAGGGGGATTAGCTGCGTTCCTATCCGCGGCTAGTAACTTTACGGTGGGTGGCTTTTGTTGGAATGGGATGACGGATAGACCATTAGCGGCTGTCCTAACGGATATAGGCCTAAAGCTCGTTAATGAGCTGAACATATCTCCATGGAATGTATGGGCTGCCGTGATGGCTCCCAATAGCCTTAAGGCCTCCGCACCCTGCCTCTTCTCGCTCTATGATACGTTCGTGACAGTGGGAGATGAAAGATACCAAGCCGTTGCTGCGGTCATGTGTGGAAAAGGAATTTTCGCGTTTTCCGTTCTAGACCAGAGCACCCCTGAGAGCGTCAAGGCAACTGTAGGTTATCTGCTGGCCTTAATGACGAAGCGTAGACAGCTCTTTATCCAGGTGCTGGATATAGACTCAAAGCCCGTTTCCGGGGTGAACATTAGGGTTCTCATAGAAGGTAATACCACGATAATTAATGGCCTTACTAATGCTAAGGGTTGGCTAAACCTAACGTTGAGCGGTGGGCGTTACACCTTAATAGCTGAACACGAAGGTTATGCCCCTACCGTTACGTCCTTGGACTTAACTGTTTCCCCTGAGTCCGTGAAGATGATCATGGAACCGATACAACTAAGAGCACATGTGGTAGATCTGCTTACAGGGGATCCCGTACCCAACGCCCAAGTCATTGTCATGGACAATCGGGGTACTGTCCTCTCATCCTCATACACTGACGTAAACGGATGTGTAAGCTTCAACCTCCCTGCAGGGATATATCAGGTGAAGGTGAGTGCCGAGAATTACACGGAATATCTAAATCCATCCGTGGAACTGGATGGGATCACATATCTTGAGGTGCATCTTAAGAAGCTCATAAGCGGGGTTTATATACGAATTATCGATCCCGTAAAGGGCGATGTCGTTCCCTTCGCTAATATTAAGGTCTACGGAGATGGACGCTTGTTATTCGCCGGTAAGGCAAACGACGAGGGTCTAGTTAAGCTAAACTTAGTCAACGTCACCTCACTTACCATAGAGGTATATGATGATGACCTCCTCGTCGGGAAGAGCGATATCACGGTTTACGGTCTCACATCCCTTATAATCGACGTTCCAGCTTTTACGGACATCAAGTATAAATCCCTTTATGAGAGGGAGGTGGAGAAGTACCTCTCACTTAAGCGGAACTATAACTCGCTTCTGTCTAAGTATAACTCCCTTAACACAAAATACAACTCGTTAAAGGACACCTATGCCGAGCTTAATGAGACGTATAGCTCACTGCTTGAGGAATTCCAGAGACTAGAGAAGGATTACTTGGAGCTAAGGAATAAATACCTTCGTCTCAACGCTAACTTCAACCAGTTAAGCACAAATTACACACTGGCGCTAATGAACTTAGGAAACCTAACTCGGGATTACGAGCAATTGAGATCTAAGCTGCTCCAGCTTAATGTCACGTATGTACAATTACTGGAGGACTATCATACACTTCTCGGAAAATATGACTCGTTAAGGGCTTGGAATCAAACACTTACCGCGAAGTACGAGGAGCTATCGAAAGTGAAGGAGAGATATGAGGGAGCGAAGAGGACATGGCCTGTAATATCATCGGTTATAGCCGTATTAGGGGTAGCCTGTGGCACTGCCTTAGGCTATGCCTATGGTAAGCGGAAAGGCGAATATATCGTTATAAACCCGTAGTATATGGGGATAGTCGATCATGAGCGATGTCATCGTGATAGGGCGCACGTCTAGTGGCGAGACCTTCGGTATTAACACGGATACCCTTCTGAAGCATACGGTGGTTCTGGGAGCAACAGGGTCGGGGAAGACTACCTTATGTAAGGCCATAGTGGAGGAGCTAGCCCTTAAGGGTTATTCCATTATAGCAATAGACCCCAAGGGCGATATAGGCGCGCTCGCTATAGCCTCGCCTGATCTAGATTTCCGTCCTTGGTCGGACCTTGAAGCTAAGGAGCGGGGTATCGACCCTGGGGAGTATGCGGAAAGGCTAAGGGGATTGTATTTACGGGAACTATCCAAGTGGGGGGTATCCCGCGAGAAGATATGTGACTATGTAGAGAACGTCCGTGTCGTAATATACACCCCTCGTAGCTCAACAGGCGTCCCTCTTTCCATTAGACCATCGCTGGATCCTATTCCAAACATAAGGGAAATAGTGGCCGAGGACAAGACGGTCCTTTACGATGCCATAGACAATACGGTGTCCCTTTTATTGAGATTGGCTGGATATGGCGAGAGGAACACCCAAGAACACGCTCTTCTCTCCCAAATAATAGAAACCCACTGGCTAGATGGGGAATCCATATCACTTGAGGATTTAGTTCAGGAAGTCATCAACCCTCCATTCGATCAAATAGGCTCCCTCGCCGTTGAGGATTTTATACCACAGAGGGCTAGGCTCAAGTTAGCCCGTAGCCTAAACGTCCTCCTCTCTCACCCGACTTACAAGAGCTGGCTCGATGGCGAGATGATTAATTTTGGGAAGTTCAGTCAGCGCGGCACGATATCGGTCATTGACTTAAGGTTCATGACGACTATGGAAGAGAAGCAGTTCTTCATAGGCGCTTTTCTTCAAGAGCTATATAGGTGGCTACTAAGACAAGGCGGTACCTCAAGCCTACGCCTTCTCCTTTACTTCGATGAACTCGTGGGATTCATACCTCCCGTTGGAAAGCCTCCATCTAAAGCTGGCCTCATGTTATTGATAAAACAGGGCAGAGCCTTCGGTCTAGGTTGTCTGTTGGCCACTCAGAATCCAGCGGATATAGACTACAAGGTATTGTCCAATGCGGCTCATAGATTTGTGGGGAGGTTAGCCACCAGACAGGACATAGCAAAGGTCAAGAAAGGCCTTAATATAGACGAGGATTTAACCGAGATAATCCCTAGGCTAAGGCCACGCACCTTCCTATATCATAATTACGAATCCGGAAGGACCGTGATAGTTGAGCCACGCTGGCTGATAACTTACCATAGAGGCCCACTGCAGCCATCCGAGATACGTATGCTTGTCGGGAAGAGACCCATAGTTAAACCTAAAAGGGCCTTAAAGGACATCAAGGCCCCATCGGAAAGCCTACCCATTTTAAGGCCTAAACTCTCGAAGGAAGAAGTTCTTCGGAAGTTCAAAGCCCTAGGATTGAAGATCGTGGGTTTTGATATAGAGGCGGAAGCACTACCCTATTACCTACTGCGCTCGGCCCTCAGGCTCAGGCTGAAGAAGCTCCAGTTATCCCGAGGAGAACACGTCTTAGTGGTGATGAAGGGTAAAAAGTTACAGCTTATGGAGCACTTGGGTGAGGTCAGGGATCTGCCTCTTGTGTATGACCTCTATGATTTCCAGGCGCAAAGCACATCAACTTCTTCTCCCCCTCGAGATGAAGTAATCTCCATGTTACGCCAGCTGTTGAAGACCAAAGTCTATTACGTAGCACCCTTAGAGGTGGCTACATTCGATAAAAGCGAGCTAACGCCTTTAATGAAGCGTCTGGAAGAAAAGGTAAAGGGCGAACTTGAGAGGGAAGAGGAGGAGTTAAGGCTTCGCTTTGAGCTAAAGAAGAGAGAATTGCTTAACACAAAGCCTGTGCTCGAAGCCGAGTTGAAGCTTCATGAGAGCGATTATAAGTCCTTAAAGCATAGGGTTCAGAGGCTAGAGGAAATCCGTGAAGAGCTGAGGAAAAGGCGCCTGAACACGCGAGACGTAACGAAGGAGCTCAGGAAGCTTAAGCGCGAGCTTAGACTCGCTGAGAAGAACGTATTAAAGCTTAAGAAGGCCATAAAAAGCTTAATCGATGAATTAGATACTATCGAAAGGTCTTATGAGGAAAAGCGAGAAGCCCTTGTTAGGAAATATGAGGCTTTCCTGAAGGCGGCCGTTCAGGAAATAGAAGTCCGTCCAGACCTAAGGATCGTTGAGGAAGGGCGCGTGTTCATATTGAGATATCGCCTTAAGTTAGCATATGGGACCTCCTCAGTGAGTATGCTTATCGATCCGTACTCGCTTAAGGCTTCCTTCGGTAGATGCATCGTCTGCGGTAAGCTAGTCGAGAAATCACTATCAACCATTACATCACTCGTGGAGGTACCATTATGTAAGCACTGTGGCGCTCCCCTGTGTACATCTCACATCATAAAGTGCTCATATTGTGCATCACCTCTCTGTGTAAAGCATGTAAGCCTCTGCGTCGTATGTGGCAAACCCCTCTGTTCCGATCATGTCCATCTCTGTTCCATATGTAACGCGCCAGTTTGTCCATCCCATATTATCCGTTGTTCATCGTGTGGTAGAGAACTATGCCCTTCACATGCCCTTACGTGTTCATCCTGTGGCAGGCCTATATGTCCAGAGTGCGCGATAATTAAGAGGACGTTCTTCAGAAAGCGCGTGCTGTGCCCCTCGTGTGCTGGTCTGAGGAAGGAAGACTCCATTCTAGAGCTAAGCACTGATTGAGAAGGCACATTAGGGGCGAGCTCTTTTAGTACAAGAGAATCCCATCATCATGTCGTATTGCTCTATTTCGTCGTAATGAATAGCTTAATATATTCGAAGGTATAAAGACCATTACAAGGGTTGATGCATGCCTAGGGCTCTCTCTTTATTTCTACTTCCGAGAGGGAGAACCCAGGCCCCTGAGGATATCTTATCAACTTTAAATGGGGCTTCGCTTAAAGAGCTTAAGGCTTATTTCGAGGAAGCCGGCGATAAGGCATCATTACGAAGACTTGAAAATCTCTCCAAGATCGTAGTGGGACTAAATGGGCGTTTATCCAGCATAAGGGGTACCACTAAGGATGCTAGATTACGTTTCTCGTATACGTTTCGTGGGAAGTTCTCATATGTACGTGGAGGGGAACGCAGGATAGAGGAATACGAGATCTATATGGAGCACGATGTCTGGATTAGGGTCATCTCAGGTCTTCTCATCATATTTGATGCTCCGAATAAACGTATTGCTAGGGCCATCGCACAGCTAGCCTCATTAAGGCTTTACGGCGACACGACCTCAGCATCCCCCTTACATCTAGAGCGTAGTCACATCAATGCCCTTGAGAAGTGGGTTACCGCAAAGGAGCATGAGGTCTCAGGCAACATAATAAGGGCGACGTTTAAGAGGGCTCAGATAGGTGATACTGTCCTGGATGAGGTCTCCATCAAAAGAGAAGGCTTGGATATTACCGATATCTACTCCAAGGTGAAGTCATCAGCTCATGAGATATCCTCTATCACCTTTGTGACTCCACTACTGCCGGAGATAGGTAAGAGGATAACCTGTAAGCTGGATAGTCGAGGAGGGCTATTGATCTACACGCCGAACCTAAGGGAAGTAGATATAGAGGTTGTACTATCTAAGCTTGAAAACGTGATGGGCTTTATCTAAGCTTACATTAGATATCAGTTTTGTTGCCTCTGCATCCTGATTATCGTGGCGTTAACTATGCTACTACTAGGTATCAGTATTTCCCTTGATCCATCCTCACTGACTATAATGGTGCGCATGACGCCTATTTCCTTCACTATGCCCTCTTGTCCGGCTACCTTTATACTATCACCAGGTTTGAAGGGTCTCGTCAGCGCTAGGAAGATTCCTGCAACAGCCTGGTTCAGGACGTTTTGAGTAGCAAAGCCCACCACCATCCCTACAAATGAGCCCACCGTGAGGGCCGCTGAAGGGTTTACGTTAAACACCGAGGTCAGTATCGCTAATAAAATGGCTATGCCCATTATCCTCACTATGGTCCTCATCAACGAAGCAGTTGCATAATCTACCTCCATCCTCATTAACCAGTAGATACTGCTAGCGAAGGAGTTCACCACCATGTAACCAAGACCTAATACTATGATGGCATCTATGTAGACCTTATAATTGGAAAACGCAGGCATAAACGGTGACACGGCATATACGAAAAAGGCATCATTAATCATTAGCGCTGAAGCACATAACACCAGGAGAGCGATCATTTTAGCGAAACCTTTACCCCCTCTACGCTTATATTCACTCCTCGATAGTTTTTCCTCTATCTTTGTCATATCACTGTCTCTTAAGGATGTACTTAATAAGCATTTCTTAGGTTATCATGCAGTAAGGAATAGTGCTTAAAAGAAACACTACTTCATGTGATAGTAGTCAAATCGATGACTTTCTTAATAAATTTTTAACACATAGAAAAAAGAGATCGACCCATTATATTCATTATAAACTAATTTAATTATACCGTATCTTCGAACTTAACGCTGATGGGATACCATTCGATCCTAGCGCTTAATTCAACTCTATGTAAGCCGGGCTTAATCTTACCGTCATGCTTAATTTCAACCAATATCTCATCACCGTAATACGCTGTTACGTAAGTTAATGATTTAACAGGTTTAGGGGCTTGACCAGCTATCTTCAAAGTGGCTTTATCAGTCATGTCTTCTCCGTCTACTAGAACCTTAAAGTCGGAAACGTAAGCTGAGCCGCTCCCTATGTAGTTAATCATTTTAAACTGAAGATGATCTGCGATTCCGTCTCCGTCCTTATCTACGTTCTTCAAACTTCCCTTAACGTAAGATAACGACATATCTCTTATCCCGTGATCCTGTTTTTACACGTTTTATTTATATCGCTTTCGATAAGCATGAATTAGAGATTTCCAATTTCTCTTTCAGGCACATCACAGTTATTGCTCATTTCGTCGAAAGGGTATGGCTAAGGGACACATATATAATATCTTCAATGAAGTATTCGTCAAGGAGGATATGGTATATAACATATCTCCTCATACAGCTTACATTTACCCTAGGAGTGTGACATAGGAATCACAGCGAATATAAATATGTAAAAAGCTAAAGCCGGCCTTTTACATTTAGCCCTCTTGTTCAGAAGATTCCTTTATTCTTTCGAGTAATGGCTTAACGTACTCTGGGGAATACCGCGTCGCGCGATAGATCCCATGAGTTCCCTTTGTCCCCTTATAAGGGCTATGGTACTCCCAGACTATTTCCCCATCTCGTGTAATCTCGAAAAGTCGGCAAGGCCCTCCTTCACAGATGAATATGTTCCCATTAGGCAATAGCTGAGCGCCTGATATGTAAGGACTAAAGAAGCTCTCCTTAGGCGTAGCCGTATACTCCCAGACTATCTCCTCCTCCAGGGGGTTTACCTCTATTACGCGAGACCAACCGCGGCGCGTCCCATTATCGAATATGAGTATGTTCCCGTTAGGAAGCATGGTTGGCTGATGCTGTCCATCTAAGATGCCTGGGCCCCATGCCCAAACGATCTCTCCGGTCTCTCGATCAATTACCCCTATGACATCCAAGCTCCTATAACTGAAGAGGATATTGCCAGCCTTAAACCTCGAATCCTTTCGTCCAGACGGATTATCTGGCAATACCTCACAGGTATTGTTATGGGCCCAATCGAAGAGGAGATGCCTCTTCATATGTTCCGGGTAACCCTTGAACTGAGAGGCCTTAAGAGGGAATTTTATCCCACAAAGTTCCTCTAGCTCCTTTATGTGCTCGTCTCCGAACCACTCCCAGATAAGCTCCTTCTCTCGGGTTATCTCAATGATATATGGGCAGCGTTTTAATTCCGGCCCTATTTCGGGAGCCATTTTATCTATGATGCAATGTATCATCAGGTGGCCATTATCCATTACATGAAAATCGTGGTCTATCCTACAATGAAAGGACCAGACCACATTACTCTTCGGATCTATCTCCCTCAACCCGGCGTAGTTAATGTCTGATCTATCCCTTGTCGTGTAATACAGATTACCATTAGGCAAGAGCTCCAGTAGTTGAACTGCAGTCTTGGCGGTCCATTCATGAACTATGTTTCCATTCATATCGATAAGGTACATGTGTGCAAGCTCGCCTTGGGCAACGTTTGGTGGATCGTAAGTATGGCAGAACAGCGTATACCCCTCATAGGCCTTATCCGGGTCGTATTTCGTTACCCCGCTTAAATTACCACCCTTCCTCATTAATCATTCGCCTGTATTCTATCTTAATTAGCTGAAGGTCTTTAACTTTTCTAATTTTTCTTTTTGAAGTAAGAGATTAAATTGAGCTTTTTACTCCTCGCTATAATTCCTGAATCCTAAAATATTCATCTACTAGACATTCTTTATTAGAAATAGGGAAAACCAGGAATCTTCTGTTAATGTTTCTCTCATGCTTTCTCCTTAGCACCATTCTGTTTATCATAGGTTTTATGATCTCTTAAGTTTTTCATTATTAAGTATCTTGGACTTTTGGTGTTTGAGGATGAATAATTAAGACCTATTGTATGCGTTAAGCCAAGTGATCTCCGGGGAATTTAATTTTCGGTGATGCTCAATGAGTTGCTTAGTGAGCTCATCGATTACCTTTCGATACCCTGGATCATTGAATAGATTGTTCACCTGATCGGGATCATTCTTTCGATCAAAGAGTATGGACTCTCCATATCTTGCATAGACCAATTCGAAATCAGGAGTAATAATCCCCGCAAAATTGTGACTGGAGTGATAGATGAAGACCCTATTCTCCCAATCGATCTTCTCTCCCCGCAGAAGAGGTGAGGCATCATTGCCCTGTTCTCGACCACATGGTTTAATCCCGATGAGTCCAAGAAGCGTTTGCTGAAAATCGACGGTGCTGACGATCTCTTCGATCACAGTTCCCTTCCTTATCTTCTCCGGCCAGCGTATCAGTAGAGGAATATGGTAAACTGTTTCGTATAGCATATTCTTGCCCATTAGGCCGTGCTCTCCCATGTAGTCCCCATGATCCGTCGTAAAAACGATTATCGTTTCATCTAGGATACCCTGCTCTTCAAGACAACGTAAAATCTGACCTACACAATCATCAATTAGCTTAACCATACCGCAATATTGAGCTTTAACATGACGCAGCCAATCTTCCTGACAACGGGGATTTCGCTTATAAATTTGACGTTCATCCGCCCATCGTGGAAGATTCTTTTGCCGAAAAGTATCCGGGATAGGCATATCATCCGGATCGTACATATCGCTATAGGGCGTACGGACTACGTAGGGAGGATGTGGATCTGGGAAGCTAACCATGAAACAGAAGGGACGGGTATGTGGACGCTGGATGAACTCTATCGTCTTATCCTTGAGCCAATCGGTCATGTACGTTCTTTCGTCGCCAATCTCATGGTATGGATAGACTATGGGCTGCATTCCCTTATACTCTTCTACCTTCTTCCAGTGCCCTCGATTAAACATGTACTCGGAGTGCTCAAATCCCATCGAACGCTCCGGATGAACCCAACCAGGGCGCGGTGTCCCATCTAGATGCCACTTACCCGCATAGCCAGTTTCATAGCCGTGTCTCCTTAGGATTTCAGCGAAGGTTATCTCGGACCTATTGAGCGGCACATTATTCTTGTAGGCTCCATGATAATGGGGATATCTCCCTGTGAGGAAGCAGCCACGTGATGGGGTACATACCGCGCTATTAGCGAAAAAGTTAGTGAATACAGCTCCTTCCTTTCCGATCCTATCGATGTTCGGTGTCTCTACTAAGGGTTTATCGCCGTATACTAAGCGCGCATAAAGGCTAATCGTCCAGAGGCTCTGTTGATCGGTATGGAAAATAAGCACGTTAGGTCTCATTTTTAGACAACCCCTAATCATTATACTGAAGCTATATCTCTCTTTTTGTATTATTTCTTTTTATTCCTAAATGCTTCTAAATATTGCAAGTAAAAGAGGGTGGTTGCCCGTGTTTTATTCTTTAGTTATTCCTTGGAAATTATGGAAACTTGCAGCGGGCTGTTCTTGGTTATTCCTTGGCATGCTCGTTAGGTAGCTTAGCTCGCTTGTAGTTGATGAGTACTAGCCTACCACCTAACGGTGAAGACTTAGATGTCCTCCTAGGATTAGTCCTCTTTACGGAACTATCTGCTGACTATCTACCTGTATATAATAGTTGAGGCCTATCTCTCTTCTCTCAAGGCGTTTACGCTGAATCTTTCCTTCAATTGAACGAAGATAGAAGGTAAAAATAAATTGGTTAAACCACATCCCATTATGGCGCCGGGGGCGGGATTCGAACCCGCGCTCCCCGTATGGGGAACTGGCTTTCTAGGCCTTCTCCAGGCCAGCCCCTTGGTCCACTCGGGCACCCCGGCTAGTTCATTCGTAGGATATACTTGAGTCTATGTGCTTTATAAGTAATTGCCCGTTCACACCTTCATATACCTTTTCACTTCATTATCGCGCTACCATAATTATTATGAGCAATGATGTCTCTTACACGTATCGTGATGAGATATGTCCCCTGACATCCCTAGACGTGAGCTCTTGAGCTTGTCACAGACGATCCTTCATACACTGGATAAGCTATCTTATGATCTTCTCATATGTACCTCGGATTCGTTAGGTAGGATGTCTCTCACTAGAAGGAACCTCAACTTCATGACAGTGGAAGATCCCATAACCGCCTTAAGTATATGTTTAGGTGCTTCTGTCACTGGCTGTAGGGCGGCTTTAGCCCTTTCTTCCCAGGAATTATTTGAGATATCCTCCTCTCTTCATGAGGTAGTCCTCTCAGGGATTCGAGGTTCATTATTAATATTAACATCACCAAGCTTAGGTTTTGATCCGCGTTTAGCCGCTTCTTGCTCTTCTGTGCTTTACCTCGAACCCCTTAACGTGAATGACTTGTCCCGTTTCATGGAGATAGCTTCCGAACTTTCAGAGGCCATTGAGGTACCAATTGTACTAGGCTTACCCGAATTCGATTTCCTAGGTCTTGTCGACATAGAAGTCTCTAGCGTAAGAGCTGAACCCGTATTCTCGAAGCACTGGGAGTTCCCTCATAGATGGATGCACGAGTCATTCGTTCGTAACGTGGAGAGAAGGATCACGTTATCCAAGATATATGAACGTCTGTTCTCTGAGTTCGAGTTTAACGTGATTCCAGAGGACCTCAGTGAGCGATCCATATTATGCGCTGGTTACTCGTACTCCTATGTAACCTCTTACCTCCAAGGCCTAGGCAAGGATACCGAGATAAGCGTATTAGGCATATCGATATTTGCCCCCCTTCATATGCTCTCCTCCCCTCCGTCTTGGTTTAAGTCATTAAGCGATCATGTAAAGGAACTCCTCGTAGTAGAGCTAGGCGAACCTATTCTGGAAAATTACATGCGAACCCAGCTTTTCGGGAGAATTCAAATAAAGGGCAAGGCTGATTTAAAGCGACACCTTACATCCTACGTTCTTGTAAGGCACATCGTCTCAGATTTTCTAAAGCTACGTGATCCAACGATCGAATACCTGGTAAGGGTCGAAGGCCTCATTCCACCACAATTACCTCCACTTTCTTCGTCTGTAAACCACCTTGTAGAAATCCTAAAGACACTGCTGGCCAGAACAAAGGGCCTTATCATAGTTAACGCGATCTCATGCCCACGTTTACGTTGCTTGCTGAATGAAGTCCTCATAAGTAAAGCTAAGGCCGACTATGATGTGAAGAGCAGACGATATGCGATTAAGCTCCCCGTTGACGTGATAGACATAGCTTACCGCCTTCTGAGCCCCTTAGGCTTAGGCTTAGGGGAGATTATGGCTGGCTTTAGAGGTAGGATAGTAGTTGTGACCACTATCGGAGATCTAGCTCGAAATCACGTACTCCTAGATAAGCTCGGTAAATCTATCGTCCTAGTCCTAGACGACAGCGCGCCTATTAGTGCCAGGCTCATCCTAGGCTACGTGAAGAAAAGATATGGTATGTTAAGGGTTCCGATATGGGATAAGAATAAGATCATATCCACCGTTGAGGAATATCTTTCGTCCGATGTGAGCTCCCCCTTGGTGATATTACTGCTTTTCAGCGGCTGATTAAAGCTTCTTTAACATATACGTGGAATGAGGATGTCTACGATAGCCCAGCCTTCTATAGTAGTCTCTAACCCCTATACCCGAGATTATCAACATCCTCCTGGCATCATATTCCTCGAGGGCTATCCTCTCGGCCTCCATGAGCAAGCGTCTGCCATACCCCTTATGCTGCCATGCCATTTCCTCTCTATCGCCTATGGGAACCTGAGGTCCGTATACGTGTAACTCCCTAACTATAGCAGTCCTGGGTTTAACCTCCCATCTCTGGGCCTCAGAAGACGGTATCCTAAGCCTAAGGAATCCTATGAGGATGTCCTTTTTCACATCTTCAAAGGATAAAAAGACCTCAGTCCCATGACTTGCCTCATATTCCTCTTTGAGCAGCTTTATGTTCTCCTCACTTGGTACCTCTCCATACTTTATCATTCTGATACCGACTTCCCTGAACCGTATCTCGCGGTATCTGATACCCCTCCTCCTCACTAAATCCTCGAAGACCTGTCTTAGGTTGCCTATATTAACGCCAGCAGCTACATGGTGAAGCGGTATATCCCGCTGTATTCTCATTATCCTGACCCACTTAGGTATGTGAGGCGCTATCTTAATGAGAAGTTCCAAGGCATCCTGAGTTGTCATAGGATTATATTCGCCCCTCTTCCACATCTCGTAGAGCTTAGTCCCAGGTATGACCAGCGTCGGGTATATCTTCAGCATATCTGGCCGGAAATCCGGGTTTTCAAATATCGTCTTAAACATATCGAAGTCCCTATCTATATCAGATCCGGGTAGCCCTGGCATTATGTGATAACATACCTTAAATCCTGCGTCCTTGAGTAGCCGCGTAGCCTCTATGGTATCCCTTACCGTATGTCCTCTCTCTATCCTCTTCAGGACATCATCGTATATCGACTGTACACCTATCTCCACCCTCGTACCTCCCATTCTTAGCATCCTGTCTATTTGTTTCTCCTTAGCCCAGTCGGGCCTAGTCTCAAAGGTAATGCCTATGCACCTCACTCTGGCTTTTTCATTCCTTTGTTGAGCTTTCTCCAGGCTAATCCAGCTCTTAGCTTTGGGCTTTGGGAATCTGTTCATCGCCTCTAAGGCCATAGCTACGAACCACTCTTGGTAGTCTAGTGGGAGTGCTGTGAACGTCCCACCCATGATTATAAGCTCGACTTTTGAGGGCTCGTGCCCCATGACCACGTATTGCATCAGCCTAGCTCTCACCTGTTCATATGGATCAAAACCATGCCTTAATGCCCTGGCGACAGCTGGCGAATCCTCTAAATAGCTTTGTGGTGTGCCTATTTCCGGTCCTCCGGGACAGTATATGCATTTGCCATGTGGACAAGGGAAGGGCTTGGTCATTATGGCTACTACCGTAACGCCAGATGCCATTCTCACCGGCTTCTTAGGCCTAACTCGAGCTTTAGTGAGTGTCAATTTTCACCGCCACTACTACTAAGTTTTCTGGGAAAAGCCCATACTTCTTCCTTTCCCCGTAGCTCTTAATAGCCTTTAGTCCCGCATTTTCGATTATTTTCCTGAACTCCCTAGCTGTGAAGAGGTGATAGAACCTCCATACGGTATCCGAGCCCAAGCGCCATGGTATGAACGCATCGCCGAACTCCGATGAGAAAGGCCTCTTAAACTTATACATTACTGCTCTCCAGAGCCTCTTTAAACTCCATATGCTCCATGCCGTTAATACTGCCTTGGCATGGGGCTTCATGACCCTTTTCATATCCTTTAAGGTCCTAACCCTTTCCACTACGCCGGGTATGTGATGTATCACCGCAATAGCCAGTACGCCGTCGAATACCTCATCTTTGAACGGCAGAAAGCGTATATCGCCCACTATGAGCTCAGCCTCGTTAGTTAGCGAGAATTCCTTAATTCGCCTTTTCGCTATTCTAATGAGCTCCTTGGAGAGGTCTACGCCTACTACCCTAAAGCCCATGCTGGATAACAGAAGGAGGTGCCTCCCGTTTCCGCATCCAGCGTCCAGTATCCTACCCTCCGTTAACCCCTCTATAGCCTCTATCGCGCACCTCCAAGGCTTTCTACGGGTCTTATCAAAGGATTTAGCTATTCTGTTAAATACGTCTCCTATCTCCTTTACCCTTAGGCTCATCACCTTATCTCAATTCCTCCTGCGTATTTGGAGACCAACTTATACACCTTATAGATGGCATGGGGATACGCGAAGAAAGCGTAGACCCTCAGATAAGGTATCTTTAAGGCCTTCTTGATTACCTCTACATCGCCTCTTTCGGTATAGCCCTCTACCATGGCTTTGATTATCATGTCTAGGTTCCTCGCTGATCCCTGGACGTAATGCGCTAAGAAGAACATCATGGTGGCTAGATCCCAGGAGAACTTATCCCCTTCTCTCGCCTGTTCTAAATCCACGAAAAACACGTTCTTATCATTAATTATCACATTGGTGGGATTAGCATCGCCTATTACGAAGCCCTTTTCATGTACTATGCTCAGCTCATGTAAAGCGGATCTTATGTGCTCGACGTCCTCTACATGGTGCTTACCTTTGAGTATATTAACTATGACGTCCTTCAACGTGAGGCCTGGAACGAACTGCTCTACGATGATCTTCTTACTTAAATCTATGTGGTAGATCTCAGGAACTCTGATACCGGCTCTCTTGAATTTCCTATTCATGGTGAATTCATTTATAAGGCGTCCCTTGCCCGTTGGATCAAATGTATACGCACCTAGGGCCCAGAAGGCCAATGGTAGCCATTTAAGATCAGTCCACTCCTTAAATACCTTGATGACCCTCTTTTCCCCATTCTCCCATGTTGCTAAGTACGCAGTATTTATCATCCCTCCAAGTCTTCTCAGCCTTGCCCCATCCCTTATTACGCCTGTTTTAACCTCTTCCTCAGCTTTAAGTGGCTTGAGCCCTGCATCAGTCTCCACCCATACCGGGTAACTCCATATACCGTTTTCCTCACCTATGGTTGGTACCTTAATTAGGCGAATTAATAACGAGAAAATAGAGAGGCCCATTGGAGCCTTTAAAAAGCCCTTAATAGGGATCATACTCCGCTTCTTAATTTCACCCAATTCCCGAGTAATGTCCCTTAAAGGCCTAACCTTGGAATCCTTTATGATTACGTAACCGTCTCTCTCCATTTTCCTGAGAACTCTCCACATAACCTGTTCTCTCTCGAGCTGCTCTAAGGCGGTTGAGGCTAGATGCCTATAATGTTGTTTAAACATGAAGAGTACCTTACCCTTACGGAGGTAATGGCTCATGATGAAGTAGCTAGGGTCTATGAATAGCTCATAGAACAGATCCTCGTACTCTTCATGAAGGATCTTGAGCTCCTCCTTGATCCAGCTCTGGAGTATTAGCTCCTTGATATGTGCCACGTCCCCCTTAGCTGGTAATATGTGATCCGCTATGAGGCCGTAAGCGATTCCTCCCTCTATGTCCTCTATTACCTCTTCTAGGCTAAGCCTTACCTCACATGTGCTCCTGTCCTCAGCTAACGTCACGGAAAAGAGCTCTTCCTCCGTAGGTGATATCCTGAAGTATAGTTTAATATAAGGTAATATTAGACTGGCTTTCAGCTCCTCCTTTACTGTGTTTATGCTTTCCCTTGCCATAGATGACCTCCGCTATTCCTGCTTCCCTTGCTTTCAACATCCTCACTAGAAGGGCTGCTTCCCGCCCGTCTTTAGCTCTCGCCATTATTATGAGGCCGCTTGCCTTAAGTTTTTTCCCACAATAGGGGCATGTCCTAGTACGTACACCTTCAGGCATCGTAAGGTAGTTCTTACAATATGGGCATTTAACTATAAGGTACCTCACATTTTATCCCCGGTCCGGCTTATCTCAGGCCGGGTCTTAATTAACAAGGCCTTCTTCCTGCACCTTATCATGTGTAGTATTTCATCATCTAAACAATATATGCATCGACCTGTTATATTGCCTTCTTCGTCCTTAGTTATCTGACCGACGTTTTCCGGAGTAAGTATGGCCCCACAATCCTTGCAGTAGATTTTATAATCCCTTTTGAATACGTCAACTAATCTCCTTATGGCAAACTCCTCGGCCTCCTCATCGTACATTATCCTAACTCCTTCATCGGTCTTTATGGCAACGACTAAGTAGTCCGAGAGAACGAGTGACCATGCCTCTCCTGGCTCATCTCGATGCCTCACGAACTCTCAACCCCGAGAGAGTAGACCGAATGTATTCCAACAATAATGGGAGCTAAATGCCTATTTATTCATAGCGTAAAAAGTAGGAGGTCCCTTACATATCTTAGCCTTACTTCATCCTCGATACTTAAGCACGACTATCCTCGTTTCGAGGGGTAGGTTCTCCCTAGTGACTTCTAAGGTATCATTATTTCTGAGCTCTACATCCTTCAGCCCTTTGAGGAACTCCTTCACCCTGCCTATGGGTAACCTTAGTTTCGGTATCTTATAATGCATTGGTATCGCTATCTTCGGCCTCACTAGCCTTACAACCTCTTTAGCCTCCTCAGCATCTATGGTGAATACTCCCCCAACTGGAATGAACAATACGTCTACATCGCTCATTTTCCTAAGCTGTTCGTCCTCTAGGATATGCCCTAAGTCGCCTAGGTGACAGAACCTAATACCATCGACATCGAAAAGGTATATGTAGTTCTCTCCCCTGATCTCTCCGTGAGATTTATCGTGGAACGCCTTAATGCCGATTATTTTAACTCCTTTATGAGATGCTTCACCCTCGAAGCTATCGAAGACCTTAGTATCCGGCTTGGAGACTATCTCGAGTCCATCGGCGTGATCGTAATGGCCATGGGATATTAACACTATATCGGCCTTTACATCTGGAGGTCTAAGACCTACATCCACACCGTTATGCGGATCAGTAACTACGATGACGTTCTCCCCCTGTACTGCGAAGCATGCATGTCCCAACCACCTGACCTTGACCATATATCACCACCTCCATACAATATTATGGATGAAGATTTAGGTATATATGAAGATGGCACGAGGTGTACCCGATGGCCTTCCGTAAAGGATATAGGGCGGAGATTGAACTCATTGAACTTCTGAGGCAGAAAGGCTTCTTCGCTGTACGCATACCCATAAGTGGTAGTAAGAACATACCATGTGATATAATGGCTGCTAGAGGTGACGATAGAAGGGTATATCAGGTCAAGGAAACCAAGGGAAGTCGAATATACCTTAACGAGAAACAGGTCGAGAAACTCTTGAGTTTTGCGAAGGCCTTTGGCTTTAAAGCCTACATAGCCGTGAGGTGGAAGGGAGTCAGAGGCCTTAAGTGGAGCTTCATAGAAGTGTCTGAAGTAAAGCCTTTGCGTGTAAAAAGACCTTCTCTCATGTGACGTCCTTCTTCCCGATGCCAAAGTAGTATTTTAACAAGGCCTTAGCAATGTCCTTAAGCCCATTCATTAAGACTGGAGGGGCTAACCCTAGCTCATCACAGGCATTCTTCCAGCTCCTGGCCTGTAACACCTTCGTTATGAGCATGAGTTCCTGTAGCTCGCTGAGCTGAGGTCTACTTGTCTCATCATTGTAAAAGTAGGCGAGGGTCAACTCCCGCATGCAATCACTGGCGCTTTCTAAGGTCATAGCGCTCCAGGCGTAATTCTCCGCTCTCTCTAGCTGTACCTCAGTAAGCTTCGGCTTATAGCCCTCAAAGACAGGCTCCCCCCAAGTTCTAAGTAGGAGCCTCGCGACCCTTGGCTCTAAATCATCGTAAGGATCAACGAGCGAATTAAGCAATCTAAGCCTAAACTCCTTATTAGCCCGAAGGATGATCTCCTTAACGTCATCTTCTAATGGCTTTACGACTATTACGGTATACTCCCCGCTTACGGGGTTTCTCTCAGGGCTTATGTGGATCGGTATGAAGCCATTGCGTATCCAGAACCTTAATAATCTGTAGTTAACTCCGAACCCAGCACCGACCCATCCATATCCTCTCTCTAGGGCCTCCTCACATATCTCCTTAATCGCTAATGTCCCAAGCCCACGATCCATTGCATCAGGATGCGTGGCTATGCGTACTATCCTCCATCCCGCGTACTTAGCGAATCTCTCATCACGCGCATGCTTCAGGAACCTATCGGGGATGACGTTGCCATGGATCCACCCGCCATACTTGAGGTATTCTATCATGTCCTCAGGTATAGGCCCTTCCTCAGCTAATTCTATCGAGGTCACTATCTTCCCGTTAGGGAGCATTAAGGCCCTTATCGTATGATGGGGTGCATCAGCCATCATGGCTAGGTCATTAGGCCTATTTCTGTAATGGGCTAGTATATAGATGCCAACGAACTCTCTTAGCTTTCCTTCGTCTGATCCTGCAAACCAGTCCTCAAGGTTCGGAGCTATATACCTTACACGCTTGGCATCTATCAGCTCATAGTCCTTCTCACTCAGTTTAACGGGTTCCGCGTCTAATAATAACGAATCGAAGAGCCATTTTTCTATCGGATCATCTTCAGCGTACCTTATCGGCTCATGCATCTCGTATTCCAAGAGCTTGGTATTGGGATCGTCCCTTATTCTCTTCAGGAATCTTATCGAGAATCCCCTACCAGCCCCCTCATACCCATGTATAGTAGACGAGAATACGGCTCTGCTAAACCTCCTCCATATCTTATGCAACATGGGTACCTGAAGACCAGCAGCTTCGTCAACTGCAATTATGTCTGGGTTGGAGCTAAGTAGGTCTATGGGATTCAGATACCTGATTCTAATCCCTTTAGCCTTAAGGCCTTTGATCGCCGCTTCGCTTCCCTCAATCTCGACTTCGTAGCCCATTACTTCTAGAGCTCGCTTCGCTAACATCATTAATGATTGTACGTTCGTTACACTAGGTGCTGTGACCGCTATCTTAGCTAAGCCCTTTATCCTCTTGATCCTATGGGCTAGTGATGCCAGCCCTATGCCTACAGCACATGACTTACCCCTACCCCTATCCGCTGTTATCACCAATACCAGCTTTTTGCCCTTCTTCGGCTTCTTGAAGAGTTTCTCCATAAGCTTTAGGACCTCTACTTGGTCCTGTGTGAGCGCTAGCTTATACACCCTTAATTGAAAACGTCCCTTTTCCGGGAGCTTCAGTTCCCTCTTCTTCACCTCATATTTCTTCATCTTACCCGGCATCTTTAATGCTTCATCTCTGTCAACATCATAGATCATTATGCCTTCATGTTCCTTTAACTTCTTTATGAACCTCTTGATGAAGATATGCCTGACCTCCTCCTTAGGATGCTGTGGCGTGGATAGTAACTCCTGGAACTCCGTTATCCTCTTCACCCAGTCCTCGAAGGATGGTGTCATGAGGACTATAAGTCCGCCGCCCCTCACTATGCCCACTAACCTTCCCACATCGTTAGGCCTTAGGTCATTAATGAGATCTAGTACGGCCGCATCGTAGGTCATGCCTAATACTTTCTCGGACTCCGCGTAATTTATCGCCTCAAATCGTATCCATGCGCTTTCCTTGAGCATGCCCTTGACTATCTCCAACCTAATCTTAGCGTCTTCGTATGCTGGCTTATACGCGTAAATAACGCTGACATCGGCTAATCCCTTCTTATCCCTAATTAGCCTGAGGCTTTCCCGAAGTATCAAGCCTAGAGTTAGTCCTATCTTCTTCTCATCCTTACCCGTAAGGACAACCATTCTCCTATGATTGCTTCTAATAGCACCTCTAAGTGAGCTTAATAACACGTCAAGCATACGACCCAAATTCCATTCCCTAACATCTATACCCGCGTTCATTTTCCTTTCCTTACTAAGGAACTCCCTTAGATAAAGTTTCTCAGATCAGCGTGTTAAGGGGGACCTTTTTAAGGAATATGCTCTCGGCTATGCCTTGGAACTCTTGTAGGAATTCGTTTAATCCACAGATAGGCACTAGAGGCACTCCTTCGAAAAGCATCACTCCCTCCTGATATAAGGTCACGAGGACTGGGATTAGTATCACTTCATGCCATCGCGTGATGCCCAGCCTCTTCCTCAACCTAGGAAGGCAACGGGCCAGCGCCTCAGTACGCCTCCTATGGTCTACTATAGCCCTTTTAAGCTTTGAGCTCCTAGACCCCCTCATCATCGTCCAGTGCTTACAGTCCACCACTATAGCCCATGGCCTCCTAAGGCCTATGACGTCCACCTCATACCTTCGCCTCTCCGATTTAAATATCAGGTGTTCTATCACTTCGTAGCCATTCTCCATGAGACACATTGCTGTGAAACGTTCGAAGTCCCTCCAATTTAGATATAAGGCCACTTCTTCTATATCCGCTCCCATGCTTATAGCGTGGTACGCCAATTCCACGCTAGGTACAAGTATGAAGAGCTCATCATCATTTACCTGTACGATCCCCCTTCTCTCTAGTTCTTTTAAATAATGTAAGAGGACATCTCTAGGTACCCTCACTCTCTCTTTGATCTCATCGATTGAAATCGCTATCCTTCCCCTCCCATATACCTCTAGGAGCCTCTTCAATATTCTAATATGAGCCATAAAGGACACGTTGATCCCCTAAGCAGGCCATTGGCTGAAGAGCATGGCTAAGAAGCCCACAATAGCTACTATAATGGCCCTCTTTAATGACAAGCGTGATACCGAGTTACACAACGCCACCCCCGCTCCCAGTAGCCAAGCTCTGAATAAAACCCATATGAACTTCTCTATCGTAGAATATGGCCAAGCTCTTCCCTCTAATTGCTTCCCCAACTCTTGGGTTATACTGGGCAGAAGATCCTTGGGATCTATGTTAGAGGGTACTTCAACTTTTATAACGTCCATATCGTGCGTAACTATTAGGAAGTTCACTCCTCTTAAGGCGATATCCAGTATCCCGAGGACTAAGAGATATCCTACGGCTATGAACGTAGCCTTACCTCTGGCCTCCCCTCCCAGCATATTGCTTACCGCCCAGAATACTAATGTAGTGAGGACCCATCCGATCATCATGCGCATAAACGTGGTACCTAAGAAGAGCAATGCCTCCTCAGCGCTCTTAAACGTGAGCTGGGATGATCTAACTATACTCCCCGTCTTAGGGTTTACGAAGTTCACTATTACCTTTCCGTAATATAGCTCCTTGCTCAGTAATGAGATTGCTAAGTAGATAACTACCAGAATTATAGGACCTAATACGTCTGGATCCTCAGCTATTTCACTAAAGGTAACGAATGGATTATATACAGCTCCCACTATCCTCCAAACCGCCTTCTTCAGTTTATCCACAGGGCTCTCGTATAACTCTACGACTATATATTCTCCCGAGCTCATGCTCTCACCTTAGGGCATGACAATAGCGCGTAAGCCTAATCTGCGTTTCACCTCCTTAGCAAAGGCCTCAGCATACGTGCTCCTGCTTCCGTCAACTAGAAGAAGCCTAGGTCGTGCAGCCTCAGCATACTCCATCAATTGTCTGAAATCCGCATGTCCGCTAATGGATACGATGTACCTTCGAGCTCCTATTTTCCTCACGACCTTCCCTATATTCCATCCGGAGAGGGAAATGCTAATTCCTCTGTTGATCCTGCCCAAATAAGTTGAATGGTAGAAGGCTATGTAGCGCCCTCCCCTCCTTACTTCGTATCCTTCCTCGCTTTCTAAGGGTATCACCTTTCCTATCTTCATTCCATGTCTTCTTGCTATTTCACATAGCCACAGGATCCTCATGGGGGCTAAAAAAGGAACATCTGGAAATGCGCTCCTCAAGACCTCCATGGCTTCCTGTATCTTCCCATGATACGCGAATATGTTGATGGGTTCCCGGTCAAAGGTCCTTCTGACTAAGTCTATAAAGGCCTCATATACCTTCTCAAGGGGCGGCCTTATCATATCCCTTCTACCATACGTAGCCTCCATTATTAATACATCTGGTTCATCCACTATAGGCGTTCCGGGCTGACGGAAATCCCCTGTATATGCTATGCGAAAGCCCTCCTGATCCTCATAGACTACCTGTGCTGATCCCAGTATATGGTTCGCCCTTATCAGCCTTACATGTCCCTTTCCCACATCATAATCCTTGTCGTATTCTATGCCCATTACTTCATATCCCCTTACCTTGCCTAGAGCAACCAGAATGTCCTTTGTAGCATTTGTGCTAATCAGTCTCACCCCCCTCCTTCTAGCCCTATGTATTCCCCTTACATGATCATAATGTGCATGCGTGACAATCATGTACCTCCCTACGCCTTCATAAGCATCACAGACGACCTCATCCTCTATCACAATGGCCCCTTCACGGCTTATATACGCCCTTAATTCGTTCAGCATAACCCTCGCTCTCTTTTAGGTTGAGTTTAACCTATATCCTTGTCGGAGAAGTAGCATTAACGCTTATATCCTCAAGGCTTAACCATAAGTCTCGGATGATGAATAGGAGGTGGAGGCTACTTTATGGCCGATCCTTTAAGTGCTGACATCCACCGCTTTCCCCATAGAACTCCACTCAGGATCCAGAATTCGTCCCTTATAATTGCCTCATTTTTAAGGAATTGAGATTTATAGTGTAAAGCTACTAACCAATAATGGTGGCCTCCATGAGGTATGGCCAGCTATTGCCCTGTGTCTTAATAGGCACTATGCTCCTATCCCTAATATACGAGACCTCATCATATGTCATTAGGATGTTAAGCCTTGGGGCTGATTTATGGCGCCTCATCTTAGGTCTCGGGATCTACGGAGCTGGGCTAGCGATCCTAAGCAAATGGCTCTTCCGTACCATTAGTTCCCTGAGGTAATGGTAATCTCAGAGCGTTTCATCAGGTCCCTCATGCGCCTATGGGACGAGCGATGAGGAGTGACGGCCTTAAACTTAGTAAAAAAGTACCGTACAGCACTTCCGGATGCTAACGTGATGATAATACCTGATGAGTAAGGCCGAGGTACATCCTTGTCTGGGGAGATATGAGATAAGTAAGGATTGGCTCTTGATATGGTTATTTATCTTTATCGCTCCCTCTCAAGGCTTATAGCGTCATTCGCTTAAAAATAAAGCTAGGCATGAGATCATGAAGCTTTGGGAAGTAAGCGGGCCTGCCTTTGAAAAACACCCTAAAGCAGTGGCTATCTTACCCGTGGGCAGCATAGAGCGTCATGGAAATCATTTACCACTTGGGACGGATACTATGGTGGTCATGTACCTCGCAGAACGCCTGAGGGAACGTCTTGATGTACTTGTGCTTCCACCTATTTGGTATGGTTCTTGTCGAGGACTTAAGGACTTCCCTGGGACATTTGACATAGAGCCCAATGTGCTGTATAATTATGTCCTTAACGTGATGGTCGAAGCCGCGAGAAACGGAATACACATGCTTGTAACATTGAATGGACATGGTGGCAATACGGAGATCCTAGGAGTAGCTGCTAGAGAAGCCGCTTTCAGGACCGAAATGCACGTTATCCTGCTTAACTGGTGGAGCGATCTGGGGATTCAAGCTCAAAAAGAGCTCTTCGAGGCTCCAGGCCATGCTGGTGAAGATGAGACAAGTGTGATGCTAGCCATAGCGCCTGATACGGTTAAAATGAGCAGGGCGATGGATCACGTGGTGTCTTATCCCTCGATGAAGATCTACTCCAAAAAGGTGGAAAGGCTAATCTATCCCGATGCTTTAAGCGGAAGCGCTACTAAGGCTAGTCCTGAAAAAGGCAAAAGCTGGCTGGATGCGGCACTAGACGACTTAGTTAGAATCATACGTGAAGCAGCTAAACTATTAGGAATCAACGTTTAAGTCTAACTTCTCATTAAGTATACGATCATTAATAATTCGTCAACATTGATGATTGAATAGATCCCGGTACTTTAAAGAATAAAGGAGTTTAAAGACTTAGACATCGTGGGAAATAGACTTTAATACGTTTTCGCCGCATGATCAATAGGAGGTCACATCAACCTTAAAGAGGATAAGCTATCTTAAGCCCTTAAGATTACTTGCGAGGAAAAGAATAGGCTATCTTAAACCCCACAGGCTGATGGTTACACATGGGCGTAAGGGTGAGGATAGAGGTGAAATATAGAGGTAAAAACGTCGGCGTCACTGCGTTAGTTAGCACGGGTTTCGAAGGAGATGTCCCAGAGATATTGATCCCTATCCTCATCGCTGAACGGCTGGGAGTGTGACCAAGCCTGCTTGAGGGAACGTTGGTTGAAACCTATGGGTCCACATCGGGCTTAGTCAGGGTCTATAGGATTAAGGGGGCTGAGGTATCCCTAATTGCAGAAGGCATTAAGGCGCACCCCATGGCCTCTTTCTTAGTCATCTCCGAGTATAGTGATGAAGTTCTAATCAATGATCAATTGATAAGCAGACTGGAGATAGTGATCGAGGATCCAGCTAAGGGCCTCTGGAGGCTCAAGGAGGAGAGGAGGTTGAGGACTAGCGAACCCCTAGTCCCTTGATGTGTTTGACGTTGCTACTTACGTCCCAGGAACTCCCCATGGTCTATGCCGCTTTAGAGGAAAGCTTAAATTACATTAATGTAATTACATTAATGTAACCTCCCCGAGGAGAGCCCCTTGAAGTTAAGGATAATAATAATGAAGGACGATGAGAAGCTAATTGATTTCAGTCTACCGCAGGAAGAACTCAGGGATATAATGACCAGATTATTGGGAGATGTAGATCAGACGCTTAACGAGGTAAGGGAATTCACTGAAGTGCATAAGGCTCTTTCCAATGCGAAGCGGTTATTGATGATGCTCGAGATGTTAAGACGTAAAAGAATGAGATTTCAGGACTTCGTCTCCAGCCTGAGCATGAATCCTAGGATCGTGTCTTTTAATCTAAAACTCATGACTCGTTGCGGTCTCGTGGACAAACGGAACGGCGCATACCAGTTATCTCCCAAGGGAGAACGCCTGCTCTTAACGTCATTACTGATAATGGAGGGTCTTATGCGAAGAGAAAGGGGCAGAGGGTGGAGGCGGGTACCGATCGAATGAGGTGTGGTAAATGGGCGTATATGTGTTCTCCTTAACCATGCCACCTCTTAGTGCACTCATCGGGCGTTTGAAGAAGGGATTAGCACTATTGGAAGGAGTGGACCTAGAGGATCAGGTAGATAAAATAGTGCTAAGGTTCGTAATGCCCGGCCTTAGAAAGGAGGATATAGAGCTCTACGTTGATGGACGTGCAGTCCGCGTTAAGGCTAAGATACCCGAAGAGGCTCGCAGATTTTACATATCGCCAGTATATCACAGATACCTAGTCCTACCCTCAGAGGTAAATCCAGACAACGTCATTGCTAAATACGAAAATGGCCTTTTGACCGTTATCTTACCGAAGAAGATAGCTGGCAAGAAGATAAACGTTGAATGATATTTTTCTCTTTACTATTATCTTAATATGTCATTCATTACTGGATTTTCCTTCATGTACTCTCTTATTTACGTGTGTTAATCTATGATAATATTTTTAGGTATTATTCTGAAGATAGCTTCTCATCGTTCATCATCGAGGTTCCCTAAGCTTCTCATTACCATGAGGTATTCAAGCTGGTCTTTCCCATGCCTTAGCTTGGCCTTTAACAAGGTTCTATGGTGCTCGGCGGTTTAGATGAGATGGCATATGCGACCATGGTAACGCCTTCTACTTCGCCTGTGATCCTACGGCTAATTCTATCCAGGACTTCATACGGTATACGAGCCCAATCCGCGGTCATAGCCTCTACGCTCTCGACTATCCTAATTATAACTATATGACCTAGTCTGCGTTCATCACCGAGGACCCCCACCCACGTGTCATTGCCTACAACGGCGAAGGCTTGCCAGACGTCGTCATATAGCCCCGCTCTCCTTAGCTCCTCCTCCACTATGGCCGAGGCCTCCCTTACTATCCTCAGCTTCTCGGGGGTAACCTCGCCTATAATCCTGACGGCAAGTCCAGGGCCTGGGAAGGGGTGACGCCTTATAAGCTTCTCAGGTATTCCCAACTCCCTAGCTATCATGCGTACCTCATCCTTGTAGAAGTACCTTAGAGGTTCGAGGAGCTTAAGTCCCATTTTCTCAGGAAGAGCGCCAACATTATGATGGCTCTTTATCCTCGCTGCTCCTGCACTGCTACTACCGCTTTCTATCACGTCCGGGTATATTGTTCCCTGGGCGAGCCATTTAATCCCCTGTATATTCTTGGCTACTTCTTCGAAGACCCTTATGAACTCTTCGCCTATGACCTTCCTCTTTTCCTCAGGGTCCGCTATCCCTTTTAGCCTTCCCAAGAACCTATCCTTGGCATCGACGTATATGGGATTAAGCCCTAACTCCCTAAGCACCTTTAACACGTATTCTGGTTCGCCCTTTCTCATGAGGCCGTGGTTCACGAAAACCGTTACTAGCCTATCCCCTATAGCCCTATGAACTAGAACCGCAGTGGTGGTGGAATCTATACCGCCGCTTACGGCGCATAGGACCTTCTCGTTAGCCCTTACGCTTCTCCTTATCTCCCTTACTATCCTCTCTATCATGTTAGTCGGGTTCCATGATGGGCTACATTCGCATATCTTATAGAGGAAATTCTCCAAGAGCTTCATTCCCTTAGGGGTATGTGAGACCTCTATGTGAAACTGAACCCCATAGATTGGTAGCTTCTTATGCTTAAAAGCGGCTATCGGCGTATTCTCGGTGCAGGCCAATGCTTCAAGCGACTCAGGTAACTTCACCACTTGATCCCTATGACTCATCCATACGGTTTCCTCAGCGTCTAATCCCTCAAAGAGGGGATCCTTTTTGAGTATTCTGAGCATCGCTTTTCCATACTCCCCCACTCCTCTATCCACCTTTCCCCCTAGCGTGTGAGCTATTAGCTGATGGCCATAACATATGCCTAAAACCGGTATGCCCAGTTCTAGTAGCCTCTTATCCAGCTTGGGGGCATTTGTATCATAAACGCTTCTCGGTCCACCCGATAGTATCAGTCCCCTTGGTCTCAGCCTGATTATACGCTCTATGGAAGCATGGTATGGAACGATCTCCGAGTATACCCTCAGCTGTCGCACCCTCCTAGCTATGAGGTGTGTGTACTGTCCCCCGTAATCTACCACTACTATGATATCACTAGGCCTCATGGCGGTTCATCATCTTTAAGGTCTAAAGGGGCTTTTATAAGTGGAACGCACTTCAATACCCAGATATCATCCTCGTCTCTTTATCATGAAGGTCGGAGGTGCTATCCTCTCGCTCTTGCAGCGTGGGCACCTACTAGGTTTCCTTATCCTCTTAAGGTCGGTGAACACGTATCCACAATTGAGGCAGTAGGGAGCGCGCATCATCAGTATTCCTCCGCTCCTCCTGATGCTCTTCGCTATATGCGATAGGCTCCCATAGACTAACCTCTTGTGATAAGGCCTCAGCCCTAACCTAGTTATTATATCGTCTACGGTAAGCGGTTCCTCGTTCTCCTCAAGAATGGCCGTTATCCTCTTACGAAGCGTTCCCTCCATAGCCTATGAGAATTAGTGGATGATCCTAAATATCATTTTCAGATCAGACCCGCTCCTCTCATCATATGTCAGGCATCAACGCGCTCATCATCTCCAGGTGGGCTCATCCCTCCTTGATGTAAAGGTATATCCTATGAACATGTATACCTCCTGTATCTATCCTCTTAACTCTTACCGGTTGCCACCCCGGTATTGGATAATCATGGCTTACCATTCTCGCACCCCCTTTAGTCTCGTTCCTTAACTTGGGCTCCAAGCGTCTCATAGCATCCGGTGATAAATATATCGTAATGACGTCTGCACAAGATATATTAGCCCTAAAAAGGTCACCCCTCACCACCCCCACGAGGTCTGTAAGCCCCTCTCTTCTTATCATCTCCTCAGAGATCTTAACTAGTCGCGGATCTACCTCATAACCAACACACCTACATCTATACTCCTTAGCCGCCAATATTAACACTCTACCATCTCCACTACCTAAATCGACTAGCACTTCCCCTGGCTTAGGACGCGCTAGATTTAGCATCTCCCTTATCACGTGCAACGGGGTGGGTAAAAAGGGCGCTTCCCTCAATCTATCCATTATTCTCAGTGCCACAATGAAGTCCTGATAGCTCATTGAACCTCCACCTGAATATACCCCCATAACGGTATCGTGCTCATGCTCATTCAACGCCTTGAGCCTAAATAAAGCTAAATATTCATCCCATAAAGGCTGATATCCGGTGACCGATCATGCGTCTTTATATATCCGTCGACATGGAGGGCATATCTGGCATAGCCTCCATTCATCAGCTAGGACCAGGTAAGAGGGAGTATGAACGCGGTAGGAAGTTAATGACCCTTGAGGTCAAAGCCGCGATTGAAGGCGCGAAGGACTTTGGCGTTGATATGATCGTAGTTAATGATGCACATGGTAGTATGACGAATCTCTTATTGGAGGAATTACCTGATTACGTCAATGTAATCTACGGCTTTCCTAAACCCCTTTCTATGGTAAGTTTGATGGATGAGGGATTCGATGCAGCCTTCTTTATAGGTTACCACTCTAGGAAGGGCATCCCTTACTCCATATGGGATCATACGCTGAGCGGAGTGATGATCCAGAGGATCAGAATTAATGATGAGGAGGTCAGCGAGTTTTGGCTTAACGCAGCTGTAGCCGGGCGATTTGGGATTCCAGTAGCCCTAGTGACAGGCGATGATAAACTCGTGGCTCATGCTAAGGAGCTCATACCTCAAATAGAAGTCGTTGAGACCAAGAAAGGACTCTCCCGATCCGCTGCTTTAATGAGGCATCCCCTAGCGGTTTACGAGACTATAAAGTCTGCGGTCAGGCGGGCACTGGAGAAGGTCAAGAGGAACGAGATCCCAGTCTTTGCCCCTAAGGGCCCCTATGAAGTATCCGTGGAGTTCACTGATAGCCTCATAGCGGACTTCGTGGAGCTAATACCTGGCGTTAAACGAAGGGATGGGCTCGTTGTGGAATATAACACTGAGGACGTACTTGACGTCTATAAGATACTTGAATTAATGCTTATAATAAGCGTGGGCGCTAAAAGGCTAACCGGTGCTAGCTATGATAACGCGTGACGAGGCCTTAAGGCTACTAAGGGAGAACGTGCGTAACGACAAGCTATTGAAACATATGCTCGCCGTAGAGGCTATAATGCGCTCCATAGCTAAGAGGATCAATGAGGATGAGGAGCTCTGGGGCCTAGTAGGTCTACTCCACGACGTAGATTACGAACGTGTCGGAAAGGACATGAGCAAACATGGCCTCGAAAGCGCCGAGATGCTTAAAGGCCTACTCCCGGAAGAGGCACTTAACGCTATCAAGGCTCATAATGATCTCACAGGCTTCAAGGATGATTCACCTCTAGCCCTAGCGCTTAAAGCTGCGGATCAGCTCTCAGGACTAATAGTAGCCACAGCCTTGGTGATGCCTCATAAGAAGCTAGAGGAAGTTAAGGTCAAGAGTCTTAAGAGGAAAATGAAGCAAAAGGACTTCGCACGTAGCGTTGATAGGGCCAAGATCCTCCTTTGCGAACAGCTTGGATTAAGCCTAACTGAGTTCCTGGAGATAGGCCTTAGGGCTTTACAGGAGATTCATGAGCGCTTGGGCCTCTGAGCATATTCATGTGAACTTGAAGGCATGCGTTCACCTCTTTTTTAATAATTTGATGAAATATCATGATGCTATATTATGTGAAACATTTATATATGTATGTTAAATAACGGATACCTCGTTATGCGATAGGTATACCTCAAGACGTGAGGTCATATGGGAGTCCGGGGGCTGGAGGAAACTAAGCTCAAAAAGGTGGAGGAAAGGCTCAGTAACGTAAAATTCGTGGATCTCTGGTTCGTGGATCTCTTCGGATCTTTAAGACACGTCACAGTTACTAAGCCCCCATTCCTCGAAGGCCTTAGGGAGGGTTTCTTAACAAAGTTAGATGGCTCAAGCATTAAGGGCTTTTCTGAAATAGAGGAATCAGATCTAAATCTAGCACCCGATGTATCCTCCATGATACTGGATGGGAACATAGCTTACGTATTCTGTTACGTCCTAAAGCCGAATGGGGAATTCCATACCTCAGATTCTAGATATCTAGCTGAACTCGCCGAGGAGAAGTTGAGAGAGCAAGGTCTGACCTCTTACTGGGGTCCTGAACCGGAATTCTTCGTTTTCAATGAGGTAAAAATAGACGTCAAAGAGCCTTGGTTTCAGCATGTGGAGATAAAGTCCGAGGAGGCGCCATGGTGCGGCGGTCTCCTGCTTCCGAAGCAAGCTTACTATAGGGTTCCTCCGAGCGATAGGCTAATGGAGTACCGAAATAAGTTGGTCGAATCCCTAGAGCAATGGGGAATAACCGTTGATTGTCATCACCATGAGGTAGCCACTGCTGGTCAAATAGAGGTGAACATGAGGTGCAACACTCTCAGGAAAATGTGTGACTCGATAATGATACTAAAGTACTTAGCGAAGTCCCTTGCCGTGAAAATGGGCCTTTTCGCTACGTTTATGCCGAAGCCCATATATGGGGACAACGGCTCAGGAATGCATACCCATCAGAGCTTATTTAGAGGGGATGAGAATCTATTCCATGATCCGGACGACGATTACGCCATGTTAAGCCAACTGGCACGCTACTACATCGGTGGTTTATTGGAGCATAGCAGGGCTCTAGCAGCTATAGTCGCTCCTACCGTCAATTCCTATAAGCGACTGGTTCCAGGCTATGAGGCTCCTGTTTACCTGGTATGGAGTCGTGCGAACCGCTCAGCAGCTGTCAGGATACCCGCCTATAACGTTAAGAACCCTATGATTAAGCGCATAGAATTCAGACCGCCCGATCCCTCATGCAATCCCTACATGGCCTTCATAGCTATGCTAGCTGCTGGCCTAGATGGCATTAATAAGAAAATAGATCCTGGGGATCCAGTTGATGAGAACATATATCACATGCCGCCAAGCAAGAGGAGAAGCATACGATCCCTACCCGCTTCCCTCATAGAGGCTCTTGAGGAATTGGAGAGTGATAACGACTTCCTACATCCCTTCATACCGCGTGAAGTATTGGAGAAATACATAGAACATAAGCTTAAGGAGGCTAGGGAGGTCAACTTAAGACCATCGCCTATAGAGTACCTACTCTACCTCGATGTCTAAGCTTCATCAGCCTTTCACTTAGGTCACAGAGAGCTCGAAAACAGCTAAATAGCTTGGATTCTCATGGCATAATGCGGTGATCAATTTGGGCCTAAAACTGATTTACGTAGTGCTTGATGGCGCTGCAGATAGACCTCAGGACTCTCCTACTTCTTATGAAGCGGCCGAGACCCCTAACCTAGATGAGTTAGCTCGAAGGGGCATATGCGGCGCCGTATATACCATAGGCAAAGGGATAGCCCCAGAGAGCGATACCGCAGTCCTCTCCATCTTGGGCTATGATCCCCATAGATATTATACCGGTCGAGGTCCCCTAGAGGCCTTAGGTCTAGGCATCCGCATCAAGGAAGGCCGTGAGATAGCTTTTCGAGCTAACTTTGCCACCATAGACGAGAATACGGGGAGGCTTATCGATAGGCGCTGTGGCCGTGATATAGCGAGCGAAGAAGCACGAGAACTCGCGAAATCCCTCGATGGTATGGAACTAGGTCTTCATGAGGGCTATGTAAGGGTACTAGCTACAATAGGGCATCGTGCCGTGGTCATAATAGGAAGCGAGAAGTATAACCTTTCGGATAAAGTCACCAATACCGATCCAGCATATGTAAGGGTCGGCGATATATCCGTTGCGGCTAAGGAATTTCGTCCCTATATAAAGGAATGTCGTCCGCTGGAGGAAACGGATGAGGCCAGAAGAGCCGCAGAGCTCGTAAACGTATTCTCACGAAAGGCTATGGAATTACTTAAAGATCACCCAATTAATAAGAGACGGGAAGCAGAAGGCAGGCTTAAGGCTAATGCCATACTCTTAAGGGATTGCGGGGGCAGATTGCCTAAGGTGGTGCCGATTAGTGAGGTCTTCAATAGGCGCTTCGCCGCGATAACGGAAATGCCTGTTGAAAAGGGTATAGCTAGGCTTCTAGGTATGGACATAGGCGAGGTTCCCCCACCTTCTGCCGATAAGAAGAAAGACTACGAGCTGAGGCTTGATGTCGCATTGCGTTTATTAAGACGTAACGATGCCGTCTACGTGCATCTGAAGGGACCCGATGAACCGGGCCATGATGGTGATTTCAAACGTAAGGTGAAGGCGATAGAGATGATAGACAAGCACTTCATCGGTCCCCTTCTGGAGAGAATTGATCTAAGCGAATACTGTTTACTTATAACCTCGGATCACGCCACGCCATGGCGCTTACGCACGCACACCGATGATCCTGTCCCAGTGATATTCGTCTCTCCCAACACAGAGCCTGACTCGGTTACGAGGATTTCGGAGAGGGAGTGCATCGAGAGAGGCAGCCTTGGCGTGATAGATCATGGCTGGGAGCTTCTCCCCACCGTATTACGGATGTGCTAATCCTCCTCAATAGGCGGGATGATACGTCCTTTATTGACATCGACCACTCCCTTATCTGAGAGCCTGATCTCAGGTATCACCGTAAGCGCTAGTAACGAAATGGTCATGAAAGGAGACTTTATGGTACACCCCATATTCATTAATACATTCCTTAGCTTTCTTACGTCGTCTGCTACTTCCTCTATGGGGCGATCCGTTATAAGTCCAGCTATCGGTAAACTGACGATAGCCCCTACACTTCCATTCATAACGGCTACCATTCCTCCCCCACTTTTCCTCAACTCGTTAACGGCATACGCCATGTCGTTCCAATTAGTTCCCACGACCACTATGTTGTGGCTATCGTGGGCCACCGAGGACGCAAAGGCGCCTATTTTCAGGCCAAGGCCCTTAACGAATCCCTTTCCCACTCTATTCGTCCCCTTATGTCTCTCAACCACCGATGCGAGAACTATATCGTTATCTAAATCAGGCTGGACTACATGATCAACTACCGATAACTCGCATATCTCATGTACCGTAATCGTCTTTCCCTCGATTATCTTAATGACATGTGCCTTTACGCTCCCCTCTTTCCTCCTGCTTAATATCTTCAGATCAGAGGGCACTATCTCCCTGGTAAGCCTGATGGTCTTTCTAACGTCCGAAGGATATCTGAAGTCGCCTATTCTAGCTAACAGCCTCCCTTCTTTTGCGGCGATTTCACCCCCGAGCACGACCGCTTCTACGGACATCCTAGGCAAATCCCTTAACACGATGATATCCGCATATCTGCCAGGCGCTATTCCGCCTATATCCTGTTCAACATTATAGTACTGTGCCGTGTTCAACGTCGCCATTTGTATCGCTTTTACGGGCTCTACGCCTTCCTCTATTGCCCTCTTAACGACGAAGTCCATATGTCCTTCGCGGAGTATGTCCTCCGGATGCCGATCGTCGGTTGCGAGCAATACGTGACGGGAATCCACCTTACGCTCCGTGATTATTTTAATGACCTCCTTTACGTCTTTCCAAGCCGACCCTTCCCTTACCATAACGTACATCCCAAGCCTTAGTTTTTCCAATGCCTCCTCCTGCATGGTGCTTTCATGACATGAGCTTACACCAGCCGCTATGTACGCCGAGAGCTCCTTATCCCTCAGAAGCGGTGCATGGCCGGTAACGACCCTTCCTAACTTTAGGGAACATGTTATCTTGTTCATAACCTCCTGATCCTTGCTTATGACACCCGGATAGTTCATCATTTCTCCTAAGGCCAGGACATCGTGTTCCTTCATTAATCTGCACACTATATCGGAGTCCATGACAGCCCCCGGAGTCTCGAACTCCAATGAAGCAGCTGGAACGCACGAAGGTACCTGCAGATATACTCTTAAGGGTACCTTACTCGCTTCCTCAATCATAAGTTTGAATCCGTACTCTCCAAGTACGTTACATATCTCATGTGGATCAGCGAAGATGCTGGTAGTGCCCCTGGGTATCACGGCCTTAGAGAACTCCGTAAGCGTGAGCATGCTACTTTCCACATGTACATGGGCGTCGATAAGACCGGGAGCTAGATACCTCCCCCTAGCCTTCATCACTAAGGTATCCTTACCTATGGTATGCTCAGCGTCATCCCCCACGTATGCTATCCTATCGCCCTTTATGGCTACGTCTATATCCTCCAGTATCTCGCCTGAGTATACGTCTACAAGGATGCCCCCCTTTATCACCAAATCGGCCTTCTCCCGGCCCAAGGCGACATCTATGAGGCTCCCTAAGACATCCCACAGCCTACTCGGCAAGTACCGCTCACCCCAAGAGTAGTTATTGCTCATCTCTTATGTTCATTTATGATTACTCTTGAACTCATCGCGGCTATTATCTCTCTTTCCGGTCATGAAGACGTGCCCTCGCTAAGGGAGACAATATACATATAGAATCTGAATTTCACGTCTGAAATCGATAAAGCCGAGTGAGATCAGGTACGAATTCACATCCTTGGGGGATTACGTAAGGATGCGAAAGAAAAAACCATCCTATAAGAGGATATCGTTATGATTCCCATAATCCTTAGGGGTGGCGCATGAACAGGTACCACGAAGGATACCCTCTTTTTAATATAAATACCATACTTCATCGTCGACCTGGGTATTAAACAGCGATAGATCACCGTGGTTAATAAGTGACGCATATGCGTCAGTATCCGTGGGCGCCTTGCCAATGGGGCCTCCTTCATAAAAGGACTGTAGCATGAGTGAGAAGACACTTATCGCTTAATTCAGGTGCTTAACTTTCCCTATATGAGATCTAAGTGGAATTACGCTTGGGTATTCTTTATTGAGCTCCTCGGGCTATAAGTTAATCCTGATTATGTCATGGGGCCCTAGCTCACGTAGTCCTACATTACTCACCCTTAGAAGCCTAGCCTTAGTCCACATCTCCCTTATATTGCTAGCTCCCACGTATCCCATAGATACCTTTAGGCCAGAGGCGAGCTTCAGTAATACGTCCCTAACCTTTCCCTCACAGGGTACTAATCCCTCTACGCCCTCCGCTATGTCCTTAGATGGATGGCTATACCTATCAAGAGCGTACCTTCGTGCCATCGCCCCTGGGCTAGCCATACCGCGGTACCTCTTGTAACGCCTCCCATCAACTATTACCATTTCCCCAGCTGATTCCTCACATCGTGCCAGTAGGTTTCCTAACATCGCTGTAGAGGCTCCTACGGCGAAGGCTAGCGCTATGTCTCCAGGCCCTTTAATTCCGCCATCCGCTATGATCGGTATATCCGCGCCATAGTCCTTTAAGGCGTCCGCTACCTGAGCTGTTGCAAATAGCGTGGGAGCTCCTACACGCATGTAATGGCTTGTAATGCATATGGACCCAGAGCCTATACCGACCCTGAGGCCCGCTACCGTATCTAGAGTAGTGATTACTTCTTCCGCGGCCTCATATGTACCTAAATTACCGACTATTACGTCTACATTCACTAACTTCAATAATTTCTTGGTGGCCTTGATTACTTTCTCGTTATGGAAATGAGCCACATCTATGACTAATGCATCTACATACCTGCTCAATTTTAAAGCCCTATTGACGTCAAAGGGCGATATCGCCGCAGCACAGGCAAGCTCGCCATCCCTATTTAAGGTGGCTCCTACGCAATCGGCCATATACCTTCTGACTTCAATGGCCATTTTGACTTGTTCCTCGACGGTACAGTTCCTATGAAGCACTCCTATGCCTCCATTTTCGGCCATGGCTATCGCCATTTCAGCTTCGGTAACCGTGTCCATCGGTGAGGAGACGAAAGGCAATTTCAACTTTATATTGACGCTGAACTTACTCGAGATATCAACTTCCTTAGGATCAACGCTCGTCCTTCCTGGGAGGAGTATGAAATCCTCAAAGGTAAATGCGTACTCAGCCTGTTTAAGTTTAGATATAAAGTACCCGGACATAGGTGATCAGTCTTCTTTTTCAGAAGATTCAGGCACACCTATTTTAAAGCGTTTCCCTCAGGCGGCGAGCCTATTTCGTATGCTTATCATTTAAATCCTGTACTAACATATAGAGGGGGTCAATCAATGAGTGAGGTATTCATGGCTGATGCGATATTAAAGGAGCTGAGTATTAAGGAGAGCCCTCTGACTAAGGTAGATGAGTTGCTTAAGAGAATCGGGATAGACGAAATAGTCGAAAAAGGTGATATGGTCGCCATTAAAATGCATCTGGGCTCCAAAGGCGGGTTCCGCATAGTTAGGCCTCCTTTCATAAGGAAGGTGGTCGAGGCGGTAAAAGAGGTAGGAGGAAAGCCGTTCGTAACGGATACCTGCAGGCCACCATCGCTTGACTATCTCGAGATAGCGAACATGCAGGGTATAAACTACTTATCCGTAGGAGCCCCGGTCATCATAGCCGACGGCATAAAGGGAGAAGATTATCGCCTCATTAAGGTGAACGGACTTGTACTGAAAGAGGTAAAAGTAGCATCTGCCATAGCTGACGCCGATGCTATGATAGTAGTCACCCATGCTAAGGGCCATAGAATGGCGTCCTATGGTGGTGCGCTCAAGAATTTGGGGATGGGTTGTGTATGTTCCTCCGAGAAGAAGCTCATACACTCCGTATTAGGCGGCGGGATCCCGGAGTGGCATCCCGAAAGGTGCGAGCTCTGTGGTAACTGCGTCTCAAGCTGTGATCATGGTGCGGTAAGAATCGAGGAAGGTAGAGTAATTATAGATGAGGACAAGTGCGTTAGGTGCTATCGTTGTGTATGGACCTGCCCTACTAGGGCGTTATCTTGGCCTAAGAGAGGTATAGATAAGTTCCTCATGGCCCTTGTGGACGCAGCGGCGGCCGTGATAAGCACCTTTGAAAAAGGCAAGATAGGTTATTTGAACTTCGTGATGGATGTCACGTTTGCATGCGATTGCACGCCTTGGTCCACGATACCGATAGTGCCCGATCAAGGCATCCTTGCCTCCAGGGATATCGTGGCTATAGAAAAGGCCTCACTTGATCTAATAAATGAGGCACAGGGAATACCTGGACAAGCGGGCCCTGGAGGCAGGATAAGGGTAATGAACAAAGGCGAGAATAAGTTCATGAGGATCTACGGCATAGATCCTTACCTACAAGTAAAATATGCCGAACAACTGCGCCTAGGATCATCGGAATACCGATTAGTGAGGATATAAGGCCTCATCACGAGGAAATCAACCGCCCTATGTTAAACGTTAAGGCACCCATTAATATCGCTAAAGCGATCGTATATGTAAGCGATATCGATGTCCATAACCAACTATTCGTCTCCCTCCTTATGGTAGCTATGGTGGCTATGCACGGTTCATAGATCATGAATACCACGAGGAACGTAAATGCCTGTAAGGGCGTCCAGCTCATCCTCAATATCCTCGTTAGCTCCGATCCATAGATAACGCTCATCGCGGCCAATACCTGCTCCTTAGCCAAGAGGCCGAATATCAACGAGGTTATCGCTCTCCAGTCAAGCCCCATGATTCCCCCTATTGGCTCTAGGGCCTTCCCCAGCTGCCCTCCATAGCTGGTTTCCATTTCACCAGTAGGGAACGTGTAAAGCACCCATATGATGACTGTACCCAGCATTATGAGGGTACCTGCCCTCCTTAGGAACTCCTTCACTCTGGGCCAAGTCAGCAATAATACATTCCTAAGGGAGGGCATCCTATACTCGGGGAGCTCTATTATCAGCTCTCGCCCCCGTTCTCCTCTGAAAAGCCTATTGAGTATTATGCCTGTTAAGGCTACTAATAAGAGGCTTATCATTATCAAGCTCAACATGACTAAAGTGGCCTTAAAGCCACTGAAGAAAAGGCTGACTATGAACGCCATTACCCCTATTCTAGCCGCACATGGGACTAACGGGTTGATCAATATGGCTATCAGCCTATCCCTCTCACTCTCGAGAGCTCGTGTTGCCATTACGCCGGGGACGTTACATCCAAAGGCCATTATCACACTTAAGAAGGCCTTACCGTGAAGCCCCAGTGCATGCATGAACCTATCCATTATCACCGCTACCCTAGCTAAGTACCCGCTGTCCTCCATTACTGAGTAGACTAAGAAGAACATAATTATCAACGGTATAAAAGAAACTACTGTGACTATCGCGGAGAACACGGCCCCCGTTATGATATCGTAAATTAGAGGAGGCAATAACCCTGCGAGATATGCCTCTATGAGGGAGAACGCCTCCTCTACTCCCATGGTCAGGAGATCTGAGATCCACTTTCCTGCTGTGAAGACTAAGATGAATGCGCTAGCGAATACGCATAACAGTACCATGGGTCCTAATAATTTATGAAGTACGATCTTATCCACCATCTCGCTCCTTGTCCTCAAACGGGGTCCCCTCACGGTAAGCTTAACTAGGTTCTTAGCTAGTATGCGTCTCTTAGTCGCTATCAGAACGCATGTAAGGCTGTTACCGATCCTAACGCAATAGGAGCATGGAGGCCTCTTCCTCTCGTCCTTCTCATCGGCTAATAACGGGCACGTCACCGGTAGACCTAACGAAGACAGGGAGCTCAGTATCGCATCTCCCTCAGGCAGTTTTCTCACTATCTCCAGTGCCTCGGGATCTCCTTCAAGTATCTTTAACGCTACCCACCTAGGATGATAGCCGGTAAGGTCGTATCCCCTGAGCTTAGCCGTGAGCTTCCCTATGATCTCCTCGAGTTCCGCGCCATAGCTTATCCTCAAAGGTTTGGTCCTCACCTTCCCCTCGCTTACCCCTATTATAGTCCTAAGCAACTCCCCTATTCCTATCTTCTTAGTTGCGCTCATAGCTATGACTGGAATGCCTAATTCCTTAGAGAGCCTGCGGACGTCTATCTTAATGCCCCTCGATTCCGCCACGTCTATCATATTAAGCGCCAATATTACCTTGTCCGTCAACTCGAGGAGCTGTATGGTCAGGTAGAGGTCCTTCTCTAAAGTGGTAGAGTTAGCTACATGTACAACCACATCGGGTTTCTCCTCAACTATAAAGCGCCTAGCCAGGACCTCCTCGAGCGAGTAGGCTGTGAGGCTATATGTTCCTGGTAGGTCCACGACCCTGATCTCATAGCCCATGTACTCCAGTATACCCTCCTTCCTCTCCACGGTCTTACCGGGCCAGTTCGCGGTATACTGTCGTAGTCCGGTGAGCGCATTGAATAGAGTTGATTTTCCGACGTTAGGGTTACCCGCTAAGGCCACCACTATTTTCTTCATAAGGATCGCCTTATTGGCCTTACTAATATCCTCCTAGCCATCCCTCTCCCTATCGCTATCCGAACCCCCGATACCAGGATCACTACAGGTCCCCAGCTCTTATTCATCATCCTAACTATGGCCCCTGGGTAGATGCCTAGTTCAGCTAATCGTCTAACAATGCCCCATCCCCCATCTATCTGAATTACTTCCCCCTCCTCTCCAGGATTCAACATCAATAGCGGTATTACGGTCCAGCTCATCTACTTCGCCTCTCGGACAATTATAGCCCGTGGGAACTTCCCATCTAAGATGATGATCTCTTCGCCTATCTTGATCTTAACCTTATCGACATCCCGTTCTTCAAATATAAAGATGGTACCTGGTTTGATCCCTCGTTCCTCAAGATACTTAAGCGTATCCTCATCCTCCATCACGATCCTAACAACCACATAGGCACCTCTCTTTCTTATCTGGGCCATGGGCACTTCATGCTGACGCTTCTTCTCCATCAGTATCGGATTGCCATGGGGGCACGTGCTCACAGGGCCCAACACGTTCTCTAAATACCTCTCTATGCCATTAACACCATGTTCAAGTTTGTGAGCTATTTCGTGAACCTTATACCATTCCACGCCCAACACGTCGGTTAATAGCCGTTCGACGAGCCGATGCCTCTTTAAGATATCGAGTGCGAGCTGTCTCCCCCTCTCGGTCAGCCTTACGCCCTTATAAGGTGTTCGCTCTATGAGTCCCATCTTCTTCAATCTAACTAAAGTATTTGTGACGGTTCCCGGTGAGACATTTAGCGATAAAGCTATGTCCCCCGTCTTAGCTACGCCGTATTCCTCTTCCAACCTAATTATAGTCACCAAATAGTCTTCGATGACCCTACTAACCCCATGCTTATAGAGCATTCCATCTAACAATTTACGAATAGTCGTAAATTATGTCTTTCTATCGTGCCCGGGCAGAACCTCAACCAAGGCTCATATCATGGAGCTGATTAAATATAAGGGACCTAAAGGCGATGAAGACATTAGCGGAGGGTAGTTGAAGGAGGATGCCATGCATGAAAATCGGCGTCGACTCCTATAGCTATCACCTGAGCATCTTAAGCAAGAGGATGCTGGACCTTAACAGACTATTGATAAGACTCCATAACTTAGGGGTTCAAGCCGTGCTCATAGAGGACATATTCCTCAAGGCCTCAGACCTAAGACACACTAAGGAGCTCCTTGAACGCTATGGACTTGAGCCTGCGATTTCGTGTTCCATAGGCTATGTCAGGAAAGGCTCGTCGGCTGATAGAGCGGTTAAGATGACCATGAGGGCTATCGAGATGGCAGAGACCCTAGATGCCTCCTTAGTTAAGATCGTAGGTGGGGCTATCCCAGGCCTTCCTAAACGGCCTCAAATAAACCTAATAGTCGAGAACCTACGAAAGATAATACCTTATGCTGATGAACACGATGTTGTACTCGCCATCGAGAATCACGGGGACCTCACCTCAAGGGAATTACTAGAGGTGTTGAACAGCTGTGCTCATGAACGCCTTAAGATAGCGTTTGACACAGCTAACCCCATGTGGTTAGGTGAGGATCCCATATCATCGTTAAACTTCCTCTCAGACTACATAGTACTGGTCAAGCTACGCGACTATAGAATAGTGAACTCCAAGCCTATCGATGTAGCGCTTGGAAGGGGAACATTGGATGTCCCGAGCATCATAAAGAAGCTCCTTGGGATGGGCTTTAAGGGACCAGTGTTCATAAGCGTATATCTCAATGAGGGAGACGAGGATTTAGTTGTAAGGGAGAGCCTCGCCTATTTAAGGCGTTTACTCCCAGCATGACGTGGTTAATTATATAGTCCTTGTGTTAACATAAGAATTCGCTGGGGCGACGACATGGTGCTCTTATATGGAGTTGAGTACAGCCGTGAAGAACTTCTCAAGCGCATTGGGAGCATAGAGCAAGTGGGCGGGGTAAAGCTACTGGAACTGGTAGAGGGAAGCGAGCGTGGAGTCCGAGCAGCCCTCGTAAGGACAGGTGAGCTCAGCTTTCTCGTTCTAATGGATAGAGGTATGGATATCGCTAATGCCGAGTATAAAGGCGTCCCGTTAGGATGGATCAGCCAGACGGGCATCGTAGGCCCAGCCTTCTTTGAACCGGAGAAGTTCGGTTGGCTCAGGGGCTTCTTCGGCGGCTTATTGACCACCTGTGGTCTAACATACGCAGGTGCCCCTACAGTAGATGAGGGCGAGGAGTTAGGCCTTCATGGAAGGATATCCTATACGCCGGCCAAGGGAGTACGCGCAGGTGGATCGTGGGAAGGAGACGATTACGTGATATTCGTCGAAGGCGAAGTACGCGAGGCTAAGGTCTTTGGGCCTAATATGGTATTACATAGAAGAATAGAGGCCAAGTTGGGAGAACGACGCATATTCATACATGACATTGTGACCAATGAGGGCTGGGAAACCCAACCATTCATGATCCTATACCACTTCAACATAGGTTTCCCTATAGTGGACGCAGGCTCTCGGCTCGTCACGACCTCGATTAGATACGTTCCTCGAGACGAAGAGGCATGGGAGGGCGTCGAGGAATTTGATGTATTTCAAGCACCAACTGAAGGCTTTAGAGAGCGCGTTTACTTCCATGATATGCTACCAGATAAGAATGGTTTCGTCTACGCAGGTCTGATAAACGAGAGGTTCAGGGGCGAAGGCATAGGCGTATACTTAAAGTATAAAAAGGATACCTTACATCGCTTCATAGAATGGAAGATGAACGGCGAAGGAACCTACGTAGTCGGCATGGAGCCTGCTAACTGTCTTGTAATGGGAAGGGATAAGGAGCGGGCCTGGGGGACCTTACAGTTCTTAAAGCCTCAGGAGTCACGAGAGTTCCATATCGAGGTAGGAGTGCTGGTCGGAAAAGATGAGATTAAGGGCTTCATAGAGCGTGTAACGTCCATAACAGGTGGAGCCAAGCCTGAACTAATTAAGTCTGTTGATGAGTTTGTTGAAGTGACGAGATGAGAATTCCTGGAAATAGGTATCTTTGTTTTTTAGGTATTTTTGATATATGCGTAACATTAATATAGCTCTTCTATCACTACTTCTTCTCTGAATCGTTCATTAAAAGGTGCTAAGTGTGAATGAGAAACCCGTTAAGATCCTTCCTCTGAGGGAAAGCCTCAGGATATTCCTAAAGCTCATGCCATATGTCGCTCGTAATTGGATGAGCTTGGCTTTAATGTTAGTGTGTGTAATAATCTCATCACAGCTTCAAGTGTTAACACCCGCCATAGGGAAGGACATTATAGATCGTGCCATCATAGGGCGTCACTACGAACTGATAACCCCTCTCTCATTGTTACTCCTAGGCATTTCGCTGGCTTCAGGGGTTTTCATGGCGCTCCAGAGGTATGCTGGGGGCTACTTTTCCCGAAAACTGGTCTATAATCTTCAGGTGGATAGCTTTAAGGCACTACAACGGCAATCCTTCGCCTTCTTCGATCGAATGTCCACAGGTCAGCTCATATCCAGGATTTCGAATGATACGGAAGTCCTTGCGCGCTTCCTCCTAAGACCCTTCACTAATACCGTAAGATCCATAATGCTGATAGTCCTCGCATTGAACATGATGTTGAGAATGAACGTTAAACTTTCGCTAGTAGCGCTTCCCGCCCTACCGCTCATATTCCTTACTTATTATAGATATGGCTCGGTCATACGCCCACTATATCTCATGTTAAGGCATCAAATAGGCGTGTTGACCTCGGTCATCGAACAGAACGTAACGGGGATAAGGACTGTCAAAGCCCTTGGAATAGAAGATTATGAACGCAAGAAATTCAAGAAGGCGAATGATGAATTCCTGAGTCTAGCGCTTAAAGCCGTTAGGGTTGATGCGATTTACGGTCCCCTTAGCATGCTCATCATAGGCGCTAGTACGGCAGTCGTATTATACGTCGGAGCCATATACGTGATAGCTGGATCCTTTACCATAGGCGGGTTAATGGCATTCATAAGCTACTTAGGCATGTTAATGTGGCCGACTCGAGGCCTAGCGATGTTCATAACTACATTCCAAAGGGCCATGACTGCTGCACAACGCATATTTGAAATACTCACTGCAGTCCCTGAAGTAAAGGAGAAGCCCGATGCTATAGAACTACCCCCCATCAAGGGCTACATAAAATTCGAAGACGTGTCCTTTGGCTATGATAAGGAGCACCTCGTACTGAAGGATATAAACTTAGAGATAAAGCCCGGCGAGCGAGTAGCTATCGTAGGACTAACCGGTTCAGGCAAAAGCACGCTTATACGCCTGATACCACGCTTCTATGATGTCACCAAGGGGAGGATACTAATAGACGGATACGATGTACGCGACGTAAAACTGAAATCCCTTAGGAGGCAGATAGCGATAGTATCGCAGGAGCCGTTCATCTTCGCTGGAACGATAAAGGAGAACATAGCCCTCAGCAAGCCTGATGCCTCCATGGAGGAAATAATACGCGCTGCTAAGATGGCGCGACTTCACGACTTCATAGTATCTTTACCTAAGGGCTATGACACGCTCGTAGGAGAACGAGGCGTAACCCTCTCTGGGGGACAGAGACAAAGGGTGGACATAGCTAGGGCCGTGCTTGCTGACCCCAAGATACTGATACTTGATGACCCTACCTCGAATTTAGACGCGGAAACGGAAAGAGAGATCGTGGAGGATCTTAAGAAATTGATGGAGGGCAGGACCACGATAATAATAACACAGAGACTTCCTCTCATCAAGACAGCAGATAGGATTGTTGTTTTGGAGGGTGGTAGGGTTGTTGAGGAGGGTACTCATGAGGAACTAATGGCGAGAAAAGGAACATACTACAAACTATACAAGAGCTTGTTCGAGCCACAAGAGGCACTTATGGCTATAGCTCGGGAGTGATGAGAAATGAGGCCCCATCATCATCCATCCCCCTCACCTCTTGAAGGCAAAGCATCTGAGCTTAAGATACCCACGCGCCTAGTTGTAAAGAGGCTCTTCGGCTTTTTAGCACCTTTTAAGCTACATATGTTGGTGCTGGTAGTCCTAGTAATAGTGAATACTCTCACCAACTTAGCTAGCCCGATAGTGCTCAAAAGCGCCATAGACGATTACGTCGTCAAAGGGAACCTACATGGACTCTTAGGGATATTCGCCCTATATCTGGGGCTAGTCGTCATAGGATGGGCTACGATGGTGGGTAGGTCTTATCTAGTAGGCCTAATAGGCAATAAATTCGTCTACAAGTTAAGGGAAAAGGTATTTAACCACATACAGGATCTATCCACGTCCTTCTTCAGTAAGACGAGAGCTGGCGACATAATCTCCAGGATAGTGAACGACGTTAGCACCCTTCGAGACACGTTCGTCTGGGGCTTTCTCTCCCTATTAGGTGATACGCTTACGCTCGTAGGAGTGATAGCAGCCATGTTTGCCATGAGCGTCCAGTTAACCCTGGTCACTCTCTCTGTGATCCCGCTATTAGTTCTCATCGCGTACATATTCGGGGGTCCCCTTAAGAGGGCCTATCTTCAGGTAAGGCAAAAGATCTCCGATGTAAGTACTAGGGTTCAGGAGATAGTGTCTGGTGTCAGGGTGATACAAGCATATACAAGGGAAGAAGACGCCGTCAGGGCTTTTCAAAAGGTAAGCCATGAGACGTTTGAAGCCAGCATGCGGGCTGTTAAAGTGGTCACGATATTCTTCTTCCTATTACCCATAGTCTTCTCCCTGGGATCCACCATAGTCCTATGGTACGGTGGATATCTAGCCTCCGTAGGTGGAGTTACGATAGGTGTATTAGTCGCATTCACTTCCTACGTGAACTTCTTCTTCAGGCCCATAATGACCTTAATGGGCTTTTATGATTCACTACAGGGGGCCTTAGCCGCTGCTAGCAGGGTATTCTACCTACTAGATGTTGAGCCTGAGATAAAGGACGCGCCAGGAGCTATAGAGGTATCTAGAGCACGCGGTGAGATAGTGCTCGATCACGTGTACTTCGAGTACGAACCAGGTCAACCGGTACTAAGGGATGTATGCCTTCACATAAGGCCAGGTGAGCGGATAGCGATAGTAGGCCCTACAGGAGCTGGTAAGACCACACTAGTAAGCCTCATAGCGCGTTTCTATGACGTCACTAGGGGCAGGATACTCCTAGATGGGCTTGATATACGTAAGATAACCCAGAGATCCCTCCGTAGGCAGATAGGCTTCGTCCCCCAAGAAACATTCCTGTTCCCGGGAACTGTGAGGGAGAATATAAGGATCGGAAGGCCTGATGCAACAGACGAAGAAGTCGAAGAGGTATGCAGGAAGCTCGGAATACACGAGTTCATATCCCGCCTACCTAATGGTTACGAGACGCAAGTAGGCGAGCAAGGCATCGGCCTTTCCACAGGTCAGAAACAGCTTATATCCATCGCCCGCTGCATGATCCGTGATCCGCCGATACTGATACTTGATGAGGCGATGTACAGCGTCGATCCCTATACTGAGATCCTGATCGAGCGAGCCCTTTCTCAGCTCATGGCTGGACGGACCACGATAATCATAGCCCATAGGTTATCCATGGCCCGCATCGCGGATAGGATTGTTGTTTTGGAGGGTGGTAGGGTTGTTGAGGAGGGTACTCATGAGGAACTAATGGCGAGAAAAGGAACATACTACAAACTATACATGACCCAGATGGGCGAGGCCCTAATAACGCCTAGCCTTCGGGTAAGGGTGAAGCAAGATGATTAAGTCGTCATATGCTGGTCCTTGCCTTCTCGTCTAACCTTAAGAACTGAGGTCTTGCCGGGTCTCATCACCTAACGTCTCAGGAGACCCTCTTCCCCTCATCTCGTCGGTACGTTTAGATCTGGGCTTCATGACTTGAAAAATCTTACGCTTCTGCCTTAAGAGAATTTTTAAATACGTCAAAGATGCTTATTGGGTGTCATGGAAACCACCTAAAAGACGTGATCGCCTATGGGGCAACATCTATTGTAGACAGATCTAACTTCTTTATGGTCAAGCAGGTCCTCCTAGCACTATTTCTGGACATGTTCGGCCTTATCGCAGGTGCTATCGCTTCGAACCTCACCTTATTCACTAGGTTAGCCCCGTGGAGCTTATTGGCCTACCCAGCCATACTCAGCGTCAGAGGTGCCATCAATGGTATGCTGTGTGGTAGGCTGAGTACTTCCCTTCATGTAGGTTCCGTCCTCCCGCGGATAAGGCGAAATACAGCATACTTTTACGAACTCCTCTCATCGGCCTTCGTCCTCTCCACTCTCATGGGTTTAATCTTAGGCCTCCTCACGTTCTCCCTTTCCCTCTTATCGGGGATACCTATACCCCTTTCCGTGGCTTCTATACCTACTGTGATCGTTACGATGGGTTTTTCCTCGATGATGTCTATATTCATCACGTCATCTATAGCCGTGCAGGCCTTTAAACGGGGTTTAGATCCCGATATCATACTATATCCCGTCATGTCCACACTTGCCGACATACTGGTTACAGCTTGCTATGTGTTGAGCTTATCCTTCCTGGGCATACCTCATGTCGGTGAAATCCTACTCATGGCCCTATTCCTCTTCCTCTTATCCATCTCCTTCTTTCTCTTTCTCAGGCTTTATAGGAATTCTTCCTCCTTCAGGGATATCATAAAGGAGCTCTGGCTCTCCCTTTTGATCTTAATGCCGATAGAGGGCATCGCGGGGTTCGCACTGAACAGCATCAGATATAGGCTGGAGGTCTACCCGGGGTTAATGGTGATATATCCTGCCCTCATAGATTCAGCTGGCGATATGGGTTCCATCGCTGGTTCAAGGACTACCACTAAGCTAGCCCTAGGTAGCCTCCTACCCACGATAAGCTCAATTAGGTCCCTTGTTAAGGAGTTCTCCTTAATAGTGCTCTCCACGTTACCCTTTTACCTCGCATTAAGCTTTATAGCAGCAATATACTCGGCAAGCTTCAACAGGACATTGATATTGTCACCCTTGCTCTCAGGCCTCACGGTCGTTCCCCTAATAATATGCTTTGCCTTTGTAATTGCCATACTCGCCTTCAAGCGGGGTCTAAACCCCGATAACTTCGTGAACCCACTTGAAGCTTGTACGGCGGACGTAATGATGACCAGCGTGTTAGCCCTTTTAGTCTTTACCTTCGGTAGTTAAGTTTAATAATTAGGATCGCTAATCCTTGGCTGAAAGGCGCAGTTGCTAGTTTCCTCCTCTCCCTCTTGGGGAGGTATGTAATGCATAAGTTTAAGGTTAAATACGAGCCATTACAGGTAAGGAACATCCTAATTGAGATGAAAAATCTATCCGAGTTAATGGTTTATTCGGCGTACTGTTCCGTCATTTACGGAGACGTAAAGTTAGCGAAGGAGGTAATGAGGCTAGAGGAAAGGGTCGATTACCTAAACCTCCAACTCGTGATGCACGCCTCCCTCGCGACACGAACCGCTGAAGACGCTGAAAGCATGTTAAGCGTATTCAGGATGGCCTCAGCGATAGATAAGATATCTGATGCAGCCGCGGACATAGCATCGGTAGTCGTGACCTCCAAACCGTTACTTTTAGTCGGACGAATGTTGACTAAATCCGAGGAATTGATAAGCAGGGTTAAGGTGAGAGAAGGTTCCCCGCTAGCTAATCATACCTTGGAGGAAGTCTATGACCTGCTAGGCTATATCTTCGATGTCTTTGCTATAAGAAGAGGGGAGAGGTGGATACTAGAACCCGATCTGGGCTTTCGGCTCGGGGTAGATGACGTCCTCCTTGTCCGCGGAAGCTTAGAGGCTATTACCTCGTTGAGACGACAAGCCCTAGATATGCTTAAAGAAGCACAGCCTGCAGAACTGCCTTCCAAATACGAGAGGATCGTAAAGGGCCTTCGAGAGCTGAGGGATGTCTCGGATCTCATGGTGGATCTAGCATGTTCAGCGTTAATTACGAATAGCAGGAGAATCGCCGAGAGGATAGTGAGCCTAGAGAACTATGTCGATGAGCTTTATATCAACTATGAGCGTGAGGTGATATCAACCAAGGAGCTTAGCCTTGATGATATGCTCAAGCTCATCAGAATAGCAGTGGCTACCGAGAACATAGCCGATGCGGCTAATGAGATGGCCGAAATAATACTTAGGGATATAAGACCACATCCCGTGCTATCCATGGTCATGAGGGAATCCAATGAACGCTTGCTTGATATCGATGTCACCGAAAGCTTAGATGGGAAAACGATAGAGGATCTTGGTCTTAAGAAGCTGGGCGCGTCCGTATTAGCCGTTAAGCGGGGTGAAAAGTGGATAATACGCCCCAGTCAGAGGATGATGTTACTCCGAGGCGATACGCTCCTCATACGTTGCTACTCGGAGGCCGAAGATGCAATATTGGCTATGTTCCAAGTAAGGAACAAGAATGGTAAAATGACATGACCGCTTTGGTCTAGAATAAACATAAGCTTAAGTCATCCCGCTAGTAAAATCAAGCTCGGTGCGATGTGTATGCCATCGCTCTTAGATTCCTTCCTCGAAATGGCCTATAGAATGGCCCTCGATTATGTAAACTCCTTTAACGCATCTAAGTTCATAGTACAACATCCATCAGTCATAGTAACTATAACCATAACAGACGTTCTGAAGAGGATAGGCATATCGCCTGACGATCCTAAAGTCCAGGAAACCCTCAGAGCCCTCTTCATGGAGAAAGGATCCGGAGGTAGGGTAGGCCTGGAATACCGTGATGCACGTATCGAGATAAAACAGTCGCTTACCGGAAGCGGTGGCATACGCATAAGTGAGTTCATGAAACCCGTGAAATGGGTTTATGTGCATTTGCCCATAGCCTATTATGAACAGGCGCGCAAGCGCATCGCCTCACAGGGCTAATGGCGGCTGAGATATTTGTAGAGCGGATGATCCTTCACTAAGGGCTTAACGCCGTGCATCCTAGAGGTATATGTTATTATGGCATCCATTACAGCACATACGGGGAATACCGAAGGGGCCTTCCTTATAGCGCCATAGATTATGAAATCCGCTCCAGCTGATTGTACGAGCCCAAGAACGCCTGCCGTGCAGATATCCCTTAAGGTCTTACCCCTTCCCTTCGCCCACTGTCCTATGACACCACATGGAGCTACGCCTACAGGCAATCCAAGCCCATCCTTTAGAAGGCGTATGGCCTCCGATGCCAGCCCTATGCTGGGCACATCCAGTACTGGGGGCAGAAGTAGGGGCTTCGTGACTCCATGTTTCAATGTCAGCTCCAACAGCTTTCCTTCCCGTAATATGGAAAGGGAGCCAGAGGGCATGGGATTCCTGGGATTGAACGTCTGGATTATAACGGCCCTTATGCCCTTTTCCTTTATGAACTCTAGCTCCTCAGGCCTCACGGTATAGTTTATCGAGGTATACACTACTCTCTCGAGCAGCCCGACTTCAACTACAAACTCAGCCGCACGCATTCTAACCTCAGGCGTAGGCCCATTCAAAAGCATAGGTGCATCTGTTACCCCAGAGACGAAATCCAGATACCTAATGAGCGCCCGATGCGTCTCACCTACCACATCGACCATACAGGGATTACCCGTTCTATCGCTCCACTCATCCTGTTGGTTTATCAGTCTTTCAGCCTCCCTTTTGTCGAATATGCCCCTCACGGGATCCTCGACTATTTTGTGCTTGTGGTAGAATATACTCCCACACAACACAGTGGGTAATTCGCCTGGCCTTCCTCCAACCTTAACGTTCCCTATATTGAAGATCTTCTGTTCCTTAGCAGGGAGAAACATGGCTATCCTCCCCGATTCTAAGCCTCCAATATTTATGTGCATTGTCTTATTTTTAATTAAAAAGCAAGAGTCTAAACAAAACGCTTGGTGCATATGATGTTACGAGCCGTAAGCTTTGTCGGCTTTAAGGGAAGCGGTAAGACGAGCGCCATAGTTAACGTAGCTAAGGTTTTGAGGGAACAAGGTTATGTCATCGCGACAGTTAAGCATATGCCTGAACACGATTTAGACTTCAAGGGTACTGACACATATAAGCAGAAAAGCGTAGCGCATTATGTAATAGCAGTAGGGAAACGGCATACAACACTCATCGTGGATAACCCCGACTCATTAACAGACGTTTTACGGATGATACCTAAGGCCGACTTCGTCCTAATAGAGGGTTTTAAGAAGGAGCGTGTATGCCCTCGCGTCTTATGTGTCAAGCGTTTAGAGGAAATTCCGTCCCTCCTGAGCGGACTTGAGATAGCCATAACAGGCCCAATAGCAACGCAAGACACCCTACGGAGGGAAGTGGAAGCCAGATATGGACTTAAGGTCGTGGATTCACTAACTGAACCAGAAGTACTTGCCTCGATAATAAAGGAAAGAGCATTCCTGCTCCCCGGTCTTAACTGCGGTAAGTGCGGCTATGACTGTAGTACCTTAGCTGAATTGATAGTCAGGGGTGAACGAAACGTCGAGAGCTGTCGGTTCCTTAGAGCCTCCCTCGTAGAGCTCACCATAAATGGAACCCCCCTCGAGCTAAATGAGTTTCTACAAAAGTTCCTATATAACATGCTCGTGGGAGCGCTCTCCACGCTGAAAGGTTTCCATGAGGGAGAAATAACGATACGTATCCGAGCACCCCCTAAGGGAGGATGAAAAACTTAAATTTTCGTGCGATATCCAGAAAACGGTGAGTATCCTTGGGTTACGGCATGGGCAGGCGCTATAGGCGTTCCCTTCCCTTCACGACGAATATGCCATCGATCCCTAAACCCTCTCCTAAAATCCTTAGGATCGTGATGACTACAGAGGATGACAAAGGGCTATCCTCGCTCATAGCCGCTAGGTTTGCAAGGGCTCCCTTTATAACCTTAGTAGACGCCTCTGAAGGCAGGATCCTAAATGTCAACGTCATCCGTAACTCCATCGCCTCTTTACCTCATGGGGCTGGCGTTGCACTAGGTCAATGGCTGGCGTCCATAGGCGTTGACGTAGTAATGGCGGTTACACTTGGGCCCAACATATCCATGATACTCAATCAGGCTGGCATCAGAGTGGAGAGGATCCCCTATGGTACCAAGGTAAAGGAGGCGTTAGCCAGACTGGGGATAAGTGCATGAGCATATGCGAAATAGTGGTCGCAAGTGGCAAAGGAGGTACCGGCAAGACCTTCATAGCATCGAACCTAGCCTATTTTCTTGCAAAATCCAATCATAACGTGATAGCGATAGATGCTGATGTAGAAGCCCCTGATCTCTTACTAGCTCTAGGAGGGGCTAAAGGGATCCTATGGAAGAACGAATACTATGGCGCTGAGGTCCCTATCATAGATTATAAGCGCTGTATGAAGTGTTGGAAATGCATAGAAGCTTGTAGGTTCGAAGCCCTTCGAAAGGGAGAGCGGGGCCCGATAGTGGATTATAACTCCTGTGAAGGATTAGGTGTATGCGGCCTCGTTTGTCCCGTTGATGCGATATCCTTCAAGCCTAGGAGAACGGGCCTCTTGTACGCCGCTTACTCATCCCTTGATATCCTCGTCATAACGGGGGAACTGGACCTAGGGGGTAAAAATAGCGGGAGGCTCGTATACGAGCTGAAGAGAAAGGCCTACGACTTAGGCAAAAAGCTAGACGTTGAATACTTGATAGTGGATGCGGCACCCGGGATAGGATGCCCCGTGATATCGAGCCTCGTAGGCGCTAGCCTATTGATAATCGTCGTTGAGCCCACGCCTCAATCAATTAAGGGAGCACAAAGGCTGCTCACGCTGGCCAAGTTGCTCGACATAAGATCTGTTCTGGTCCTCAATAAATATGACCTCAATCCCGGATATTTAGGAAAGGCCGCGTCTTTACTAGGCGTCCCGGTACTGGGGAAGATCAGATACGATGAGATGGTCGTTAGCGCCTACACATCCATGACCCCTATATTAATGTTGGCCCCAGGATCCGCGGTTTCACGTGAGCTTAAGACGACCTTTGAGAGGCTAATGGGGCTATTAACATGACGATCATAGCAGTAAGTGGGGGTAAGGGCGGCACAGGCAAGACGACGATAGCGGTCAATATATCCTTAATACTCTCCAGAGTGCGGGGGCATAAGACCCTTCTAGTAGACCTGGACGTGGATAACCCCTGTACTTACACGCTGTTAGGGGTATCCCTGAGGGAAGTAGTGCATGTGAAATCCTTCAAGCCAGAGATCGATGAGCTTAAGTGCACTTTATGCGGTGAGTGCACGCGTTATTGCCCTACACATGCATTGGTGTTAATAGCCGATAAACTCCTCTTCTTAAGCTCACTCTGCGAGGGATGCGCTGCGTGCCTTTATGTATGTCCCACTAGCGCGATAAAGGAGGGCAGAAAGGTCATCGGGTGGATAAAGGAGGCAGGAAAAGGCGTATTAGACGTTATAGTCGGTGAGGCGAAACCTGGTGAGAGGAAGACCGATGATGTCATGGAGGAAACCCTTAAGTACGCCTTGAAGAAACTACAGCCCTATGATTACGTCATCATAGATACCCCTCCGGGGACCAGTAGGGGTATATACGAAGCCCTAAAGGCATCCGATATTATAGTACTCGTGACGGAGCCTACTCGCTTGGGTCTTGCGGACTTAAAAAGGCTCTACAGCTTAACAAGGGGTATTGGAAGGCCTATAATAGTTACTGTGAATAAATACGGCCTTAAAGGTGGTAGCTATAGGGAGCTCGAGGACTTTCTGAGCAGGGAAGATCTCCCAAGCGTATTCATACCCTACGATAACTCACTCTTACGCTCATATATTCGCGGTGAATGCGTAATCGAGCAACAACCTCAGGCTCCCTCGGCTCAAAGCCTCCTACAACTAACAGATAAAATAAATGAAATTGAGATTAAAATCAAAAAGAAAGGACTCCTTTGATTTTTTAAATTAAAATCAAAAATCAGAAAAGAAAAACCTAGTTCAACGGTGAGGCCTTTAGTTCTATCGGCTCCACGGAGGCCCTCCTCTTCCTCGCCGCCCTCCTCTCCCCCTACCTCCAGCGTCTAATCTATGGATCATCATGGCAGGCGCTCCACAGCGAGGACATGCCGTAGGCTTTGGCATTCCATATGGCACTTCTATCACATAGCCGCATGCAGTACATAGGAACTTCTTCGTGGGCATGCCGGGCGGCGGCTGTACTCGAGCCATTGTTTCCCCTCGCTTATGCGGTTGCTGGAGCGGTCGTCACTCCTCTAAATGACGTTTCCGCCAGTTTCCTCCACATGTCTACCATTACTCTGAACATCTCTATGTAGTACATCATTGATATCCAATACATCCATAGATACGACCACATGTACATTAAGGCGAATGGATCAATCGGATAGGGCATCATGTACGGGTAGTAACCCCAGTAGTAGGGGTACATGGTATCACCTCCGTCTTACCATGGGTAAGGGTAGTACCATGGCCTTGGGAAGTACGGGTACATCATCGCATAGGGATATGCATAGGGATAGGGCCATGCTGGGAAGCCATAGAAGGGATACGCCCTGTAATAGGCCCATCCTGGGTAGCCGAAGAGCCACCAGCAACTTCCTCTACCGAATAACCATCCAGGTCTCTGCCATGGTGGTAGGTAACTGAAAGGCCCTCTACCTGGCCAGGGCCCTATCCATCCTCCTCTTCCTCTACCCCAGCCCCAACCCATATTTATCTCACCACCAATTATTGTGCTATTGCACAATATAAGGTTTTCTCCAATGATAGCATAGACTTTTCACCCAGCTATAAGCATATATTCGAGCATGAATTCATTATTACTCGGTGTTTAATCATGTATCGTTGGTTTAGGAGATATAGGAGATTTCCCTGGTGGTACTTTCCACCCATGCCCATGATGCCTATGCCCTATACTCCGACTACCCAACCTCAACCACAACAACAAACCCAACAGAGCCAACAACCCTCTCAGCAGTTCTACCCACCACCTTACCCTCAGTTCATGCCACCATATCCCATGCCGCCCTTCCCTCATACTCCTGAGGAAGAACTAGATATGCTAGAGGACTATAAGGCTATGCTCGAAGAGGAATTGCGTGATATCCAAGATGAGTTGAGAAGCGTTGAAGAGCGGATTAAGGAGTTGAAAAAGATATTAGAGGGGCGCGAAAGAGCGTAAGGCCAACTTCATCTCAGCTAAGGAGCCACCTCAGCTTGGGATACCCCGCTAATACATCATATGAGTAGTCGGGAAGGGGAGTAGGCGTTACGATATCTTCGAGCAAAGTTTTTTAGATAGTTAGCTTAATCAAGATTGTACGTCTCATTGAAGATAGGCGTAGTTAAGATCCCGTAGGTGTTGTATATCATGCAATCCCCGCCATGGAGATGGCGTTGGGGACGCAGAGGCCGTGGTAGACCCCCTAAGTACAGGTTCATAGGAATGAATATCCGGTATGTGACTTTCGTGCCCTTTGATGAACGCGGCCTTCCCGTTCCCAATGAACCCATTTACCTAATGCCAGATGAACTTGAGGCGCTTAGGCTGGTCTACCTCGAGGATCTCACACAGGAGGAAGCTGCCAAACGCATGGGCATATCCCGAGGTACTTTATGGCGGGCGCTACGTAATGGTCGAAAGAAGATAACTCGTGCTCTAGTAGAGCGACGACCCATAATACTTTCCGAGGGATAACGTCCCTAAACAATACGTCTCTGGAATACGAGCTCAGTGCCTATGGAACGTACCATACTTAATCGCGGCATCGTATAATGCCATTATATTTTCAAGGGGCGTATCGGGTTGAATCGCGTGTGTCGGCCCTAGTATCAGGCCAGTAGGGCCTATAGTCCCGATCCTCATCCTCACCTCATTAATGACATCTCCCTCGCTTCCGAACGGCAAGGTACTCTGGACGGAAATCGTTCCCTCTAAGCAGAGCCTCTCACCATACCTAGCGTAAACCTCGCCGGGATCCATGCACTCAGGCTGTACGGGATTAAGTATATCGACCCCTATCTCAACGAGATCTGGCAATATAGGCTCAATCCAGCCATCACTATGAAAGAAGAAGAAAACGCCGTGCCTATGACATAAATCGATGAGCCTC
>JAGGXX010000038.1 GCA_021162845.1 Thermoprotei archaeon | reverse complement strand
GTCCTTCTCATCTCATCCAATGTCTCCCAAGGGAACCCCAGGATGAAGGATCCGACCGCGACCCCCTTAAGCTCCTTAACCCACTGGAAGACGCGTACTGCTTGCTCTAACCTTATCCCCTTACCCACCCTGTTCAAAGTCCTCTGAGAGCCCGACTCGACGCCAAAGTATATCGCCATTATGTGAGCTGCTTTAATAGGTTTGTTAAATAAGGTGTACCTCTCCATCGGTAGCAGGTGCCTCGCAGGCCAAGGTATGCTATCGAGATCCCTTATGAGAGGCCTAGGAGGAGTTATCACAGGCCTCCCTTCCTTCAGGAAGGCTATACCCCTAACCCTTTCGAGAGCATCTACATTAAGCCCATGCTCCTCTATGGTATTCATCAGCTCTAACGAGGTGAGCTCGCCCTCACCTAGAACCACCACGTCGGCTCCCATCTTCAGGGCTTCCTCGTACATGAAGGTAGGGTGCGGGCCGCCGACCACCACCGGCAGATGTGGGTAAAGCTCCTTGATAAGGCGTATGGCCCTGTAGGCTTTCGGAGCGGTGGGCGTGAGCACCGATAAGCCGACGACATCTGGCCCCCAGGATTTTACCTCCCTTATGAAGTCCGAGGTCGTGACCTCTAAGGTGGGCGAGTCCAGTATCCGGACCTTATGGCCCGCCCTCTCCAGGATCGCAGCGATATACGCTAAGCCCAACGGGGGAGCCTTAAGGCCTAATGAGCGGTAGATTTCCAAGGTGTGTATGTCAGGGGGTAAGGCTAGTAGCACACGCATCTGAGGTTCCAAATAATTACAGAACCATCTCCACGAATTTCAGGATATCGCATGATATTTATTGATAATTGTTATTGAAAAATGCTCTGCTTTCTCTTAGCTGGAAAGCCCTCTTTCCTCAGCGAACTGAGGGTATGCCGCATGGCTGGGGAGTACTTTATCAGCTCCTTCCTACTCAAAGGAACGTGTGGCAAGAACTCACGAAGGACCTTGCGATATCTCCAAAGAACCCTCATTACGCATAGCAGGTCGTCAAAGCTTTTGTCGTCAAAGTTTCCCTCAATCAAGTTCTCCACTAAGGACTTTATGGTCATCACGCACCCTAACCCTTCATACTCGGCCAGCTGGCTAAGCATGTGAACCACGTTAATTCGCATGCATACCGAGCCCTCTAAGGAGCCATGAAGGTAAACGTAAAGGAGGTTCGAATGCGGTATCTCCACACACCTAGATGGTATCCTCAAGCATGAGATTCTATCAACGAAGGCATCATCGATCTTATACACAGGCCCATGCTTAAATTTGAGTAGTATGTTGAAGTTCAGATCCCTAAACTTGAAGATGGTCCATGCCCTTCCCTCCCCGCTCTTGCTAGCGATCTTCTTAGCGAACCTCCAGAAGCTTCTCACCTTATAGTCGGAGAGGTCAAGCCTCCTTAACAAGGGGGTGACGACCGCAGGCGGATCCAGGCATGGGAAAGGAAGCGCGCTGAGCGCCCTAACTTGCATGAACGCGCAATCCAGGATGCATCTAGCATAGTAAGCATCATGCCTTCGCCCCAAGGGCTCCACATCCGAATATTCGAACTCTGAATATAATAGATAAGCCACTTAATATTTAGTTTAATGTTTCAAGCTCCCTTCAATGTAGCCTTGTCTCCCTAACCCTCAGGCCTCCTTTGGGAGTACCTCGGCCCCTCATCCCCCTTCCTGCTCATGATTCTAATAGATGCGCTCGTTCAAATCCCTATCCTGACTACCATACCCAAGACCTTAAGGGAGATGAGCCTTGCCACCTCTAATGCCCTGACCAACTTAGCAATGATCGATGAGATCCGGGATTTCTAGGACGCTTGCTCAGCGGAGAGGGAAGGGTTGCCCCGACATCCTTACAGGACTTTAGCTTTCGTGCTCAGCTCATCCAGGTACTTAAGATCATCATCGTTTAGCTGAACATCAGCTGCCGCTAATGCCTCCTCGAGATGGGAAAGCCTTGAGACGCTTACGATTGGTATTATTGGTACCTTCCACCTTCGCTCCATGTTAATGGTCCAAGCCAGCGAGAGCTGCGCTGGCGTCAGGCCTTTGCTTCGGGCAAACTCCATGTAATCTAGGAGGAAGCCTAGGTTCTCATCAGTGAAGTACCTCCTAGAGATGGATTTCATGTAAGTGGCGCGGGACAGCTCCGGGATCCGCCATTTCCTGCTTTTAACATCGATGTATTTACCGGTTAACACTCCTTGGGCGAGTGGGGAGTATACCGCTAACCCCAACCCATGCCTCTTGGCCACCGGGATTATGTCCCGCTCTATCCCCCTCTCCATCAGGTTATATTTATACTGGAGCACAACGATAGGCTCTAGCCGATACTCCTTAATTAGATAGAGGAACTCCATTAGGTCTAGCGCCGGTATATTGCTCGCTCCGATGTACCTGATCAGGCCCTGCTGAACCAAGTAGGTGAAGGTCCTCATGATCTCGAGCTTAGGGGTCTCCGGGTCATGCCTATGCATATAATATATGTCCACATAATCCATCCGAAGCCTCCTCAGGCTCTCACCTATCTGCCACATCACGTGCTTCCTGCTCAACCCCTCGTCGTTCGGACCAGGCCCCATCCTACCAGCCACCTTAGTGGCGATCACAAGCTCTTGTCTATCGTAAGCCTTCAGGAGCTCTCCAAGCAGCCTTTCGGCATTACCCACATGCCTGAGATCAACGGGTGACATCCCTCCATGATACCTGTTAGCGGTATCTATGAACGTTAGACCGTTATCTATCGCCACCTTAAGGACCTTCTTAAGCTCCTCCTTATCGATCTTATATGCCCCCCAATCATCCCTCTCAGGTAGCCTAGGCAGATGCCAGGTGCCTAAAGATATCGTCGAAACCTTAAGGCCACACGCGGATGAAAGACGCTTAAACCTCATACAAGTCCCACGTCATATATTTCAGCATCTTAGCTTATAAAATCATAGAACCAACGGCCTTTAGTGCGCGACGCTTAGGATGCTCCGTCCTTATGCATCTTCGGCTCCTTCAATAGCACCTATATAACGCTACGTTTAAACCGATGAGATGCATATTACATGCGGGCAGAGATGAAGGAAAAATACCTATCAGAGGATGAGTTTGAGCGTGAGGTTAGGCGTAGTAGGGCCGACTGGGAATTCATAAACAGACAACCTCCGAAGATAAAGGCAGCGCTAAGACTATTCATAGAGACGGGCGATTCCTATAAAGCAGCGAAGCTCGCTGGGCTAACAGTCGACGAGTTCGAGGAGCTACGCATAGAAGCCCGCATCCCTAAGGTTGTCCTGAGGGAACGCTCATGATAGCGAGCATCGACACGTGTTTCCTGATAGATTGGTCCAGGTATAGAGCGAGGAAGCTCATGGAGAAAGTTTTTGATTATGTCTTCGTGACCGAAGAGGTCTTAGACGAGACGAGAACGGAAAGAACCATAGAGTACGTGTCCAACCTGCTGGCCAAAGGCTTCCTAGTGATATATCCCTTCAAGTCAGAACTGCTTTCGCTCGTGAGGAGGATATTGGAGATCTCGACCTCAGATCCTAGGATCCCAGCGCTGGATCCCCCAGAGGCGTACGCCTTCGCCATAGCCTGGAGGGAAAAGTGCATCTGCCTGACGGAGAATAAGGGCATTCTGAGATTAGTCGAGTACTACGAAGAGTTCAGAGAAATTAAGGTCTGGAGGAGCCTAGAGCTAATCGAATACCTCTACGAAAAGGGGCTGATAAAGGATTTAGAGGAGGGGCTTAAAGAGTATAGTGAGGATACCGGACATGTATTCCCTAAGAAAAGACCTAGCCAGAAGAATGGGGCTCAAGGAGGAGCATATCCTGGAAGATGAGTTTGAGCGTGAGGTTAGGCGTAGTAGGGCCGACTGGGAATTCATAAACAGACAACCGCCCAGGGTGAGGGCTGCCCTGAGGCTATATGTAGAAATGGGGGATCTAAGACTAGCCCAACGGCTATCGGGAATGCCTCTAGAGGACTTCTACGAACTCCTGAAGAAGGCAAGGATCCCAGTAGTAATAGTGAGGAAAGAGGATTGATTCAAGTGACGAGTGGGAGGCTGCCAAGGACACGCTAAGGGCCATTAGGCACGAACCAGTTCAACAGCCATATCTCACATGACTCGATCCGGACTTTGTGAAGCCTGCTCAGGGCCTCCAGCTTCGAAAGCACGATCTCGCGTAACCTATAAACGTCACGAGAAATTTCATAGCCTGTATTGTTTCTGGATACGACATCAGAGCACGATTCGCCGTTGACGACGCGTATAGAAACATCCTGTGAGAAACCTTGACGAGTGTAGTTGAATGATCATATTCTCAAAATTTTCCATCTTCTATTCTTAAATTGATAGGAAATTAACTTCTTATCATATTACTTTCGCCCCACTCTCCCCACATATAAGGAATACTATTTCCCAAAAAACTTAAATGGTAAAGACCATCGCCACCTACAGGGATCGATTAACCACAGTGCTTCAAGTATGCATCGAAGTCCAAGTAGAGAAAGGCTTCATAAGGGTAAGAGACGTAGCCGAAAGGTTGGGCATAACAGAACGGGCCACAAGGGATTACTTGAATGACCTCGAGGGACTCGGCTTTCTGAAGTATGAGGGTTCAGGCCTCTACAAGCTCGTAAGGGACTCCATCAGCGAACTAGCTGAAATGATAAAGGAAAGCCCGATCTTCACGTTATCCGTAGATGAGTTCATACCGCTAACGACGCTGGACATGGCCAAGAGGACGGGGATAGAGAGGAAGATATCTAAGATATTTGAGCGACTGGGCTTTCACATATCCAAGGCCAGGGAGATAAGGGAATCCCTGCTAAAGTCCAGCCCAAGCGAGCTAGGGGTCTCGGACGTAATAAAAGGCGACAGGATAATCCACGACAAGAGCTACTACGCGCTCCTCTACCTCCATAACATAAGCATAGGAGGCGAGACCTCCGAGTACTTGCTCTCCAACTACCTGCTCAAGAACCTATTCCCCCTCTCGATATCGTATATAGCCGCATGCGCCGTCTACTCCAGCTATGAGTGGAACATGTTAGCGAAGTCCCAGATCTTCCTTAGGCCGAGGATAGAGCAATACGCTGAGAGGGAGCCCTACGAGGAGAACGAGCTATTCTACGAGCTCAGCACTGAGTACCCCGAGCTATTGATCTTCGGGAGGAAGATAGCATCAAGGCTACTAAAGGAGATACAGCGGTACAGCGCATGCGCCGACCTCCTCGAGAACACTGATGCCAAGATCCTGTTCACTAAGGGATCCCTAATACCACACGGCTTCATATTGGCTAGGGACTGCAAGAGGCTAGCCCACCTCCACGATAAGGTGACAAGGGCCTTCAAAGCACTACTGCAAAGGGCATCCAAGAACGATACGCTGATAGTCGGGGTAAGCACCTCACCAAGGGACATGAGGTTCTTCAAGGCGATAGAGGATAAGCTGGACCTTAAAGGGGCTAGAACCAACGATTACGTCTTTCTAAAAATGGTACTAGAGGACGGAGACGTCACCGCCCCAATCCTAGTGGAGAAGGAGAGGGGGAAGGAGATCAAGAACTACTACGAGTTCTACGCGAACATAAAGGGAGAAGTGATCAAGTTCGAGTTCATAACCAATGAGGACCCAGTCGAGACGCAGAAGGCCATACTACCCATAATAAGCTCCCTCATAACGCCATCCCCATTCAAAAAGGAGAAGGAACCCTATGGCCTGAACGTGATCTTCGAGGCCAAGATGAAGTGCAGGACGTATATCCAGTGGATCAAACGCCAAGTCGAGAGCGCCATAAACTACGCATGCATCAGGCTCATAGACCAGATGAAAGGGCAGGTGGGCCAGCCATGAGACAGACAAGCCTAGAAGACGGGTACCTCAGGGGACGTATCAGGTCAATAGTGGATCAAGAGGGACCAGAGGAGCTGGGGATAGTCATATCGGCAGGAAAGGAGCCCACACACCTAACCTTCCACTTCCAAGCAGGGGAAAAAGTGGACATAGAGGTAGGTGACTTCGTGGAAGTACCATGCGAGAAGGGGACCATACTAGGGAAGATATCCAAGATAACCATCTACAACGAGTACTACTCCAACCCCAAGTTCCTAGCCGACAGCCTACTCGCCCAATTACCCGCCGCCTACAGGTTCAACGTGAGACAAGGCAGGTGGAGGACATCCGAGGTAGACGCACTTGGGATACTAGCAGATGATGGACAGTTTGTCCCGCCCTGCATACCACCAGAGCCAGGCGCAAAGGTATACAAGGCGACTAAGAAGACCCTGAGGAAAGCACTAGGCATAGCACAACACGGCCTCTACCTAGGAAACCTATGGGGCCAAGAGGAGATAAAGGTAGAACTCGATCCAAGAACGCTATTGACCCACCACGTAATCGTACTAGGCGCGACAGGAGGAGGCAAATCCTACTTCTGCAGCGTACTGGCCGAGGAACTACTACAAAAGGGGATCCCAGTCCTAATAATAGACCCCCACGGCGAGTACTCAAGCCTAGCGAAGCCCAACCTCCATAAAGCCGATGAACTAGCCCACCTAGATCTCACGCCAAGGACCTACCGCGTGATAGAATACGCAGTATCCCGCTCAGCGAGGGAAGGGCAGAGAGAGCTCACCGTGAGGCTAACCGACCTAGACCCAGAAGCCCTAGCCGAGATATGCAACATGACCGACATACAATCAGACCTCATATACCTAGCCTACAAGAAGATGCTCAAACGAAAAGGCCGGAAGGTCACACTAGACGACCTCCTCACAGCCATAGAGGACATAGCCTACGAACATAAGTTCCTCCAGAGCACGCTACTAGCGGTGAAGAGAAGGCTCGCCGTAATCGAGGAACTAGGCATACTAGGCCCAGGCTTTAAGCCCCAGGACATGATAAAGCCATCCACAGCCACCATAATAGACCTAAGCGGCGAAATAGAGGAAAGAGCGAGAAGAGCGCTAATGGCAACAGTACTCAAGAAGGTATTCCAAGCTAGGAAAAAGGGAACCATACCACCACTAATGGTCATAGTAGACGAGGGGCACAGGTTCGCGCCACAGGACGAAGAGACGTACTCCAAGAAGATGCTCAGAACCATAGCTAGGGAAGGAAATTCAAAATAGGGCTATGCATCGCAAGCCAGAGGATCGTAGGCCTCGACAAGGACATATTCAGCCAATGCGGTACGAAAGTCCTCCTACGCCTCGACTGCACAACGGACCTAAGCTTCGTACAGCCGATACTCGAGAGCACAGCAAAGGACATCCTAAGCAAGCTCCCCCTCCTCCCGAGAGGAACGGCCGCCATATCCAGCATATGCCTCAGATTCCCCCTCCTGATGAAGGTGAGAACCAGGAGGAGTTCGGAGAGCACGGAAGGGTGATACCACATGATATTCTCTGATATAGTATCCTATAAGGTGCTGGCGCTTGAACTCAGCGAGGACGTATCCGATTTCAGGGGTTGGAGTGAAAGGGTTCGACCGCGCTATGGATATCTGCCGACGGTTTCAGAGCTTGGCTCCCCTTGTCCTACCCATAGGGATGTCTATCTAACTAGGGTAGAAGGTCTGAAGGCGGAAGGAGCGGTCCTAGAGAACGGTAGACTCATCCATGAAGCCTTCTTAACCCCATTTAGGCTTGCTATGAAAGGCATACTCGATGTAAGGAAATACGCTAATGTAAAGCATGCCTTAATGAGGCGCATGAGCCGCGAGGTCAGACAGATAGCTAGCAAGATATACGACCACGCATCAGCTATGGCACTTCAATGGTTAGTCCTAGGTAAACCACTGCCCATCGCTGTGGAGCCGAACGTCCGCGCATCACTCATAGGTCTCTCGGATACAGTTCGTCCGGATTTAGTAGTAGGTATAGTGCCATATGAATTCGCCAGCAATCGCCGACAGAATAAAGAACTAGCGGTCGTAGCCTATGCGATGGCCCTTGAAGCCACAGCGCTTACCCCAGTAAACTATGGCGTATTCGTCTATCCGCATCATAATGGGCTCAGATATAGGGTAATACCCGCTAGCGAGGAATTGCGCAGGAGAGTCCTAGACGTCCGTGATAAAATAGCTAGAGTCGTCTACTATGAAGAAGACCCAGGCCCCGCCAATAGAGCACGATGTCCGAGGACGTGTCCATTCCTGGGTGTATGCCATGATCGAGTTTAAGGCGGTATTCCTCGGTACTCCCGGGTGGTACGTTCACGTCAGAAATGGCATAGTCGTCGCTGAAAATAAGACGCAGAAGGCCAAGGTCGAACTCAGCGCAGCAGTATGTGATACCCTGATGATCGGTACCTCACGAACCTTGATCACCTCCGCCGCGATCAGGCAACTCGTAAACCAGGGTATAGACGTAGTCTTCCTCAATAGACGTGGAACCCCCATCGCTAGGATATGGTCCCCGCTGGTCAATAAGACAGTAGCGACGCGCAGAGCCCAATATGAAGCTATGCTCAATGGAAAAGGCCTACGGGCTGCAGTAAGGATAATCGCATGCAAACTTCATAACCAAGCCGCGGTTCTACGCTACTTCGCTAAGAGCCGTAGGTTACCGGAACTACGCGAGGAATCATATATCATAGACAACATCGCTGATGAACTCAGATCCCGCCTGAAATCATCAAGCGATATAAGCCCAGCTGAAGTACGCGAAACGGAATCATGGGCAGCGAGGAGATACTGGTCTAACATAGCCGCTTACCTAATTCCAGAGGGGATAGGGTTCACAGGGAGGAACCAGGAATCCGACGATCCCTTTAACCTTGCGCTGAACTACGGCTATGGAATCCTACGCGCCACGGTAGAGCGATCCCTAATCCTAGTAGGCTTTGACCCGTACGGAGGATTCCTTCACGCCGAGAAGAGCGGAAAGGAAACCCTGGTCTTCGACTTCATGGAACAATTCCGCCCAGCAGCTGTCGATAAACCACTGATAGCCAACTTAAGCAGGATTAAGCTCGAGGTAGTCCACGGCTTCCTGACATACGAATCCCGTCGCCAAGTAGCAATGGTAATCCTCGAATCCCTTAATGCTCCTCACATATATGGCAAGAGGAAACGCCTGCTCCATGAGATAATAAGGGAAGAAGCAGCTCGTCTTGCCTCATACCTAAGGGGCTCACGCCCTGAATATATGGGATATAGGGCCTGGTGGTGATCCCCTTGCGTATAATCGTAGTATACGACATATCAGACAATAGCTCGAGGCTGAAGATAGCCGAACGCCTAAAGGGTTTCGGCCTCACCAGGGTACAACGCAGTGCGTTCGTGGGTCCAGGCGGAACAGGCCTAGCTAAGGACATAGCTAGATTAAGCAGAAGGATGATCGATGAGGATAAGGATTCCCTGATAGTATTCATAGTTCCCAACAAAAGCGTTGAGGAGGCGATCATAATTGGAAAGGCAATGGGGCCCCTCTACACTAGCCCGAGGATCTGGGTACTCTAGGCCTCTCCTCCCTGTAATCCTACTAAAGGAGTACGTCTACTGCCCGCGCTATGCATATTACCGTCTCTTCATTGAAAGGGATTTCACCACGGAATCCATGTGGGACGCCAAGAAGTTCACCATAAATCACATCTTAAGCGCGCTTGGAAGCATCAAAGGGAAAACCCTAGCCCAAGTAAAAGTACGAAGCCTGAAACTAGGCCTACAAGGAGTCGTAGACCTCATAATATTACACAACGGTCATGCGAAGGTAATAGAAGCCAAGCTCCTAACCAAGCTCTCACGGCGAAGCCTCCGCAACAGATACGCTCATATAATCGCTCAAGCAGGAGCCTACGCCATGTGCGTCGAGGAGAGCCTAAAGATTCCAGCATCAGAACTAGGCTTCATAGGGGACGATTACAAGGTGTTATGGATGCCGCTTTCCCCTTGGATCAGAAGACTCGTAGAGGAAGCCACAAGAGGACTACATGACATATATAGAACCGAGGAGCCACCACCGCCATCTCATAGCGCCAAATGTAACTATTGCTGTTATAGGAACATATGCTGGGATCGCTGACGAGTGAGCAGTCAATTAAAATGCTCAGCACAGATTCAGCCTTCTAAGGTAAACCTTCGTAACATTACCAATTCATCAGTATAAGTTCTGAAAATGTGCATTAAAGTATGATTCTATAGTTGTTTTGACGCATGTTTGTATATAGGGTCGAGAAATGCATATCTTCCATTCTCCTTACTTATTATACTCATATCAACTAAGTTAGCTAAAAGCCTGCTTATGGTAGTTGAAGACATACGCCTTCCTGCCCATATTTCTACAGCTCTCTTTATCTCACTCCAACTATCAAAACCTGACGCTAAGGCTCTCAATACATATGCATATAATGGTGAAAGGCTTGTGAGCTTCTTAAGTTCACTTAAAGCTATATTAATCGCCTCATTGTATATTTGATCGATTATATCATACCTACCAGTTTGCAGGAATCTATAACCAAAGTAAGCTAACCATCCAACAATCCCATCAAGGAGATCAACTACTTCCTCTATCACTCTCTCTGACACAGATATGCCAGCTTCTTCAAAACCACGTTCTAAAAATTCAATTGAAAGCTCCCTAGAAAACCTCTCAACAAACAGCTCATCCCTAACTCTTCCGTAGAGCGGACTTGAGGGATTACTAAACCCGAGGAATCTATATAATAATCCCACCTCAGAGCCAGCTAGTATAAACTTCACTCTCCTCAAGTTATCATAACTATACGCTATAATATATCCAAAGTCTATCCTATTATGACCTTTTAAGAACCTTAAGTATTGTGCTTCATCAATAGCCATGATAAAGACCGTTCCAGTATCCTCAGCATATTCGTTCATTTTCATAAGAATGGATGAAATTGATAGCTCTTTACTTCTCCAATTAAACTCTACTCCATGACCTGCAACATTTACACCCCTAATAGCCTTTAAATACTCTATGATCGTAGCAAATCTTCCTTTAATCCTCGCAAACTCTTCAGAAATTAAACTGTATAATCCCTGCTTAGTATATCCTACCTCAGCTAATCTCCTAGCGTCAATATATAGGACGGGATAATTATTTTCATTGATAAAGACCTTTAATACTGAAGTCTTTCCAACTCTTCTTATACCAAGACATAGGATAATAGGAGATCCTGAAGTTACATACTTGGAGAGAACTTCTAGTTCTTTAGTCCTATTAAATAGTTCATTCCTCCTCTCTTTAGGTCTAGGATCAAAAAGCATGAGTAACACCCCTATTACTAAGTAACACCCCTGTTACTTATAAAACCTTCCTTCTCCTAAGTTTTCTTAATCGACGAGAAGTACCAGTAGCACTACCGTTTATGTGAGATGTTTTCTATACTCTTCTTCTAGAGTTCACCAATAAATCTTTGGCGAGATCCCTATTGAAGGAGGAGATCTCTCCATTACTTAATACTCTTGCGAGAGTCCTCATGGCATTTATGTAAGTCTCGTGGTGCCCAGTTAGGAGGTACTCCCCAAGCAGGTGGAAGTATTCTGGGGCTTCCAAGGCTAAGGAGGCTAAGCGTTCAGGATTTGTAAGGAATTCTCCAGCGAGCGAGTCTGGCAGTCTCCTAACACCAGAAAGAGGAAAGCTATTGAACAACCTTACTGCCATTCGATCACTTTGTTCTACTATATACTCGACGAGCCTGAGCTTTCCTAAACTCTCCTCTAAGCTTGCAATTTCTTTAAAGTAGGGGGATAGTAATACAAAAAAGCCTATGGATGATAACCCAAGTGCTCTTTCCTCCTCTTGCTTTTTCCTCTTGAAAGCTCTTCCAATTGCTCTAGAGGTTATTCTAGAGAGTATTGAGATGCTCCTGCATATTGTGTAAAAACTTCTAGCCTCGAAATAGTTTAGAGGAGCTACCACGCTTGGGGCTACGATCAGATAATGATCCACTCTCTCCCTTCTAAATCTCAAGTTGAAGGTCATGTACCTTAGTCCCACATAGCTTATGGAAATGCAAGCATAGTCGAAGCGTGGATATTTTGATACGTAAAGCACTCCGCTTGTAGCGTACTTCCCCAGCTCTGGAGCAAGGAAAAGCGAGGGGGAGCCAGTTATAGCTGGCTTACTTACTCTCCCTCCTTCTCTTCCATGATGTCTAGGTCTAAAGATCACATCTTCTAAGTTCTTGATGCCTATCTCTCCTATGCTATCTAGAACGCTTTTTAGCTTCTTAACATACCTGTTGACATTATATGTAAAGGAGCCGAAGGATATCCTCTCTTTTTCACCTTTTATGATAGCTCTTGCTACAGCTTCCTTCAAACCCTTTTCTAATCTCTCCAGTAACCACTCCTTAGAGTTTGTTAGCACCTCGATTCTATACCAACCTGCCTCTGGGTAAACCCCCTTTATTACACCAGCCCCACTCTCCTTTATGAGGTAGAGATAGCCCAAGAGGTTAAGGGCTGAGAACGTATTAGTTATAGAATGCGTGTAGAGGTTTACTACAACCATAACACCTCACCTCATGTAATACCTCTTTAGACTCCTGCTAAGGCTAAAGCCCCAACTATCTCCCTCTCTACTACCTCTTAGCTCTCCCGCAAGGTTATCAGCTATTGATAAGATCCAAGTTAGAATTTCAGCAAGACTGAGTAATGAGATTATGATGCTCCAAGCCCTAACATCAGCCCTCCT
>JAGGXX010000048.1 GCA_021162845.1 Thermoprotei archaeon | reverse complement strand
AGGATCTAACTGAGAAGGATCTAGGCTACGCCAAACTAGTCGAGGAGAGGAAGGTAGCAGACGACAAAATGGTATTCGTAGAAGGATGCAAAAACCCAAAAGCAGTAAGCATACTAGTAAGAGGAGGTCTTGAGAAGTTTGTGGACGAGGCTGAGCGCTCACTTACGGACGCTGTAAGCGTAGTCGCTGATGCCATAGAGGACTGCAAGATAGTCCCAGGTGGTGGCGCGAGTGAAGCTGAGATAGCTAAAGAGCTGAGGAAGTATGCCGCGAAGATAGGTGGCCGAGAGCAATTAGCCATAGAGGCATTCGCTAATGCCATAGAAGTCATACCTAGGACCCTTGCAGAGAACGCAGGCCTAGATCCAATAGACATAATAACCGAGCTCAGGGCGGCTCACGAGAAGGGAGATGGCTGGAAGTATGGCGTTGACGTCTTTGAAGGCAAGGTCAGTGACATGGTCGCTAAAGGCGTCATTGAGCCCATAAGTGTTAAACTACAGGCTATAAGATCCGCTCTCGAAGTAGCCACGTTGTTACTAAGGATAGATGATATCATAGCCGCTAGCAAGCTAGAAGAGGAGAAGAAAGGTAAAGGAGGAACAGAAGAGGAGAAAGAGGAGACAGAATAAGTGGCATCCTAACTCCTAGATAAAAAAGCATTTTTGAAATATTTATAGAATAAATCTATATCTCACCATGCAACTTTTCTTCCAGCACCTTAAATATTAACCAAGATTCTTATCGATATCATATGTCATTATCGATAATTATCACCGGAACGCCGGGTGTTGGTAAGACCACCCTAGCTAAGCTTCTCTCTAAGAAATTGGGTATCCCCTATCTCGATTTCGCGCGCTTTGCATTAAACATGGGGCTTATAACAGGCTATGACGCTAAAAGGGCGAGCTATGAAGTAGACGTCACAGTTGCTAGAGAAGTTCTCTCACGTCACGCAGGCTCCCAGCCCTATGTAATCGACTCTCTAATTCCGGACGTCCTCTTCCCACATCTCGTTAAGGTGGTCATAGTGCTTCGGCTAGATCCATGGGAGCTCGCCCTTAGGTTAAAGGCGAGAGGATGGCATCTTAATAAGGTGAGGGAGAACGTAGAGGCGGAGCTTCTTGGAGTATCACTTGAGGAAGCGCTAGGCTTTTACGGTGATAAACTCGTTAGAGAACTCAACGTTACCGGCCTTTCTGTAGAGGCCGCAGTCGAGCTACTCCTTACCATAATAAGGGGGGAAGCCTTAGAGCGATATGCTCCGGGAAGCGTCAACTGGTTAAGCATTTATGACCCCATCGGGCTATCTAAGCGAATCTCATCATTATTCGATGATGATCTCAGGGTATAGTACTTCCTCTCTCTTTATGAGATCATGTGGTTCCACTCTGATAATAACAGGCTCGCTTAAGTGAGGTGCATAAAGAACAGCTTCCCCCACACTAAGTTTAGTAAATATCCGCATTTTCTCGTCGTCCAGCCCTATTGTCCTAGATAGGGTTCGTACATCGTTGATATCCCTTATCGCATGAATTATCTTAATGGAGGTATTCCTGAGTACATCCCTTGAAACGTCAGCTGGTGACTGAGCTATCGCTATGATCCCCTCACCATACTTCCTAAGCTCAGTTAGCATTCTCTCAGCGATAGTACATGACCTCTGATACCTATCGTTTCGTACTGGTAATATGTTCCTAGCTTCTTCTATTATTATTACATGTCTAAGTTCATTACATGTAGAATTCGCACGTGTACGGTAATCATATATCATTTTAAGGATGCTATAGACTAAAAGCCGCCTGGCATCTAAGTTCCTGAGATGCCCTAGCTCCACAGAGATTATTCTGCCGTTTAAGAGCTCTTTGACATCTATACCATCGCCCTGTGTGAATACCTCGCCTATCTGTCCTTCAATGAGGAGCTTAAGCCGTCTACATAATGCCATCTTAGTCTCGTGATCCCAACCTGATTTTATAGGGAATTGCTCGATCTCCTTATACAGATCCATAAGCGTAGGCTCTCGGGCTCTATTAACCGCTTTAAGGTATGCTCTTTTTAAAGCCTCTCTCAACATGTAAGCTTGAGGATGGGAAAGCTCGAAGATCTCACTTAACATATCCGTTACGAAATCCACATGTTCCGCTAAGTCGTAGGTTTGCCCTCCGTGGGCTAAGGGGTTAACTCGTAATGGGTATGCGCCTCTACCGGGTACCAACACCTTCCCTCCTACTCTCAGTACTATGTTCCTATACTCGTTATGCCAATCCAGTATCAGCACATTTACGCCTTTCTCGAGAAGTCTAAGGGCTAGAGTAGCAGCCGTCGTGGTCTTCCCACTACCTGTGGTCCCGAATATAGCTACATGCGTCATGAGGTCGTTTAGCCTTATGGAGATAGGCTCTCCTTCACGACCATCTATTAAGATCCTGCCTATGTTAATCTCTTCCTCCTTTCCCCTAGCGGGAATGGTAGGCAACGGCGAGATGTCTAAGCCCTTATACGTGTTTCTAACAAGCCCTTCTACGCTGCTAAAGCTTAAAGCTACCAGATCGTCCTTATCGGTTCTTAAGGCTCCCATATATCTGAAGGGGCTTAAGGGGATTATGCTCTCTCCTAATAAGCGCTCGATCTCTTTTCCCGAAAGAACTTTAACGTCTGCTTCAGGGAATGCCGTGCTACACGCGGATTCCACATAGCGAAGGCCATCCCTTAGTTCCTCCTCCTTATTGCCATACACGAAGAACATAACATATGACTGTACGTCAGCGTCATCACCTTGAGCGCATCCTCTTGGGGACAATACGTACACGAAGTCTATCCTCCTATTCCTTAAGGATTCGAAGAGGCTCTTCACCTTCTCATGGGTTAACATATATCTTAGATCCCTTCTACTATTCCCTTCATCCCTCATCAAATTGCCCTGGATGGTCACTACTCCTAAGAACTTAGTACCCCTTAGATATCTGATGCATATGTACTGCTCTCCTATACTCACGACGCCGTACATCTTAGATTTGTACCGTAGTTTAGCCCATGTGATCATGTACCATATGAGAGGCAGTGAAAGGAGCATCATCATCGTGCCCATCATTTGATTTGTGCCCACCATCCTTATGGCGTCGAATAATGCTTCATCATCCCCCATGCGCCTATATAGGCTTATAAGCCATATCGTCATGACTGATGAAAAAAGGATAAGAGGGATTTTGCGTTCATCCCAGCTCATAAGGATCACTTTAGCCTCCACTACCGAAAAGCCCGCTCACATACTGCCATATCTGGTTGAGTTCTGAGGCTATCTGATCAAAGATAGAGTTCATCGAACCATTGGCTCCGTCGAGTGCGCTCTTTACACCGCCAAATATCCCGCTTACGAGTGAAAGTAGCATTGTAAGCATGATTATCGAAATCCCTATCAACATGCCCTCCTCGACTAAGGGAGAGGCTCTGATATCCTCGATGAGCCTTTTAATGACGTATCTTAATCTCCTCAACTCCTACACCCCTAATCTGGGGGACAGTGAAACCTATTTAAACCCCTGTCTAACCGAGCAAGGCGTTTAAGAGCATATACGTCATTCCGAAGATAGCCATGGCGATGAATAGGCCCTTATGGGGTTCTGGATCACGTACTATACACGCACTATAGTAACCGGTGAGAAGCGAAAAGAGCATGAATATCAAGACTAAGGCGTTATTATGTACTGCATTACTGAATAGGATAGGTCTCTTAATGAAGTCTTGTGAGAAGTGCGATAAAGAGGGCATGTCCATGATCCTAGGGATCTTTGTCATATACGCTAATAAGCCTAATGATGCCGCGTTTATTCCGGAAAGCATGCGTATTTTCACCCTTTGCGCCCTTAACTTAGATTCATAGTCCTCCAATAGCTTCCTATTCCTCCTCAAGATGTCTACCATGATGAGTAGGCTCCTAGTAATACCCGTTCCTCGTTCTTCGAGCAATCTCCCTATCTCCTGTAAAAACGCCTTAACTATAGGCGGTTCCTCTCCATTTTCAAGGAGCCTTAGCGCTTTTGATGCAGGGACTCCTCTCATTATAAGTTCCCTCATTATCCGAGCCCGTCTTAGGAACTTATTCTTGGGTTTGAGCTCTTCTTCTATTGCCATTAAGGCTCTTTCGGGACTGCCGCTTACCTTAAGCCTATTACTAAGCGCCATAATGAGTTCCTCTAGATCGCCGATATAGCTTAGAAACTCCTTATTCCACTGAATCTCCCGATAGCCCTCCCTAAGTAACCATAACGTTAAAGGTATCATCCCCCCGCTCACCAGTACAGCTAATATCGCCTGTTTGTACAGCATAAATGTAGCAAAGCCCAAGGTGAAGCTCATGATAATCGATATACACGACAACGTAAGCCTTTTGTTCACGCCTAATCACCCCTCAGGAACCTTAAGGTTAACGTTAAGATTGCCATGTATGCTATGACGGTATAAGGTAGGACATCCACGGGGATCATGCCGAATATCGTTGCCATAGCTGCTAATAATGGCATGAAGAACCCCAACGTGAGTATAGAAATAGTATACGTCTCAATGGAGCTTAACCTGCGCTCCAGCCTCCTACAGATCTCATTCGTTAACTCTTCAATGCCGTCTCTCCTCTCCTCAATCATGGAAATATCGCTCTGAGTTAGTGATGCTAGTGCCCTATATGTATGGGCTAATGCCTCGTTTAACGCAACTTTCCTCGTCTTACGAAGGAGGACGTCCTCAGGCGCCATACCTAAGCGTAACTGCGTCAACTCTTCCTCGTCCAAAAGGATATCATTATGAGCTATAAGCTCTACTAAGGCGGTCCCTTCCTCAAGATATCTAGTGATAGCTTCTTCCGCTATAGGGATTACCGTCCTAAGTTCCCGAAACGCCTTATCATGGCTCATCATGACGGGCATCTCGTAGCTCAGTTTGAAAGCCATATAGGCTAGAACTGTGGAGAGGACTAAGGCAAAGGGAAAGCTTCGCATCAGAGCCTGTATTGTAAGGAGTGAGGATGTAAGGACGATGAGCGCTATTAAGAGAGAACTACCAACGATGTCCTCTACGCCTATGTCAAGGCTTAGATACCTTAAGCTTCTCTCAAGCCTAGAGTCGCGAACCGAAAGTATCTTAGAGGGGAAAACCCTACGCGATATCGACCCTAACCTCTTATATATCTCATATAACGTCATTCACGCCTCCCTCAATCCTCATGGCCTCTCTCAATATCCCTCCTTGGTCTAACTGCCTATAGAGCCTAGTGAAAGCGCGTAACAAGCTGTTCACATCGGTCTTCGATTCCAGAGCTAAACACTTCAATGTGTTTGAAAAGAGCTCATATTCCCTGAGTAGATCCTCTAATGAATATCCTTCCTCCTCACAAATGCGCTTCATTAAGGCGCACTTCAAGGGATTAACTACGGGCACTAACTTCTCACCGTCATGCACAAATAAGTCTCTAAGAATAATGTCATTCTCATTAATCTCGTGCTCCTGAGGACATACTATCTCACAGATTCGCACTACTTTCCTCCGACTAGAGCCCCTTCTGCGGATCCTACGCATCAAAACCATAAGGTCTAAGAGCGCTATGTTCGAGGGCTTTATATCGTGGTGTTGCGTCCATCGCAGGATAATGTCCTCCGGCGTGTTCGCATGACTGGTAGCTATGCCCCTTATGCCTGCTGAAAGCGCATGAAAGAACGCTTTACTATGCTCCTTAGTCTGAAGTTCTCCCAGGAAGACGTAGTCAGGGGATCTGTGAAGTAGCTTAATTACCTCTATGCTCTTATTGACCTTAATTCTATTCCTCAACCATAGCTCCTCCTCGTACGTGGGGACTTTCAGCCTCAGTTGATGTCTTCCATAACTTAACTGAGGTATGCTCTCCGAAGTATCCTCGATGTACACCTTCCGCCAGTATTTAGGGGCACACAAGTCCAGGGCGTTAAGTAATGTGGTCTTCCCGCTTCCGGGTTCCCCTATTATGACGATGTTCCTCCTATGTCTTAGAGCACAAAGGAGGAACGCCGCTGCCTCAATAGATATCGTGCCTAGTTCTATCAGCTCCGTCAGGGTATATGGTCTTAAGCGGAATTTCCTGACGTCCAACGCCATACCATCCTTGACGAGGGGACTGATATCTATGCTGACCCTAAGATGGAACATGCTGGTATGGATATCCGCTTTAAGCGATGGTTTATCATACGTTAAATCCTGTTTCGATTCCAGCCTTACGTGTGTGAGAAAGGCCTCTATGTCTTTTTCATCTAGCCTTATATTACTGATACATCGACCCCATTTTGCATGATCGAGATATACACGTAAACCGGGTTTATCTACGTAGAATTCCTCTACTTCATCATCAAGTAATAATGGTGCGATATTACCTAGACCAAGTATCTTAAAGGTAAAGAATGTAGCAAGTTCCTCGATAAATGAACTCGAAAAATTGTAATTACTATTCAAGAATGTCTTCACATAATTCCTCACATGATTTAATATTGCATCTAAGTTCATATCATGTAAATTTGTGTTAAGCGCCCATGAGTACGTTACCTTTTCAATATGCATATCTATTTGGGATACGATGCTCGATATAGGTTTCTTTAACATCACCTTATACTCATATTCATCCTCGTTTTCGCGATCTATTATCATCACAATATAAGGCCCTACATCATATTCATCAACTAATTCATGAATTTCATCCATTTCAGATACATTTTTAATTAACCCATCATTTCCTTCTGCTAACTTCGTTCTTAAATATTCAAGCAGATATCCCTGATCCTTTATATACTCGCACTTCCTAAGAAATTTAAATATTTTCTTGAAGAAAACGTGCCTTGTACTCCATTTACGAAGCATATTCAGCGCAGAAGGAGGATCTATGTAAATTAGTCCATTAGGAATACTAAATATGCTTCTGATTATACACTTTACGTCATCATTAATTCTACTTTTACATATAAGTTCCTCTGAATTCCTGATGGCAAGCGTATATTCTAGGATATGTTTAAAGTACCTCTCTCCCAAAATAGCTTCCGAGTTATTAAGAATTATGCATAATTCCTTGAATTTTTTGACCTTCCTCTCTCCTAAAGATAATATAATTCGTTTAATACTCAACAATATTATAGGCGGTATCTCCTCTATATTGATATTCTCTTCTATGATCAGATAAATGGTTTTATCTTTAATAGTCCATGTGAATTTGCTCATGGATATAGTCCTCTTTTCTTTAAGCTCTCCATTAGCTGAGGTGCATTATCTAAAATGGCATCTATGAAGCCGTATAACTTAGCTTCCAGCGCCTCGATCTTCTCTTCAAGATGCCGCCCGCTCTTTAGTTCGCTTAAAGCCTTAACTTTCCTACTTAGGTTACTGATATCAGTTATTACTTTCATCAGGTCCTGCTCCATTTTTTCTAGTTCTCTGCGTTGTCTTTTTAATTCTTCTTGTATCGCTATATTATCTATCATTTTCTCGGTTTCTGAATCATCCTTTACTTCAGTTAAAGACCTCTTTTGAGGAGCTATCGGAGCATATTTGGATAGTACCTCTTCCACTCTCTCCTTTGGGAATCCTAGATCAAAGAGCACCTCCTTTACTTTGTCCAGTTCTATACCATTATTAATCATTATCTCCGCTACTTCCCTTAAGGTCCTTCTCGTGACCATTTTCCCACCCTAAGCGTCTCATGAGCTCAAGCCTAAAGGTTAAATAATATCTGAGGCGCAAGTAGTACACCTTCCCTTCACGTAGATTGCCCTCATAGATGACCTTTCTTAATGCCTCCACTTCATCTTCCATTTTCTGGATACGCTCCCGAAGAACTATCACTTCTTCTCGTATCAGATCCAATAGCTTGTCATCCTTGCTTAGGATCTGCATGTGGCCCTAATGCCTAGGGTTATGGTTGATATTTAAACCCCTTTATCACATGGGGTTTAAATCATTAGTAATCTCCCCCCTACTCTGGGACAAGGTCATATGGAACTGGCTATGGAAAGCCTAATGATACTTTTCGCAAACCTTATACTCGCTTTCACGCTAGCATACTCGAACTTCTCCTCGTTGATGAAAGCTCTGCCCATCGCCCAGCGTATGTTAGCTCGACGCTTATTTGAGGAGGTGAAGATGGGTCTGAGTGATGCGTATGTCCATGGTGAAGCTCGAATAGGGGTATTCGCTCCTTATCCCGCGAGGCTCGTAATACGCCTTTATCCCTCCGGTCGCGCCTCGCTTCTCTTGATATCCTCCTCAAATGTCATCACGCTCGACACTTATGTTCCGTTTATGGTGAAGCGACCTTTAAGCCTCTCAGTAGGCCTGCATGCAGGTCTTAATAGCCTAGTCATAATCAACGAGGCTAACGGTTTTAAGGTGATGAGCGATGCCTAATGAATCCCTAGCAGAGCATATGAGCCTGGCATGCTGGCTTGTGATATGTTCGTTATCAGCGTCGATATTAATCCCCTTATGCTCGAACATCATGGATGTCGAGAGGACCTCATGTGCTAAGGTATTATGTGAGTACGTACTTGGCTCCATTCAGGCCATGATGCGCTATGATGCCTCACTGATCGTAATTCTTCCTGAGATACCGGGTCATAATTACACGATAGTGCTCAATGCTAACACTGTGGTAGTCGTAGTGGATGGGTATTCGTATGCCGAAAGAGTGAATGATACGCTCCGTTTTGCCGGTCATTACGAGCTAGCACCAGGCTCATCGTATGCCTTTCACATTAAGAATAATAAGATCACGGTGATTCCGCTCCATGAGTAGCCTAATGTATTTGATGCTAGCCATATTGCTGTTCATAGGTTTCTTAGTGATATTATTCGTTGGTACGATGCATTTCTTATCCCTCTTCTCGAGCCTTACACTCATACTCGCTATTAGGTGATTATCATGTCCGCTCGGGGCACGATGATCGCGCTTTATGATCTGCTCCTCTCTTTGACACTCCTCTCAATATCAATAATCCTCATATTGTGGAATGAGCCTCTTCAAAAGGCGCCTTCTTCTTATGCGAGAGAGGCTCTATACAAAGAGGAAGCTACTAAGCTCCTTCGCTCATGCCTTAACGAACCGGCATTCATCAAGGCCATCTTAGAAGGCGAATATGCTAAAGCCTATAATATCCTTTCCTCTAACCTCCCCCAGGAGTACCTCTGTAGCCTTCTTATAATCCGTGGCGAAAAGCAGATTATGACGTTAGGTCCCATGCCTCCTGAGGTTCATGATGAAATAAAGTTCCTCCATTTATCTCTATCCGAAAGGGATGCGTCCTTCGTAATTATAGTCAGGGTGTGGCGAAAATGAAGGAAAACGCGTTTTTACTTTCCCTAATGGCCTTGATTTTAACGATAACGTTGCTCAATGGTCTGTACGCGTATTTAGCATTGAATGAGATCAGACAAAGAACATTTAAGATGAAAGCCCTAGCTATAACGTTAAACGCCTTAAGCAATAACCTCAAACTTGAAATTTTACGCGCCTCCCTACACTCCCTTTCCAAGGTATCGAAAAGACTTTCCACTATGACCTTTGACTCGTCCCTTAGTGAGGCCCTTATTATCATGGAAAAACTAGCTTTAAAAGAGGTCTCCTCTACCATAAGGAAAGTGATTAATGATTTTAGGCGAGATGCGCCATATTCAATTGATGTAAGACTTATCAAGCTTAACCTCACCCTTGATCCTTCGTCTTCCGCTATAAAGCTCCCCGGTTATCTAGCCATAAGTCAAAAGGAATACCGCGCCCCCATTACGGTCCATTTGGAAGTACTCGTATCACTCTCTTATGACCAGGCCTTCACACAGCTCCATATATCGAAGGATCTACCCCTATGGCCTAACATGAAATTATTATATCACGTTAAAACAGGCATGATCCTTTCAATTAAGAGCTTCTTGAACTCCTTAAATGGATCTAAAGTATCGGATATAGGCTCACTACCTGCTCTTTTGGATAATAAACTAACGGCATTACAAAGGAAGTACTCACATTATGGTATTAAAGCTCGTGTCGACGCATTAGTTTCGGTAAGAACGATTACGCGTATTGATAATACCACTGAGCTCATAAGCTTTGAAGTTCACATCAGGAAAATAGATCTCTCAGACATGAATTCCTATCTATACATGGTATACAGTCATGACTTCTCCAGAGAACCTATTCGGGTCACCTTCTCGGGCGATATAAGATGTAAGGCCTTGATATTTCATGAAATCTCCAATTCGACAGATACTAGCTAGAGGAGCTGATGAGGCTTAATACAGTCATGCGTATCACTAGCTCCCTGAATATGGCGTTGTAGTGTTCTCTAATAGTACACTCCGAGACTCCTGCTCTTTTGGCGATCAACCTTTGCGTTAAGAACGGTCTATGCCCCTCTTTAAAGGCTAAAAACCTATCAGCGGCATAAAGCGCGGTAGCAGCTACTATGTACGGCCTCCTTCCCCCTCTTCTATTCTCAGCGATTTTCAATAGCTTCAACGCTGTAATGAAGAGCTTATGCCTATAGGTCCCTATGTCTACGTTCAAGGCCGCAAGGCGCTTTTCGATATCCGGGCTTCTTGTGATATCACTCACTAGCCTCCAGAGATAGTCCCTACAGTCCCTTATCCTTATGCGTTCGCCTATTGCCCTCTCTATGTTCTTAGCCTCTTCTACGACTCTCATTGGTTTAATTCGTGCGCCATTTCCGTTAAAGCCATCTACTATCTCCTGAAGAGTCACAGGCGCCGTATGTCCCAGCTCTCTTACGGCCAGAAGTATGCTGGCTGCAGCGAGGGTTATTAGCTCCTTCTTATCGGTTCTAGCCAACCGTTTGGCGGCTCTTAGGTATATGTTTATCGCGCGCTCCCTAGCCTGAGCGTTTATCCTCAGGGATTCAGCGACCCTGCGTAGGGTCATTATTACCTGGCAGTGCTTCTTCACGTGTTCATCGTCTAATATCCTCTGTAAGTGTCTAAGCCTACGATAGGTAATCTGTCTGCTTAGGGGTAGTAGCCGCCTAGTGAAATCCCTGTGGAAACTACTAAGGGTATATCCCTCTCCGCGTACTCCAAGTACGGCCTCAGACGCTGTACCTTCTTGACCCACGTAAACGTTACCCCTTAACTCCTCTATGAGTGAAATTTGCTCGCTTAGGGCATCCTTCATCGTCGTGCCCCATGCTATTGAGACTGGGCTGTCTTTAAGGTTTTTTGTGATAAGGGCTTCGTTATATGTTAGTTATTGATCAGGAGAAAGTATGAGGCTTATCTAGAGATAGTGAGTCTCCGCCGAAAGTATTATTCGCCAATGCGGTTGAGACTTCCATTGATAGAGAGCGCTTCCATGAGCCCTGAAATCAATGTCAAGGCTTATATGCTATCACGAGGGCATCTTCGATGACGCTATTAGGATGGCATAAAATATATCATAAAATGTACATGGCATTTTGGTGAATTCCTAGTCATCCATCAGTTACTCCTCCTTACCCTTACAAAGACCTCATCATTCTCATCCAACTTACCATCGACCTTACCCTTAACCCTCAACATTAATCCGCCTATCGAGATTATAGTTGCTTCCCTATCTTTAACTAGGACTACTCCGCGCATGTAAAGATCATCGTCTACAACGTCCTCTATTTCCTCCTTAGATATCGTGATATTTAGTTTATCGCCGGATCTGAAATGCAGTAGTTCTTGCAGCTTCATAGGGAGGTCTAGCTCCACCCTTAACCTCCCCTTACCCCTTGCTTTTAAAATGTAAACTCCTGGTATCTCTGCTTTCTCCAGGCTTGATATCGTGATATCCTCATTCAAGGCGATCGACAAGGGCCATCCCCTAAGGCTTAAATCTTAGATCACGCTTATTAGGTAGGGGCATATTTATGAGCTTTACTATGTTAGGTGCCAAGAAATTCTTCTCCGAGCTAACGGCTCTGCTAAACAAGCGCGTATTCGTAAGGACATCCCAGGGAAGGAACTATGAAGGCGTGTTGCTTGGGTTCGAGACCCAGAACTTTCATCTCTGCTTAGGTGACGCTAAGGATGATAGTGGTAACGTTTACCCCAGGGTATTCATAAGTGGCAACGCCGTTGTAGAGCTTCTAACTAAGGAGGAGCTAATAGACTTAAGGGAACTCGCCCGTAGGATAGAGAAGGTCTTTCCTCATATGGTCAGTTATAATGAAGATGCCCGGATCATAATTGTCATGAATAAAGTCAAGGTTACGGAGGAGGGCGTCGTAGAGGGTAGCGGACCTATAGCCGAAAGAGTACGAAAGGTTTTTGAGGAGTATATGGCTGAGAAGAAAGCCAGGAGCGTCACATGAGCTTTGAGGTGTACGAGCACGACCTACATGGAAGGCTAGGAAGGTTAAAGACGAAGCATGGAGTAGTGGAGACTCCTACCATAGCGCCTGTTGTTAATCCCCTGAAAACTCCTTTCCCCATAAGGGATTTAAGGGAGAAGTTCAACTGCGATCTAATCATAACTAACGCCTATCTCATCAGCAAGTACTATGGCGAAAAGGCGATAGAATTAGGCGTACATGAACTATTGGACTTCCCAGGCCCCATAATGACGGATTCAGGCGCGTATCAGATCCTACTTTACGGGTATATAGATGTGAACCCCGACTTCATCCTGGAGTATCAACGATCGATAGGCAGCGACATAGGGGTTATCTTAGATGTGCCCTCTGCTGGCGCTAAGGATGCTAGATATTCTGTTAACTGGTCTGTGAAAGAGACTCTTCGAAGGGCGTTAAGGGCCAAGTTGCTGAAAACCGAAGCGGAGGACATGCTATTAGTAGCGCCCATACAAGGTGGCATGGACTTAAGTCTCGTAAGGCTCTCTGCTCATAAGCTGGCCAAGCTTAATTATGATATGTATGCCGTGGGTAGTCCAACTGAGCTCATGAAGGATTATCGCTTTGACGTACTTGTCGATATAATGGCAGTAGCCCGTATGCATGTACCCCTCTCTAAGCCTCTTCACCTATTCGGAGCTGGACATCCCATAATGCTTAGCTTAGCCGTGGCCTTAGGCTATGATAGTTTTGATTCCGCCTCCTACATACTTTACGCTAAAGATGGACGGTACATAACCCCTCAAGGAACATTAAGGCTTGAGGAAATGAAGGAGCTACCGTGTAGCTGCCCCGTGTGTTCCCCAAGGGATATATCAGACATCAGGGAGCTACCTAAGGATCAGCGCGTTTCGTTACTCGCACAACATAACCTCTACGTCATCCTCCAGGAGATACGCAGAATTCGAGAGGCGATATACGACGGTACCCTGTTAAGGCTCCTGGAGCTACGGAGCAGGGCTCATCCCATGATGTATAGGGCGCTTCTGAAGTTAAGGAAGTACATCAAGTTGCTGGAAAGATGCGATTACGCTACTAAGCCCAACGTTCGAGGCATATTCTTCTTCGATGAAAACAGCGTTCTTATAAATCCGAAAGTATTCAGGCATAAGAAGTGGCTTAAGAGCAGATATAAGACAGGGAGGCCTTACCTCCTACTGGTAGAGGAGCCTAGCGAAAAACCCTATCATAGGGATCCCTACATAGCGTCTCTCCTCAAAGAACTCCTAAACTTAAGGAAGTTCCTCGATAACTTTGATGTTCTATTCCTGTCTAAAGCGTTCATCTTAGTGCCCTTAGAGCTTTCAGAAACCTATCCATTCTCCCAACATGAATACGGTTCGATTAATTTAAGAGGAGATCTTCTGAACGAGTTCATAGTCTTCTTGAAGACGTTTATCGAAGAGCGGTCCTATAAGTCTGTTTTAATCCTGATCTCCGAGCACTTTGATGAGAAGGTAATGAGGCTCTTAAAGGGATTAGTCGTAAGTAGTCCTATAAAGATTACAATATTATCAAGGGAAGGTTCTCTTCATGAGGTGAAAAAGATCGTAAAGAAACTACTTCAGGCTCAGACATAGAGCGACCTTATCTCCCTTTCCGCCCTCTCCATGCTCTTCCTGCTTATCTCTTCCAGCTCCTTCTCTATAACTTCAGCTTCCTCGATTAACCTCTTAGTATTTATCTGAACCCCGAAATGTCTTCCTATGTATTTTATCGCCACTGCTGCGGCACGAGGATCGGGCCTTTCTATGCTCGCATAGGGCAGTATAGCTATAGCGGGGAAGTCCATCATCTCGTATTTAGCCAACATGAGCGCTAGTGGCCCTACAACATAGTATCCCTTCTCAAGAAAGCCTATGCCTTCCCTACCGTACTTCCTCAGGTAAGCGCTAGTTGTAACACATCGCACTTCATCTTCATCGCTCTTCTTGAGCCTCACGTCTAATCCCCCTACAAGCAAGGCCTCCTCAAATCCCTCCTTTACGCTCCACTCGCTTAACGTGAAGGCGAAATCCTGGGTATCCCTAGAGTTCAGGGGTATCTCCGTTAGAACCAATATTATGTCCGAATCCCCTAATCGAGCCTTATATATCTCGAATGGCGTTTGTACTCTCCCATCCTCCCTCATGCCCACATAAGGGGGCATGTGCAGGGTCTCTATATATCCAATTAGCTTAGCTCCAAGTGCAGAGACAAGGTGTTTTATGGTTATATGTCCTACAAATCCTACGCCATGAAATCCGGTGAGTAGCGTCGCCCCTTTCAGCTCCTCCTTCCTCTTCAATATGATCTTTACGTTCTCTATCTTCAAGGCGATCTACCTTACTTGGGATTATACTTATATTTGCCCCTAGACATCTTGGAGACTAGCGGTGACGATAAATAATTGAGCTAGGGTGCTAAAATGGTTTCGTCTAAGAAAAACGATATTCGCCTGAGCTTCCTCGGGGGGTGCGGAGAAGTAGGACGTATCGGCATTAAGCTCGAACTGTCCGGTGGCAAGTCATTATTACTTGATTACGGCGTATCCCTTTCTGGAGAGGACATGCCCGTATTCCCCGGCCACGTAAGGCCTAAGGATTTAAGATCCGTATTCCTCTCACATGCTCATCTAGACCACTCAGGCGCCCTCCCCCTCCTCTTCAGCGGAGAGGTCAAGGTTCCTGTCTATACTACGTCGTTAACAGCTAGGCTCTCGTACCTACTTCTCGAGGACTTCCTGCACATATCGGGGTATAATCTGCCTTTTGAGAGGCGTGAAGTAAACGTGTTCATGAAGAACATAAAGGCGGTGAATTACGGACAGGAAACGATGATGGGCAAGGACGTAACCGTAAGACTAATTGATGCTGGGCACATCCCTGGAAGCGCTATGATCCTAGTGAAATCCCCCGAGGCCAACATACTGTTCACAGGGGATTTCAACTTAGTGGAGACCCAACTGCTCAATGCAGCTAGGATCTCAGACATAAACCTATCTGAAGTCGACGTCGTAGTTATGGAAACCACGTATGCCAACATAGACCATCCGGATAGGCGTGACCTCGAGAAGGAACTCGTAGAGAGCTGCCGTGAAGTAGTAGATAAAGGCGGTATAGTGCTCATACCCGCGTTTGCCGTGGGCAGATCACAGGAGATTCTATGCGTCCTAAGGAGATATGACTTCGAATATCCCATAACTCTTGACGGCATGGCCCGTCATACTAGTAAGATACTTTTAAGCTACCCAGAGTTCGTGAGGAACCAGAAATTGCTAAGGGAAGCCCTTTCCCGTGCTAAGTGGATCACTAATTGGGCTGAACGAAGACGAGCATTGAAGAATCCCGGCGTAATAGTCTCCCCCGCTGGTATGCTCAAGGGAGGTGCAGCGCTATACTATCTCCAGAAGATCTACAAGAATCCCCAGAACGCCGTCTTCCTAGTTAGCTATCAGATAGAAGGAACCCCCGGGAGAATGCTACTTGAGACAGGTAAATTCAAGTTCAATGGCTCCCTTGAGGAGGTAAAGGCCCAGGTTAAATGGTTTGATTTCTCAGCACATTCAGGACATAAGGAGTTAATGCGTTTTCTCTCCATGCTAAGCCCCGAGACCACGGTATTTCTGATACACGGTGAACTTGATGCTGCGAAGAAGTTAGCCTCAGAAGCTGAAGAGACATTAGAACTAAAAGTTATTCTACCAGAGGAGGGCCGTGTCTATCATCTATGATGGGTGAATCCTTGTGCTCCTCTTTGCATATCGCCTCATCTTCTTCATAATATTTGTCGTGATGACCTTTATAGTTCCTATAAGACTCTTTCCTCTTCTCATGGAGAGCGGCATTTCTCCGACTTTAGTCCCTGAGACTGGTATAAGGGGCATAATAGAGGATCTGGCCTATTTACTGTTCATTGTTGTACTCTCTTCCTTAATGATCTTTTTCTTAGCTCGTTTCAGGAGGCTCTCTCTCCTATCCCTATTATTCTCTTTTTTCTCGATATTTCTCTCATTTATGGCTCCATATAGCATATTAAGCCTGATAGTAGGCGAAGGCTTACTATCCATTCTAGTCTCCATGACGATGCCCATGCTATGGCTCATAGCCTTTCGGTTAGAACACCCGAAAGTAGCACTCCTCATATCCTCTATCCTCGTGATGCTTACGGGCTCGCTCTCAGGCCTCGTATTTACCTTGCTCATGCCACTTTACGTGGTGATCCTGTTCCTCATAGTTCTATCCCTCTATGACTACATCTCCGTACGTAGTGGCCCTCTTAAGAGGCTGATGGAGCTCGTTCCCCTAAGCAGGGATAAGGGCTCTATCTCCTCCCTCAAGGGCACCCCTCTCTTCTTCGTTACAGCGTATATCGGGATCATGAATATAGGCATAGGCGATATAATGAGCTATACTATGTTGAGTTGCATAAGCCTCTTTCTAATAGGAATTCACGGCGCCGTGTTTTCCTTCCTCCTACTCCTTTCAGGGCTGTTCATAACGTATTTAATAATGACGAGAATGAAATTAAAATACGCACCCGGCTTACCGCTTCCACTTTTGATGGGGCTTCTAGCCTTAGCCATCTTCAAAGCTCTATGATGTTGGAGCATTTAAGGGCTTTAAGTAGCTCGTCAGCTTCATCAGGCTTAGTCTTAAAGGTGTATAAGTACCTCTTAAGCCTTAGTTTTATCTTAACATAATCCTTACCACGCTTAACACGACATTCTATGGCTTTCTCTGACAGCTTTATCAGCTCTTCCTTACTTCTTATCTCCTTAGGCATATCCTCAATCCTCCATGAGGTCCTTGAACTAACCCTGCTCTTTTTACTTTATGTACTTCTTATATCTTTCTATTCGGAGCATTTGCCGCCTCGATCCCGTATAAAGTAGTTTCCTGGAGAAGAGCTCATAAAATGAGAATGCGATCACTATGGAGAAAAGCACATCGCCCAGAGGATACGAAAAGCCTCCTCCTGATATAGGGGGAAGGCCCGTTACGCCTCTTATCAGTAGGAAGAGAACAGCCGTGGAAAAGGCCATAGCATAGCATAGCAGCGCTTTAAGCCTAAAGGCCTTATAACATTTCACGTGAAATGGCACCTTAACGTAGTACGCCTCTCCAAAGGGACTCTTAGAAGTCGCCACTCTTACCTTGCCCCAAATAACATCTTCCCCTTTCACTTCCTTACCGCAATAATAACATTTTATCAACTACGATCTACTCCTCAGGGCTTATCCTCTATGATTTTCTTATGCCCTATCTTCGTAATATTAATTTCTCCATGATGCTGATGGGCATCATACAAGTACGAATCCTATGGCATGAAGTGTAAGAACAGACATTAAAACCCAAGAGCATTCTATTTTCAGATAGAGGGGATTCATAATGGGTGATCGCATACTGGTTTTCGGCGCACATTCTGACGATGAGACCATAGGCCTAGGTGGTACCATAGCTAGGTTAGCCGAAATAGGGTATGAAGTCATAGTTATCACGTTCTGCTGGAGCGAGACAGGGGAATGGGAGGATAGCGGATATGCAAGGGCTGAATGGCGTGGATCAATAGCCATGATGCGCCGTGATGAGGCCTTAAAGGCGGATGAGATCTTAGGCATAAGGAAACGCATAGGCCTAGGTCTCGCTGTACAAGGCGTCGTTAATGACAGAGCCACCTATCAAAGGGTAGTTAAAATAATTCGCGAGTATAGGCCTATAGCGATCTTCACACATTTTTATGAGGATAAGCATAGAGATCATCGTGCTGTCTCTGCTCTAGCGGAGGAGGCGCGATGGAAAGCCGCTGAGAATGTCCTCGCGGATCTAGGAAAGCCATGGTATACGCCTGCCCTATTCTTCTACGAGGTCACGGAGCCATTCACTCACCCATCACACGTGGTCGATATCACCGAGACCTTCCATAAGAAACTAGAGGCCATGCAAGCCTTCAGATCTCAGCTGGAGGTTCTACCTGGGATATTAGACTACATCGAGGGCTTAGCTAAGGCTAGGGGCTTCCTCATAGGCGTTAAATACGCTGAGGCATTCCTGGACTCGCATCTTCTGCCTCAAAAGGGGATAAAACTATTAGAGTTATGATAGATAGAGGGAGTATCTGTCTCTCAGCCCGGGTTATTCAACTCATCCCGGCCCGGTCCATCGGTCGTACGGCTGCACCTTCATCACTATCCTTATTTTTAGGATTGAGGTCCTCTTATAAGTTTCGGGGGTCATTGGGCTAATCGTGTTTACGGTTCCCCTCCTTCAAGTGCGTAACCTTTTTATAAGTAATGCTGTACCCAAACATGGTAACACTTAGGGGTGCTTCACATGGTCGATAAGCAAACGGCTTTGATCTTATGGTTCGAGGAGCTCAGAAAGGAGGACGTACCGCTTGTAGGTGGTAAGAACGCAAACTTGGGCGAGATGATTAACGCTGGGATTCCCGTTCCTCCTGGCTTCGCTGTCACTGCCTATGCTTATAAGCGCTTTATAGAGGAGACAGGGATAAAGGACGAAATCTATAAAATCATTAGTGATGTCGTAAAGGAGAAGAAGCCCGAGGAATACCAGGAGGCTAGCAGGCGTATACGTGCTTTAATAGAAAGCACTGAAATGCCAAAGGATATAGAGAAGGCAATTCGTGAGGCTTATGTGGAGCTATGCAATAGAGTTGGACTCAAGGAGGCAAAGTTGCCTGTTGCGGTAAGGTCAAGCGCTACAGCGGAGGACCTCCCTGATGCTAGCTTTGCTGGGCAGCAGGAGACATACCTAAACGTCGTTGGTGAAGATGAAGTCGTAGAAAAAGTGAGGAAGTGCTGGTCGAGCCTCTTCACACCACGCGCCATATTCTACAGGGAGCAGAAGGGGTTTAAGCACGAAAGAGTGCTCATCAGCGTAGCGGTTCAAAAGATGGTCAACGCGAAGGCAGCTGGTGTCATGTTCACGTTACACCCGGTAACTGGTGATGAGAGCAAGATAGTAATAGAGTCTAACTGGGGCTTCGGCGAATCGGTCGTTAGCGGAGCAGTTACTCCTGATGAATTCGTAGTTGACAAGAGTACACTACAGATAGTAGAGCGCAGGATTAACGAGAAGCGCGTTTGGACCATAAGGGATCCCAACACTAGTGAGACCAAAGAGGCGGAAGTTCCTGAGGAGCTTCGTAATAAGCCAAGCCTTACTGATGAGGAGATCTTAGAGCTGGCCAAGTTAGCTGTTAGAATTCAGGAGCACTACGGGCGGCATATGGACATAGAGTGGGCCATAGACAAGGATTTGCCATTTCCAGATAGCGTTCTCATAGTACAGGCTAGGCCTGAGACCGTGTGGAGCGTTAGGAAGGCGAAGGCTGAAGAGGCTAAAGCTGAGAAGGCGGCAGTAACTGTAACCACGGAGAGGAAAGTCGTAGTAAAGGGGCTTCCCGCGAGCCCAGGAATAGCGTGGGGTAAAGCTAAGGTAGCGCTTACGACCGAAGAGGCTAGTAAGTTAATGCAGGAAGGGGACATCCTTGTCACTAGGATGACGAATCCTGATTGGGTACCCTACATGAGGATAGCCTCAGCGATAATCACGGATGAAGGTGGGATGACCTGTCACGCGGCGATAGTAAGCAGAGAGCTCGGTATACCATGCATTGTGGGCACGGGAAATGCCACGAAGGTCTTACAGACAGGAAAGGACTATACCGTGGACGCTAAAGCTGGTGTGGTCTATGAAGGAATCTTAGAGGAATACGCCAAGCCCGCTGAGAGGGAAAAGGAGAGAAAGGTAGAGCTCCCGGCTATAGAGCTTATATACAAGCCACCGACCGGTACTAAGATCTACATGAACTTGGGCGTTCCTGAGAAGATCGAGGATTACAAGAACCTACCCTTCGATGGCATAGGGCTCATGAGAATAGAGTTCATAATGGCCTCATACATAGGTGAGCACCCGCTTTACCTGATAGAGACAGGTAACGAGAAGAAGTTCGTTGATAAGCTAAGCGAGGGCGTAGCGACTGTAGCAAGGGCCATTTACCCAAGACCTGTAGTGGTCAGGTTCTCTGACTTCAAGACCAATGAGTACAGACAGCTGGTCGGTGGCGAGAAATACGAGCCGCATGAAGATAACCCGATGCTCGGTTGGAGGGGCGTTAGCCGATACATATCCAAGCAGTATGAGAAGGCGTTCAGGCTTGAATGCCAGGCCATAGTAAGGGTTAGGGAGGAATACGGATTAAAGAACGTATGGGTAATGGCACCCTTCGTGAGGACCACATGGGAGGCCGAGAGATTTAATGAGTTATTAAAGGAGGAGGGCCTAAGGAGAGGAAGGGACTTTAAGGTATGGTTCATGGCGGAAGTCCCATCGATCATCTTCTTGGCAGATGAGTTCAGCAAGCTCTGTGATGGGTTCAGCATCGGTAGCAATGACTTAACACAGTTAATCCTCGGCACAGATAGGGATAGCCAGATACTACCGGCCATAGATTCACGTTACTTCGATGAACGAGATCCTGCTGTCAGAAGGGCCATAGCTCATCTAATAAGAGTGGCCCATAGGTACGGCAGAACCGTGAGCATATGTGGGCAGGCGCCTAGCGTCTATCCCGAGTTTACCGAATTCCTCGTACGGCACGGCATAGATAGCGTTAGCGTAAACCCAGATGTCGTAGTACAAACGCGATACCTTGTAGCTAGCATAGAGAGGAAGATAATGCTCGAACGCCTAAACGAGCTCGAGGAAGAGGTATTCAAGAGGAACGTAATCCGCAGACCCAATTACGAGGAGGAACTTAGGCTATAGAATTACAAAAACAACACGGACCGGAAGCCCATGAATGTTTTTCATTAACAATATTTTCATAATAAATTTATGAGAGTATTTAGCCTTCGCGATTGATTAATTTGTAAAGTATTACCGCACCAACATGAGTGCACGTCCTCCTACGCCTCCAGCTAGAGTATTTTCTTATGACCTCATAACAAGAACACGTGTATGTCCTCCGTTTCTTGTCATAGGTAACTATGTACGTTCGCCTCCTATCCCCTAACGAGGGATCCCCCTTCACGACCCAGAACTCCATGATAGGTGAAACCGAGAGACGCCTTACAGAAGATAATCTCCTCACACAACGCTTAATCCAAGCTTGCCCCTTCTCCCCCTCAAACATGCTCCTAAAGGTAGCTAAGGCGCGGCTGAACATTTCATCATGAGCCCTCCCTGCTACCACACGAGATCATCTCGTGTCTCGCTCTTAATATTCCTCTTAATTCTTCTCATCACTTCCTCAGGCAAGACTTCGTCCTCGATCCTTCTAGCCAAGGGTCTGCGAAGCATCAGGCCTACTCCATCAATGATATCTATCTCCCACGCTCGAAGATCATGCGGTGTCTGCCTCATCTTCTCTATTACTATATACCTCCTTAGCATACCATTAACTAGCCTCCTCCTGAAGTGTATTATACCGTCAGCTATGTGCTCAACGCCCCATCCGAAGGCAGCGCCTGTGGTTATAGCATACTGCGAAGTGGCATATATCGTGAAATGCCATTTATTTAGAATTCTCTTAACGACATAACTCTCCTCCCTGGCCTTAGCTGGAGCCCTAAGCCAGAATGCGCTCATGGAGTCTATAACGAGCCTCGTGACATTCTTCCTTAGAAGCCTCTTCGCTGATATGACCTTATTTATCATCTCCTCGATTGAAACCTCCTTTAAACTCCACTCGTCCTCCTTTTCCCTCATTAGGGCATCTATTATCACTAACTTATCCTCTTCAAGCGCACTCCTGAAATCCATATGAAACTGCTCGGCCTGTCTGACTATACTCTCCCGGCTTTCTTCCGTCGTAACGTATATGCACCTCTCCCCCTCCTTAAGGCCTGCCCAGATGAAGTGTAGACATGCTATCGTCTTTCCAGTACCTGGCATACCTGTAAGCGCTACGAAGAACCCCTGAGGTATCCCTCCAGCCAGTAGTTCATCGAGCTTCTTCACGCCCGTTGAAAGTCTCTTCATCACATGCTTCCAGGTGTTTAACGCTTATTAAAATGCTTCCATTCGAGTTTCAGCTAGGTCCTAAGGAATAATCGCTCTCCTCCCGATGGAAAGGAATGTCAAGCGTAGCTATAAGCTATATATAACTTCCCTTTAGGTTTAAATGATACGCGCAATGTCTGAGGTGTGAGCCTTGGCGAGTAAAGATCAGTTAATCGGGGCCCTTATATTCGTAGGAAGCCTCTTAGGCATAGCATTGTATTTTTGGTTGGTATTCCTCTCCGCTTGGGATGTCTTAATACTGAAGATAACTGCTTTCGTGGCCATATCGGCTGTACTGGGGATAGTAGCATGGGTTGGGTGGACTATGTCTACTACACCACCACCGGAAGAGATAACCTCCGAGATCCCTGAGCTATCTTCGGAACCCGAGGAGGAAGAGAAGAAAGAAGAAGAAAGTAAACCTGAGGAAAAGACCGAGGGTCAAGGACGGGGATCCCGGGAATCGAGTAACTAACTTCGATTTATTCCTTAAAGGATATCTATATTATGCGTTTATTTGCCCATACTTAGGCTATGATATTCCATGCTGGGTACAATAGTTAATGCCACATCAGTTCTCATCGGGGGCACCATAGGTCTAGTCTTACGCAAGGGCATTCCCCAGAGATTAAGCGCAATAGTTAGGGATGCCATAGGTTTAGCCACGATAGGTCTCTCGATAATGATGATCATGAAGATGTCCTCCCCTATTCCCGTAGTACTAGCTCTCCTCATAGGCGGTGTCATAGGTGAGTGCTTTGACCTAGAGTCCAGGTTTAACTCCTTTGCGGGCTTAATGAAGGGATTAGTAGGTGCTGAGGGCACCTTTATCGACGGAATGGTGACCGCATTCATAACCTTCTGCGTAGGCCCTATGACGGTCTTAGGTTCAATAGAAGACGGGTTAGGTAACCCTTCCATACTCTTCGCTAAATCCCTACTTGATGGCTTCATGGCCGTCGCCTATGCAACATCAATGGGTGTAGGCGTCGTGTTTAGCGTCGTACCCCTGTTACTTTATCAAGGATCTATAGCCGCATTAGCCTCTCTGCTTAAGCAAGCCCTCTCAACAGACATGCTCTACTCCCTTACGGCGACCGGCGGGGTCTTACTGCTTGGCCTGGGTGTGAACCTACTTGAGTTAAAGCGCGTTAAGGTCATAAATTTACTTCCAGCCTTAGCATTAGCGCCACTGATAGAGTGGTTCATGTAACAGTTAACTTTTAGAATGTGGGCTAATGGGATTATGTAACGAGGAATACGCTCAGTATGATCGCCTTAATGTGTTTTCTCATATTAATAATGACCTCATGCACCTATGAAGCAGCTTTATCACAGCGCATTGGCGTTAATACCCATGTCGAGGTGCATGCGGCTTCAGAAGACCATAATGTCAGTGCTCATCCGCAAGTAAGGACTACCTCACATGATGAGAAGGGCTTCGTGTTGGGAGATTACGTGAAGTTGTACCTCCTTCTGACATATACCACCATCAATTCATCGGATACCGATCTCGAGAATAAGAGCGCTTTATGCGGTAAACGGGTCATAATAGCGATCTACAACGTGACCTATAGCGTGCTCGGCGAGCGCCCCAGAGTACATTATGTGGTTAGGAGCGACTTCGCCATGCTCGTGACAGAAACTAGGATAAACGAGGAAGGCTGGCTGAACATGACAATTTGGGCGCCTCTATGGAAAGAGAGGACTTGGGAAGGTTTATGGGTATATCCAAATACGTACTATAATATCACCATAATTCTCGAGGAGCAGATACATAATAGAACTCTGTACTACCTACTCTATCATGACCTCCTAGATGGAAGAGCTCTCTGCTCCCTCAACGGGACGTCGATTCAATGCTATGCCTTCTTGACGCGTTTCACTGTGAAAGCGCTTAATGGATGGCCCGTACGTCAGGCCTTAGTGCGTGTTGATCAGCGCCTGGAAACCGGTGAGTGGTTTAGAATAGCGCTCATGGAGACCGATTATAGGGGCCGTACGGACGAAATACTCTTCTACGCATATTACGTGACGCAACTCACATATGTCCCTGGCAAGGTGTTACACATAGGGGATTATGTAGAGCTCTCCGGAGAATGGAGCTTAAGAGTCATCATAAGTTGGCGTGGTATAGAGGTCTTTGAAGCGCTCATCCCTGTGAAGTCTTTAGCTGAATGTAATTAATTTCCCCGCCCTCGTAGTCGAGCTTGGAAGCTCATCACTCATGATGACGTGTCCTCGCATCAAGATAGGGCGGTAATCACATAAGCAATTCTCCTTAGGCGCCAACGAAAAGGCAGTATAACATATAAATCCCGCTCTAAGCCCAAATCCGAGGTACAACATCATCAGCGGCAGAGTACAAGGGTTAAGTATGCTTAACATTCCTGCTAGAAACGCCGTCACGAGTTCATCGCTCCCCCTATTATCTCTTTTCTCCTCTTCATTACGGCTTTTTAAGATCTTAAGTAGTTCCTCTGGAGAGGCATAACCCACAAGCCCCTTTATGGGCTTCTCGTCTGGGGTTATGAGCAGAACGCATGGTACTCCTGGTACTCCGAATTTCCTCGCAAGATCAGGGCGTTCGACCACATTAACTTTAACAGGAATGTACTCCTCACTTAGGATATCTATGATTCAAGGGTCCTGCAGGGTGTCCCTCTCCATAAGCTTACAATAAGGACATGTAGGTGAGAAGAAGTATATGAACACCAGCTTGTTCGTCTCCTTTCCTAACCTTAATCCATCCTCATATCCTAACCACTTTATACTACTCGCTAGTATTAAAACCGTAAAGGCCAATAACGTTATTATTATGATAAAAATTGCGACTTGGATGCCTCTAGCTCTCATTAAGGGCCCTCTTTATCAAGCCTCCGATCCATTTCGTGAGAACTTTAGCAGGCATGTATCCTATACGTATGTCCGCGGGTTCTCCATTTACGAACGCTATAAGTGTAGGTATGCTCATTATTCCGAACTCGAATGCTATTTCCGTTGCTTCATCTACATTCACCTTCACGAAGTATGCCCTATCTCCGAATTCCCTCGCTACTCGTTCAAATACAGGTGCAAGGGCTAAGCAAGGGCCACACCAAGGTGCCCAGAAGTCAACTATAACGGGCTTCCTCTCCCCTGTGGCCTTATTCAGAAGGGCTTTTAGCTCCTTTAAGCTCCTCACGTGTATTATGCGCTCCTTACTTACCTCCTCCTTTCTCATGCTTTGTTCCATAAGCGATTTGAGCTTCCTCAATAGTATCCTTTCTAAGATGGGATCCCTTTCCTCCTCTGGCATAGGTATCACACCTTAATAACTGAGATTTCTTGTCTTATTAATAGGCGGTGCAGATGTGCTCTAGGACGAACACTCGGAGCCAAAGTATCTGTGATCCGCTCGAGATATTACGATGCATCATGGGTCTGAGCTTCCTGGAAGTGGCAGCCTATAGGCTCTTGAGGAGCGAAGGCCCCTTGACGGTTAAGGAGGTCGCTGAGAGGCTTGGGTGTAGCAGACCCTCAGCGCAGAAGGCGCTAAGCAGGTTGATGGATTTAAGGCTCCTGCAGAGGAGAAGGGTACTGAGGAGAGAAGGAGGTTACGTTTACCTATATCGGTCCATACCCCTTGAAGAGGTAAAGGATGAATGCATTCAGTTAATACTCCGTTTATCGCGTTTAATAGCCGAGAGACAGGGAACCGCCTGATCAATCTCAGTCTCTCATTAAAAATTTAAGGGATGGTTAGCTTTTTGTCTCATCGGATCTTCTCCGCCCACACCCCTTCATATTCGAGCTCCTATGGGGAGCTTACACCCTCATGGGCGGAGATCCTCAACGTGTTTTGCTATACGTAATCTCCAATTTAAATGTTTCTAAATATGGCGTCTACATGGGGATGTTAGTGTACTCCATTTGGGTGTAACGAATTTTTTCATGAAGTTGAAAATTATTTTAATTTTGTCTACTCACCTATGTAAACTAAGTAAAAGTGACGTTCTCTAGCCATATAACATTGATTCTCGATGAAGTAGATTCTGTGCCTGCCTAACACGGGCTTTCCATCCCTTATGGGTACTGTGATACTCGTACCGAGCACTGTGGACCTCAGATGAGCATAGGCGTTTCCCTCGTGCTTCCACCCAGCATTAACTGGCACGAGTGCCCATAGTTCATTGTTCTTAATAGGATCAACTTGTTCTGGTGGGATTAATACTAAAGAACCCGTACTACCCATGACGCTTATCAAGAGCAAGCCTCGTATCGCTTTAGCCTTATTTAGGAAGGATAATATTTCTTTTGTTATGTCGAAAAGCGCATTCGGCCCGTAGGTCTTAATGATGAAATCTCCGATCTCAATCCTCATATATAATCGTGACGTAGATGCTCACCTCCCTTGCTCTGTGTCCTAGATCTATGAACACTACCTGTTGCCAGGTCCCTAGCCTAATGTTTCCATTAACGATAGGCAGGTCAAGGCTCCTCCCAAGTATAGTCGGTGCCAATCCCCTAAAGGCCTTCATGTATTCCTCAACGAACTTCTTCAAGTCCTCGAGAAGCCCCCTCTCGTACTCGATAGTCACTAAGGCTGCGTCTTCCTCTGAGACATAAGCGTTCATTAATCCCCTTTCTATGCCCTCAGCGCATCTCCTCAACATCGGCGTTACGTCCACTGCGCTACCATAGCCATTGCTCTTTACCCTTATCTCATGACAACTCAGCCCTAACGTCATAACCCTCCTTTACGGAAGTCTCCGCCTTAAGCCTTACGCCTCGTCTTTTCGCTCCTTATTAAGCCCCAGAAGGCCTATGGGCGCTATTCCTGCCCCAGGTATCTGCGCTGGGATTATGACCACCATATTGCCCTTAGATGATATCTCTGAGAGCACGTTTATCCATCTAAGCGTTATGGCCTGAGGTGTTTCTTCGTACAGCTTAGCCGCCTCCACCATCTTACTGGCCGCCTCGTATTCAGCATTAGCTAACGTGACCCTGGCTATCCGTTCCCGTTCAGCTTGTGCTTGCCTGGACATGGCATCTTGAAGTGCTTGCGGTATGACGACATCCTTTATTTCAACCGATAAAACCTTTACGCCCCATGCCTCCGTCTTCTCGTCTATTATCTTCCTGAGCTCTTCACCTATCTTCTCCCTATGGGATAGGAGCTCTTGAAGATGTACCCTTCCTATTACCTCCCTTAATGTCGTCTGAGCAGCCCAGTACGTGGCATTATTATAGTCCTCAACGTTAAGGACGCATAGCTCCACATCTATGGGCTTAAAATACATGACCGCATCTACGGTCACGGGCACGTTATCTAAGGTGAGAGTCTGCTCCGATTTAAAGGTCATAGTCTTTATCCTCGTGGATATGACCTTAGGTATGCGGTCGATTAACGGGAAGACATATATAATGCCCGGCCCTTTCATCCCCACATATCGTCCGAGTCTCAATACAGGGGCTCTCTCCCATTCTTTAAGCACCTTTATGCCGCTTAGGAAGAAAAGGGCCACGAAGAGTACTATCATCCATAGAAATAAACCAAAATCCATACGATCGCCTATTTCCTTAAGGCTTCTTCTCTTCAGATAAGCCTTTCCCTTCATCGCATTCCCTGACGATGAGAGTAAGCCCATCCCTCCTGACTACTTCCACGTGCCTTCCCTTTTTAATGGTCCCGGAGATGGCGGTAGCTCTCCATATCTCTCCTCCCACCCTAATCTCCCCGATTGGCTTGAGATCACATAGCGTTATTCCCTTCTTGCCTATTAGGGCCTCGGGTCCCGTTTTCCTCTGCCTTCTTTGAGCCTGTGTAGCTTTATAAACCAACAAGCCGAAAAGCACCCCTATGGAACACGATGCTATGGTTAATGTTAGCAGGATTCTCCTGAGCTCCGTGAGGGGTATCCACCAACTCCTTAAGGGTAGGATCAATAATCCACCTAAAGTCATACAAATTAATCCTAATACCAATAAGATGCCTACATGCGTCTTGAGCTCCGCTATAGCTAGGATAAAGCCTAGTATTACTAAGAATAGTCCCCCCTCTTCTATGCCTATAATTCCAAACCCCATTATCGCTAGCAATATCATTAAGGTACCCGCCAATTCCATGCCTACACCTGGGGTCTTAAGCCCGGTAACAAGGGTGAAGAGGCCTATCAATAGCAGAAGGTCAGCTATGAGGGGATTTGATATCAGTTGAAGAAGACCTTGTTGTAGGCCAGGCGTTATCTTCACTATCCTAGCGCGCGCTATTCCCCTGAAGCATATCCTCCTTAAACCCTTATCCTTAGTAAGGGTCTCGCTTTTTACGAGTCTCCACTTAAAATCGCCTGTGCCTGCCTCACACTTCACCAAACACCACTCCTCTAGTTGTTGAAGGAGGTCCCTTACATCCTCAGCTATGAACTCTATAACATGCATCCGCAATGCCTCACTGGGTCCTATATTTAGGTTCTCCTCGACGAACAATCTGGCAACGGTCTCATTCCTGGAATGAAGCCTCGCATGGTTAGCTAGTAGCTCGCTCATGGCATTTAGTACCTTAGAGCTATTCACATAGCGTATGCCCCAGGGAGTCACCTGTATTGGTTGACATGAACCTATCGTTGTGCCGGGAGCCATAGCAGCTATATGCGATGCCATGAGAACATAAGCGCCTCCACTCCAAGCGACGGCTCCTATGGGGACGACAAGGGCTGCCACAGGTATTTCCATGGATTCTATGTCCACCATTAATTCCTTAACCGCCTCAACCTGCCCTCCAGGGGTATCTAACCTTAACACTATCAATCGAGCTCCGATAGATCTAGCATAGCTGAATCCCTCATGCACAAATCGTACCGTGATGGGCGTTATCTCTCCCTTAACATCGATGTTTACGACTACGGGGGCATCATTACTATTTTCGTTCACGACTGCATTACATATGAGCGTAACCAGTAGGATTATTACGAGCGTTCTCACTAATAGCATATGCTCTCAATAATCCCTAGTGGTGAACCGCCTATTATATGCTGGCCTAGAATTACTCCTCATTCCTTAATGAGCTGAACCTCAATTTCGATATTACCTATGTTACCGAGCACTAATAACATTCCTATTATATGTAATAGAAATGTCACTAGAAGCAGTTTAAGGCCTATCCCATACTCAGGGAATCCGAATTTCTCGTTTAGGCTAAGTACGCCGAAAAGTAATAAGGCGAGCGCGGGAATCCCCAGCGTCATCGCTATGATACGCCTCTCCCCAAACCTCCTATAAGCCCATGCGCTCACCAGCATGAACCCTGAGGCAAAGCTTAAGCAGAGCTCCATGGTACGTCTCTCTGGGAGAAGGGGGAGGAAAATCCATTTACCTTCCTTAAAGCCCCACGGTAAGAGTGCTATCACTACGCATAGTAATGCTGCTATGAACGTTAACAAGAAGCCTATTGGTAACGCTAACTTAAATGTCTTAAGCACTTCCTCCTTAACAGCCATACTTAAGGTACCCCCATACAAGTTCCTTCGGTATTCTCATGCAGGAACACTTTTAACAATATGTATGTCAATTACTATACCCCGAGGTTTATGAGGTTCATCAGGAGGTTCCTGATCGACGGCATTCAGGTCACGCTCCTCTTTCTATTGCCTTCCCTGACAATTTATCTATTCGATGTATACTTTGTATATAATTATGCTAGAAGTAAAGTCTACGTGACGATCTCCATATGGGTCGATGGCGAGCCCGTTAAAGCCGATCGCGTAATCGTGATGTTCCCGATGAAGGTTTGGAATAATACTCACTCGGTGACCTTTGAGGCGACAGTGGGGGAGAGGTATATGATCATAGTTTACTATCAGGGTCATATGCGTCAGGTATCCCTTGGTCCCATAGAACGTAGGGACTATTATGTACCGATTAGCTTCCCTAAGCCTCAATCTTAGGGACATTCGATCTGTGCAAGAGTACTCAGAACCATTTTATTAATGAACAGTCCTAATAAACGTGAGGTGATTCGTATTGGGCATGGAGCATAGGGAGGAGGGGAAGAAGTACAGTAGTGAGGACGTCAAGGAACTTCATGAGATCCTTGAAGCCGTCTCCAGCTTTCTGAATCAGCTGAACAAAATAGCTAAGGACCTGCTATTCACAGTCTACTCAGGGGACTTCGGTGAACGAGTAGGCGAAAGCGTGGCCTCCTTTTACAAGAAGCTAAAGGAGTCAGGCCTCCCCGAAGAAATGGCGCGAGAAATGACCCTGCGCTTCTACAACGATACCATGATATTGAGGAACCTCGGGGGCTTATTATCACGTATCATCAAGCATCCTGAAAGCCTTAAGGACCTAGAGAAGGCAGTAAAGAAGGTGAAGGAAGAACTAGCCAGTGAGAGGCCGGGAGAAGAGGCATAGATGAATGAAGCCGCCCAGAGCGCGCTTTACAGTACTCCTGCTACTGGCTCTAAGGAGTATGCTTCTGCTCTCTACCTTCGTGGGCGGCTACCTGTTTCTGCTAATAAGGATTAGGGCGAGGCGGATCCTGGTGAAGCGGGCGTTAAGGAACCGATTGAGGGGGCAGCTTCCAAGGGAATTGGTCGAGTTAATCACAGCTGACTTCATTAAGAGCTTAGACGAGGCATTTGAGCCTATATTAAGTCCTTGGACCATCGTAAGGGAACTGCTCAAGCGTTAAATTAATTAGGTGATACGATTGAGCTTAGAGAGACGCCTTGATAAAATAGAAGAGCAGCTCAACATGGTCCTCCGTAAATTGAAGCTAATAGAGGATTTGCTGGCCTTAGAACCTCAATCTCGCGAAGAGATTCTAATTCTCCTCTCCTTGGCCGTAGGAAGCGTCTCCTTCGAAGGTAACGTGATTAATCTAATCCGGGACATAGTCCGCGTTGAGCGTGTATTGAGGCAGAAGGGCTTTGCGGACGATCTTTCGAGGTGGTTATTGCGCCTGTTAGCGCTTTATGGTCCCATGAATATCTCGCAGTTAGCGAGAATTTTGAGGCAATGGCGAGGTAGGGCTTCAAGAAGGACGATATCTAAAAAGCTAGCCAAATTAGAGGAGCTAGGCCTCGTGAGGAGATCTAAGAGAGGAAAGGGAAAAGTGTATACGGTAAGCCGCTCCTAGCTCAGAACCTAGGCATCATTACTTACCGAGCAATGTTAACTAGGATTCCCATAGGCCAAGGGCTATGCGTTGCTGATTTAGCGCAAGGGGCCTTGCGCCTTGCTTTAGTCCTCATCAAGGCTTAAAGATAAACCTTCATTTACCGTTAAGGCAATCAAACTCCTCGTCAGCGCGCTAACTTTAAGATTTTAGCGTGTGATCCTAACATTGCAATGGTTATCACAAACCTAGTGTTCTTAGGACCTGCTGGCTCAGGTAAGAGCACGCTCACGGCTAATTTTGGCGCATGGCTCAATGAGTACATGGGCTTTAGGGTACGCTACGTGAACTTAGATCCAGGAGCGGATTATACGCCTTATAAGCCAGACTATGATATACGCGAGCTCATCACGGTAGAGGATGTAATGAGGGAGGAGAAACTAGGCCCGAATGGAGCCATATTGCGCTGTATGGATTTGATGTTAGGGAGCATAGATAAAATACTGAGGGACCTCCTAAACTTAAAGGGGGATTTCCGGCTGATAGACACCCCTGGCCAGATGGAAGCCTTCGTACTAAGGAGGACCGGCCCTGAGTTAGTTAATAGGCTTACACGTGCCGAAAACGCGATAGCTGTATTCCTCTTAGATCTAGAGCTAGTCTCATCGCTCGAGGACCTCATCACAGCGGAGTTATTAGGCTTAATCGTACAACTTAAGTTAATGGTGCCTATGGTAATGGTGTTAAATAAGTCCGATATCCTGGAAGATCAGGAGATGAGCGAACTCCTAAGCGATCCTAGCTATCTGCGGGAAGAACTGGAAAAGGGCATCGCAAAAGGCCTATTGAGCGATGTAGTCTCCTCCTTGAGTGAGTTATTGACTTACTTCTCTCAATCAGCTAGAACAGTTAAGATCTCCGCTAAGAATAGACTAGGCTTCGAGGCGCTGTATGACCTAATCCACGAGGCTTTCTGTGTATGCGGGGACCTCACATAGAATGTTTTAGGTCTGTAACCTCCTTGAGATTATTGAGAGGAGCATGATGTCTGCCCATGAGATGTCTCCCGAAGGTTTGATAGTAAACTATTTAATGAGAAATACCGACCGTCCGGTATCACTTACCGAGCTCTCGAAGGCTCTTAAACTCCCACCACAACTGATCTTCATGAAGTTAAAGGAGCTCATGCGACGTGGCTTCATATTGAAGGGTGACGAGAGAGTAGGATATCAGCTAATATGTGAGGATGATCCCCGCCTAGCAGGTATTTATCTTCAGGACATCTCGACGAAATATCACTTCGATATATGTTTCCTAGAAAAGGTGACATCTACGCAGGATATCGCGAAGGAGTTGATGAGAGAGCAGGAGATACATTCCATCCTCGTAATAGCCGAGGAGCAATCGCGTGGCAGGGGGAGGTTAGATAGGCGCTGGATCTCGAGTCCAGGGGGTATTTGGATGACATTCGCTTTACGCATACAATTACAAGGCGCTAAGATACCCATTTTCGGCATGGCAGGCGCCGTATCCGTGGCAAAAGCTATAGAGAACATCACGTCCTTAAATGCGAAAGTTAAGTGGCCTAATGACGTCTTGGTGAATGGGAAAAAGGTTTGCGGCATATTAATTGAAGCGTCATTAAGCGACGCTGAGGCCTTAATCTGTATGGGAATTGGGCTAAACGTCAATAATGACATCCCAAAAGACTTAGTGCCCTCCGCTACGTCCTTAAAAGCTATACTCAAAAAACCCGTACCCAGGTTATGGTTGCTAAGAGCTATCCTGCTCCAACTTTGCCCTAGGATTCCTATCGTGATCGAGGATCCAAGCAATATATTGGATGAATGGAGGAAGCTCAGCTCCACATTGAGAAAGCGCGTGAAGGTAGTGCTCCATGAAAGGACGATAATCGGTAAGGCGGTGGATATAGCGAATGACGGATCCCTGATATTGCTCACCTCAGAGGGGCTGAAGAAGATCGCTGTGGGCGATATAGTCCACCTAAGGGATACATGAAGGTGACTCACCAGCGGTAATAGCGCACCATATACGGATAGCTACCATATCTCGGACGCTTGAACCTGTTGTAAGCTAACCCTAGAATGACCCCTGTTGCTAACCCGCCTGCATGGGCCAAGATGTTCACCCCTTGCCATATGGAGTTGATCAGGAGAAGTATTATGAGTGAGGAGAGCGCCTCCTTCATGTACCCTCCATATCGCGCCCTAGTAATCATCGTCATGGCGCCTATTAGGCCGAATATGGCACCTGAGGCCCCTGCGCTGATGATGTTAGGCCCTAAAGCTAACGTTATTAAATTCCCTGCTATGCCCGAAGCGAAGAACGTCAACAGGAAGAAGCGAACACCATAATTGCTTTCGAACGATGAGCCTATGGTGTATAAATAGAAGGCGTTAAAGGCTAAGTGAAGCAACGACACGTGAACGAAAAGCGCCGTGAACGTCTGCCACCACCACCCCTCCTTGAGCACCATATAGTTAAACTGGCCAGCCAGTGCGAGCCAGTAACTGCTTATGGTGATGGGATTCCGGCTGAGTACTGCCAATGCTATATAAACGATAACGCAGATGCAGGTCAGAACCGTGGCCATTTTGGGCACGCCAATTTTCCTAACGGGCCTAGTCCTATAATACATGATCCTCAGCTCACAGCGCTACTAAGCATATCTCCTATGCGTACGTGGGATATTAGTGTATCTCCCGCTTTTTATCGAAGGCTTAAGAGCTTAGCCTTTCCTAGCTTTTATCATGTATACCTCACTCTCTCCCAAGGAGAACTTTCTTTTGGCCGTAAACCATGAACCTCCTCTCTGGATACCCTGCCCTATGTTCGATGGCTCTGTTGTAGTCATAAAGCATGGCCTAATAGAACATTGCGAGGAGGGCAAAGATGCATGGGGCGTTAAGTGGACGTTAAGGGATCCCAGGTCAGGTCCATTTCCCTCCTCTCATCCCCTTAAGGATCCAAGTGAGGTGGACGATTACCCTATGCCGTCCCCTGAGGGATCTACTGTCATAAAGGAGGCTAAGGAAAAAGCATCTCGCGTGAACCGGGGTAAAGTCATCTTAGCAGGAGATAATGGATGGGGGCTCTTTGAGAGAGCGTGGCTCCTGGTCAGCATGCGTAGGTTATTCCTATGGTCTTTCACGCAACCTGAGGTCGTGGAGAGGTTGATAGAGCGGATTGCTGAAGTCAAGATCCGCTTAAGCGAGAGGCTAATAGAGGAAGTTGGAGTTGACGTAATCCTATATGGGGATGACTGGGGGATGGAGGATAGGCTTCTCTTCTCTCCTGAGTGGTGGAGACGCTTCATAAAGCCTTGGCAGGCCGAGCTCTATAAAATCGCTAAGAAGAACGATGTCTTGGTCTTTCAACATAGTGATGGAAGGGTAGAAGCGCTGATACCGGATCTTGTGGAGATAGGGGTCGATATACTTAATGTACAGAGGGAGTGTAACGACTGGCACTGGATTAAGAGGCTCTATGGTGATAGGGTAACCCTATGGGGAGGAGTCAGTGCCAGGACGCTTGATAGAGGAACGCCTGAGGATGTGACACGTGAAGTAGAGGAATGCATTAGGCTCGGCAGAAACGGGGGTCTGATCCTAGCGCCGGGGCATTCGCTACGATATCCATGGGAAAACATCGAGGCTATGAGGCGTACATGGATGGAAAAGGGGTGGTTTAGGAGGACGTAATCCCCTCTTTCACTTCCATAAATAATGAAGACACATAATCGCTAAGGTATCCCCTCATAATGTCCATGAAGCTATAACTCGGTTAGAGTACGTACTAACTAATTAAATTAATAGATTAGGAAGTATTAGCACCGAGGGAAGCGTTTCACTCTTAGGATGCCAGTATAGATTTAAATTCACCTTTAGTGAGGATATCTTGGCTACGAGGTGTTTATCATAATGACATATAATTATAATTTACCTACTGATTCACGTAGGGAGCAGTACCTGGGCATTCCAATGCCAGGTGCGACAGTGGTCGGGCTAGCGACGAAGGAAGGCGTAGTGCTAGCTTCGGAGAAAAGAGTATCCTATGGCTTTGCTCTTATCAGTAAGGCTGGTAAAAAGCTCTTTAAGATAAACAATAGGATGGGCATAGCTTGTGCGGGGATAATCGCTGATATGCAGGCGATAGCGAGGACTCTGGCAGCGGAGGCTAGGCTTTACGAGCTAGATCATAATAGGCTGATGCCCATAAGGGCGGCAGCTAAGCTCCTCTCGATAATACTCTTCAATCAGAGGTACTTCCCTTACATAGCCGAGACTGTACTAGGTGGAGTTGACGAAGAAGGCCCTCATATCTTCGTCTTAGATCCGCTCGGCTCACTCATAGAGGATAAATACGCCGCGGTAGGCTCGGGCGCTCAGATAGCCATAGGTATTATTGAAAACGCCTATAAGGAGGAGCTCTCAGTAAAAGAGGCCGAGGAAATAGCAGTGAGGGCTGTAAAGAGCGCTATCTCGCGAGATGCTATAAGCGGGGATGGTGTTGACACATTAGTGATTACGAAGAATGAAGCTAAGGAAAGCTTTTACCCTGTTTAGGTGCGAATATAATGCCCTTCCCGGATGAGCTCAGGAGGATCTATAAAAAACAAGGTTATCATTTCGTTGGGAGATACGGCCTAGTTAAACAATGCCATTGGCTTAAGAAGAGCCTCAGAAGCGGGGGTAAGGAGTACTGCTATAAACAGAGGTTCTATGGCGTACCATCCCATAGATGCCTGCAGGTATCCCTATTCCCCGGTTGCTCACAGAGGTGCCTGTATTGTTGGCGTGTAATGCCCGATGATCTAGGCATCTCATGGAACGAAATGGGGGCCAAGGATTTAGATGAACCCGAAAGCTTGTTAGATGGGATGATTGAGGAGCAGCGTAAGATGCTAATAGGCTTTAAGGGAAGGCGGGATATAGATCCCCGACTTCTCGAAGAAGCCATGAACCCCGTACACTTCACACCATCGCTTGTAGGAGAACCGCTACTCTATGGTGCGGAAAGGCTGAGCAGGCTCTTCTCATACGCCTTTAAGAGGAACTTTAAGTCCGTATTCCTAGTCAGCAATGGGACCTTCCCAGAGGTACTCTCTAGGTTGGATACCGAGCCGACACAACTTTACATAAGCGTAAGCGCACCCAATGAGGAGATCTACAAGAGGGTCTGTCGTCCTCTTCTACCTGATGGGTGGAGAAGGCTCAATAGGAGCCTAGAGCTTCTCTCTTCATTCAAATGCCCCACTGTACTCCGCCTGACCATGGTTAAAGGGTATAATATGACGGACGCAGAAGGATATGCGAGGCTAATAAAGAAGGCAGACTCCACCTACGTAGAGGTAAAGGCCGCAATGTCCCTTGGCTTCTTCCTTCGAAGATTACCTAGGGAGGCCATGCCCCGACATGAACACATAAGGAGTTTCGCCGAGAAGTTAGCAGACCTCACGGGGTACAACATCATAGACGAATACTTACACTCTAGGGTGGTGCTTCTCAGCAAGTTAGAGAAGCCCATTAAACTCTATTAGGTGATCTAATTGAAGGACATGCGAAAGTTATTTCGAAAGGCTATAGAAGGCGCTCTTAAAGAGCTTGAGGAGAAGGATAAAATAAGGGAAATCGTAATCAGGAGAACACGGGAGGCCAATAGGCTGATAAGGGAAGCGGTATTTCTAACTCATTCAGGCAATCTGGAGCAGGCTAAGGACAATTTAGCAAAGGCTCGGAGTCAACTTAATGAGCTATGCGACATAGCCAGAAGATTCCCTGATATAGCCTATGGTGGTATAATGGGTATGAGCTTTCAGGAGTACACAGAGGCCTATGCGCTTATTAAGTTAATTGAAGAGCAGAGGATTCCCTCATATGAGGAACTTAACGTCCCATTACCCTATTATCTCACAGGCCTAGCGGATTTGCTCGGGGAGCTTCGACGCAGGATCTTAGATCTCCTCAGAAGCGGGGATCTCGAGGGCGCCGAGAGAACATTTTCGGCCATGGAGAGCCTTTACCTTATCCTACGTGAAATAAGCTATCCAGAGGCGCTCATCCCGGGGCTGAGGCATAAGTGCGATAGAGGGCGTCAACTAGTCGAGATTACAAGGTCCCACATAGTTGAAGCTAAGATGAAGGCTGAACTGGTGAATAGCGTAAAGAAGGCCTTACATACCCTTAAGGGAAGGAGTACCGATAACCATGAGGATATATGGTCGCGAGGTTAAAGTCCCTTCTGGCTTTTCTCTAGAGCGGGCTAGGAGCGTGCAGAGATGGTTGGCATCAAAGGTCATTGAAAGAGACGAACTGCCTTCGGAGATAAAGATCGTTGTGGGCTGTGATGTAGCCTATAGGGGGGACTTCGCATACGCGGCCGCTGTAGCATTGGACTTCAAAAGCCTAACTGTGATCAGATATACTATTAAACGTGTAAGGGTCTTCTTTCCGTACATACCCACATTACTCTCCTTCCGTGAAGCGGGTCCAGTAATTAGGGCGATCAGGGCTTTAAAGTTAAGGCCTGACGTCCTATTCATAGATGGACAGGGACGGGCCCATCCTTATAGGCTGGGTATAGCATCTCATATAGGCGTAGTCCTAGACGTCCCCACCATAGGCGTAGCTAAGAAGAAACTATGCGGCATTATAGGCGAATTCAATGGCGATTGTGCCCCCTTATTGGATAAGGGGGAGATAATCGGAGTCGCCCTCATAACCAAGAGGGGATGCAAACCCATATTCGTCAGCGTAGGTCATAAAATCTCGTTAAGGACAGCAGCGGAACTTGTACTTAGGACGTGCCGTGGGTATAAATTACCAGAGCCCATAAGAATGGCTCACATATTAGCTACAAGGGAGGCCAGGCGTCATGCGAAGGGTTAAGGGCGAATTGCTAATGGCCTTATACGCATTAACGATCTTAGGGGCACATAGAGGGCCCATAAACATCTCTACCAGGCGACTAGGAGGAATACTGGGGGTATCTCAGCAGACCGCTTCAAGGAGATTAATGGAACTCGAAGCGCATGGGCTAGTGAGAAGACGGGTGACGGGACGAGGCACATATGTCATGTTAACGGCTAAAGGGCTCGAGACTCTAAGGGAGGTGTACGTGAACTTGAGCAAGGTGTTTCGAGGCGCGTATCCTCGAGTATTTAAAATAAGGGGGATAGTCTTCACAGGCCTTGGAGAGGGAGCCTATTATACTAATATACCCAAGTACAGAAGGGCTTTCGAGGAATTGCTAGGCGGGAGAATATACCCGGGAACCCTTAACTTAAGGATCGTGGATGAGCTGAGCTTATCGGTGAGACGAGAGCTGAAGAATTCACGCGGAACGATAATCCCAGCCTTTAAAAGCGGTGCGAGGACGTTCGGATCAGTAAGGTGCTTTAAGGCCTCGATAGACAATATACCGTGTCTAGCGTTGATAATAGAGAGGACGCATTATGGGGACGATGTAATTGAGATAGTTTCGACAGTAAATCTCAGGAAGACCTTGCGCCTAAGGGACGGAAGTATGGTTGAGGTAACCATTTACTCAAACGGGAATGAAAAGGAGTCATAGAATTAAATGCCCGAATAGGTGCATGATCTCCAAGACATACCGCATATCGGCATGATCAGGATGGCTCATGCTCCTTATACTCATGGATTATCCTATTGATTATCTTCTGAGTGCTGGAAAGCGGATATTCCTGGCTCCTCTCCTCAAGCTTTATTATCTTAGGATTTAAGCCACGCTTAACGAGCTCCCTATGGAGCTCCTCCTCTTTTATGGGTTGGTCTGGGCCCAATAGTATGATGTCAGGCTGTAGGAGCTCAACGCTCCTTATGATATCTGATTTGTCCCCGAGGACAGCCTCATGAACCCACTTTATATTGCGTATTAATTCAAGTCGCTGTCTCTCAGGGATTATGGGCTTCCTTCCTTTAAAGCGCTCGACGTTCACATCACGTGCGATCACGACGTATACTCTTCCCAGCTCCCAAGCCTTCCTCAGTATGTATATGTGTCCGGGATGCAATATGTCAAAGGTACCAGCGACTAAGACCTTTGGGCGCTTCAACCTATACTTGGCCCATTCATAGCTTACGTATCCCAGCGCCCTTAAGCAGTCGAGCAGTCCTTCGCCGTAAGCCACACAGGTCAAGCTAGTGAACAAATCGCCCTTCTCTAAGTAATATCTGGCATCATCTAGATACGCCTTAACGTTTTCAAGTACTTCATGCACCTTAACGTCTTCTTTCAATATTTTAATAGAGCTAAGCGCTTCTTCAAGGCCCCGTATATACCCCCTTATCCTTCCCTCAGCTGAGTTCATAATTAAGCGCCCCTTAATGCTTCATCTGGCGCGGATGCCAAGATCTTAAGCGCCTCCTTTTCCATGAAGTGGAGGCGCCCCGGCACTAAGAGGCTATGCGGTGGAAGGCCGAAATCATATAGCTTAAGCCTAGCTAATATGTCTGCCTTGACTATCATGTCCTCAGAACCTAGGCGGGCTAAACCTACAATCAACCTATCCTCAGTGAATATGCCCTCCTTACGTCTATTCTCTAATGCCCTTAGTAGCTCCACTGCCTCATCTATTCTTAAGTAACGTCTCCCTTCTACGTCTATCTCTAATAAGATCAACGTATGAAGGCCCATGGCAAGATTATCCTTAGTAACGTCATATACTGTCTCAGGTATACTGCCCATCTGAGGAAACGTGAGCGTAACGGTACGCCCGAGTTTATAGCTCTGCAGACCAGTAGCACTGGTCACAGCGCTTATAATGGACGCGTTATTTATAACCTTAGTTTTTATGCCCTGCTTCTCGGCCTCGATTCTCAGAGCTATATGCGTCGTAGCGACGAAAGGGTCTCCAGGGCATAGTATGGCTATTCGTTTCGATCTCGCTTCCCTAAGCACGTAATCCATTTCCTCCTCCATTTGTCTGCGGGATAACCTCGTGATCCTCTTTCCTATGAGTTCTTCTAACCTGGCTATGTCAAGATGCGGCATCAGACTCGTATATGCCTCTAAAAAGACCTCATCAGCCGCTTCAGCCGCTTTGAGGCCACGCAGGCTTATGTCCTCTTCTGAATCAAGGCCAAGTCCTATGAAGATTAGCTCACCCATAGCGGCTCTACCTTTAAATTAATCCCTTAGCTTCATTCATTAGGGTAACTGATATGGCGCTAACGGATGAGGATATAAAAGCTATAGAAAAGGTGCAACCGCTTACTAACATAGGAACAGCGGGCCACGTCGATAATGGCAAGAGCACCTTAGTGCAGGCCCTTACTGGAAAGTGGACCGCATATCACTCCGAGGAGCTTAAGCGAGGCATCACGCTCAAGCTAGGTTATGCTGACTGCATAATAATGAAATGTCCACGATGCCCTGAGCCTGAGTGCTATACCACGAACGCTCTTTCGCCGGAGGGTGTATGTAGGCGATGCGGCTCAAAGCTTGAGGTGATAAGGCGCGTCTCGTTCGTCGACGTGCCAGGGCATGAGATGCTGATGGCAATAATGCTGGCCGGAGCTACTCTGATGGATGGGGCCATATTAGTAGTCGATGCATCACGTGAGGAACCACTTCCTCAAACGAGGGAGCATTTCAAGGCCTTAGAAATAGTAGGGGTTAATAGGCTGATAATCGCTCAGAACAAGATAGAGATAGTGTCCAAGGAAACGATACTTGAAAACTACAGGAGGGTTAAGAGGTTCGTTAAGGGCACATGGGCCGAAAAAGCGCCGATAATACCGATATCCGCGTTGCATAAAGTAAACGTGGATGTGCTCATACAAGCTATAGAGAAGGTCATACCGACCCCTAAGAGGGATTATACGAAACCCCCGAGGATGCTGATAGCTAGGAGTTTCGACGTCAATAAACCTGGGACCCCTCCTGAGAGGCTCATGGGAGGCGTCATAGGCGGATCCTTGGTTCAGGGTAAATTGGCAATAGGCGAGGAATTAGAGATACGGCCAGGGTTAAGGATCGTCAAGCGCGGTAAGGTAGAATACGAGCCCTTATACACTGAGGTCGTGAGCCTTAAAGCCGGAGAAGTGGATGTTAAGGAAGTATATCCGGGCGGTCTGATAGGCGTGGGCACGTTGCTAGACCCTAGCTTAACTAAGGCGGATTCTCTGATAGGTAGCGTGGCTGGACGGCCTGGAACCCTGCCTCCTATATGGGATGAATTAGAGCTTGAGGTCCATTTAATGGAAAGGGTGGTAGGCATGGAAAGAATGATCAAGGTCGAAAAGATAAGGATGAATGAACCATTGATAGTGAACGTTGGTACAGCCACTACGCTAGGCAAGGTCGTACATGTACGTGACGATCACGTAGAGTTAAAATTGGAGATACCCGTTTGCGCGGAGGAAGGTGCTCGCGTCGCGATAAGTAGGAGAATAGAAGGAAGATGGCGCCTAATAGGCTGGGGTTACATAAAGTGAAGGGTCAATAGCTATACCTCTCCATTTAGCTCAAGCTTCTTATAGGCTCTATAAAAGACAACGGGGATCCCTTCAGCACGCAACCTTTTCCTCAACTCCTTGTCGCATGTAGCCACTACGGCGTGGATCTCCTTAGCGATCCTAACTATGAGATCATCGACGGTCTCAGAGTCATGTCTTGGGACGTCCAGGATTCGTGCATGTCTTTCAATTAACTTAAGAGCTAAGTTAGCGGCTTTTTCAAGTTTTCCACCGATGGCTTTCAGCTTATGAAGCTCCTCCATGCATGGTGAAGGTACGAGAAGTTCGTATTTCCTATCTAAAACCCTGTCTAACTCCACTAGTAAATTGATACGCTTAATGGCAGGAAGCAAAAGGAAGTTCGTGTCAAGTAATACTTTTAGCGAACCCTTCGTGCTCATAATACCCCAACGTGAGTATCTAGCTAAGGAGCCATTTATCTTATTGCTAATGTGAAATTGAAGTTGATTAAAGTTACGTTAGTTAAAGTGAAATAAAATGCAATGGAATGAAGTAGGAGCGAAGGAGAGGGAATGGCGATCATGCTAAGTAAGCTTTAAGAACATGTGCGCAGAAGGCATAATGACCATAGTTCCACGGTGGTTCTGGCATGTATCAGCTCGTTAAGCTTAAAGGCCTTGTCAGGATACCCCCAAATAAGTTTAACGAACCGCTTGAGAAAGCCGCTAAAGACATATTACGAGAGGAGTACGAAGGGGCGTTGGATCCAGAGCTCGGCATAATAGTAGCCGTCTTAGACGTTAAGGTATCGGAAGAGGGGATCATAATCCCCGGTGATGGGGCTACGTATCATAATGCGGAGTACGAAGTGCTGACCTTCGTACCTCAACTGCAGGAAGTAGTGGAAGGTGAAGTAGTAGAGGTAACGGACTTCGGGATATTCGTGAGGCTAGGGCCCACGGACGGGTTCGTGCACCTATCACAAATCTATGATGATTACTTCTCATACGATAGGAGACAAGGCGTTTTGCTAGGTAGGGACACGCACTATGAGCTCAGAACTAAGGACATAGTAAGGGCTAGGATAGTCACGATAAGCGTAAGCACTAGTGGAGGGGCTAGGAGCATAAGGATAGGAATGACTATGAGACAGCCCTTCTTAGGCAAATTGGAGTGGATAAAGAAGGAGGTAGAGCGAGCACATAAGGCTAAGCCCCGGGAAACTAAGAAGGTAAGAGGTTAATCGGGGAGTGGAAATGCCCAGGAGAGGGCCTTTAGCATCCTTCATGGCCTGTAGAAAGTGCAAGACTATATTTCAGGTAACTGAAAAGAACGAGCCCATACGATGTCCTAACTGCGGCTCCACGGACATCTCCGATGATTGGAGTGGCCTGATAATAATTTTCGATCCTAGTACATCGATCATAGCGCAAAGATTGGGAATAACGAAGCCTGGACGCTACGCTATCAAGGTAAGGTGACTAAATGCAGGAGCCCTTCCTGCGGAAGGGGGAGATATTACTAACTACGTCGGAGGTTTGTAAGCTGATAAGAAGGCCCTTAGGCATACTCATACCCGAAGAACCTAAGATCGCGTTGAGATGGGCCAAGCTATTGATTAGCGTACTAAGACCACCGAAGTTATGTAGCGTTGGAGACTTCGTCACGCTTAACTGCTTAAGATCGCAGTTGACTCCAGACGTAGCCATAGTGGATCTTAGGGTAAAGAGGAGCGCTACATTTAGTACTAAGGCAGAAGTACTATCGACTTACGGCCTAGTACTTGAAGTAGTCAATCCGCCTAGCTGTATAACGCTTGAGGCATGGGAAGCTGTCCGAAAAGCGTTTGTCTCCACTAAGAGGACCCTCATAAGGGTCATCGGGGAGGAGGATTTGCTCGCGCTCGTGGCCTCCTATCATGCGCCATTAAAGAGCATCATCCTCTACGGTCAGCCTAATGAAGGGCTAGTGTTAGTTTATGTAGATGAAGGCAAAAAGGATAAAATTAAGAGAATACTCCTTAAAATGGCTAGGAGGTTCGTTGAATGACTCCGGAGAGCGGTATCGAACTGAAGATAGTGAAAACTAAGGAGAACAAGCTCTTAGGAAGAACCGAAGTATTAGCCGAAATATATCATGAAGGAAAAGGAACGCCCCCTCGTCATGTGATCAGAAAGAAGATAGCGGAGCTCCTCGGGAGACCAGTTAACGCTGTATACGTGAGGAGGCTATTAACGGAGTACGGTATAGGAAAGACAGTAGGAGAGATACACGTGTACGAAGATCCAGCGATAGGGGAAGAAGTAGAGCCTAGACATATCAGAATCAGGAACCTAAACCCCGAGGAGAGGAAGAAACTCCTAGAAGCTCGAAGGGGTGGTAGCTGATGGCCTCAGCGCATAGAAGATATGAATATGATTACGCCACGGGAACCATTAGGCTTAAGAACAGGACCTGCCCTCGATGTGGTAGAATCATGGCCTATCATAAAGAGCCCGTAGCGAGGTGGTACTGCGGCTATTGCCATTATACGGAATTCCTAAGGGAAGGTGGTAGAAGCGGTAGGAGGGAAGCTCGTTCTCGATGAGCACTATAGTTCTAGGGATAGAATCAACGGCTCATACTTTTGGCGTAGGCATAGCTGCTGACGATAAGATCTTGGCTAATGTAAATGAGATCTATATTCCCAGATATGGAGGACTCCTACCCAGAGAAGCTGCTCGCCATCACTTAGTGAAGGCCACTAGGGCTATAAAAAACGGGTTAGTCAGGAGTAATGTAAGGCTAGAGGATGTAGACGCTATAGCGGTATCCCTAGGGCCAGGGCTTGGTCCCTGCCTTCGTGTAGGAGCGATGATTGCACGCTTCCTAGCGGTATACTTCGACAAGCCCCTCGTTCCAGTGAACCATGCAGTAGCTCATGTGGAAATAGCTATAATGGCTACGGGAACTAAGGACCCGCTCTTCGTCTACGTCTCAGGGGGTAACACTATGATAGTTGCTTATTCTAAGGGTAGATATAGGGTATTTGGTGAGACCTTGGACATGCCACTGGGGAACTTCTTAGATTCCTTTGCTAGGGAGATAGGACTACCACAACCCGGTGTACCCCGGGTCGAGGAGCTAGCCTCAAAGGGAGAACGCCTCGTGGAACTGCCTTATGTAGTTAAGGGGCAGGACATGTCTTTCTCGGGACTTCTAACGGCTGCCTTAAGGGAATTAAAGAAAGGGGTTAGGCTGGAGGACTTATGCTTAAGCGTCATCGAATATTCTTATGCCATGCTGGCCGAGGTTACCGAGAGAGCGCTAGCGCATACGAGGAAGAAGGAACTCGTATTAGCAGGGGGGGTAGCGAGAAGCAGGCGACTTCAGGACATAATGCGTATGGTGGCCGAAGAACACGGTGCCGCTTTTTATGTGGTCCCGGATGAATATGCAGGGGATAACGGGGCGATGATAGCGTGGACAGGGCTATTAGCGTATAAGCATGGAGTATCCATCTCGCCTAAGGAGAGCTTCATAAGGCAGAGGTGGCGCATGGACGAGGTGGAGATACCATGGAGAGCATAAAGGTAAATGTGCTCAGTAAAGGAGCAGAGGCCATACTCCTCTTGAAATTATGGTATGGAATGCTCGTAGTCGAGAAGATTAGGATCTCAAAGAGATACAGGAACCCTCATCTCGACGTAATGTTAAGGCGGGCTAGGACGATACTCGAGGCCCGTCTGCTCCATGAGGCCAAACTACTCGGGATACCCGTCCCAGCCCTCATAGACATCGATATAAGGAGGAACAGTTTAACCATGGAGTATATACCTGGTAAGCGGCTACGTGACTCACTGGAGAGGTTCGATAAAGACTTCATCGAATGTCTCTTCAGAAATATAGGGGAAAATGTTGGGATACTGCACTCTAACGGCATCGTGCATGGAGATCTAACTACCTCGAACATGATACTAACGGAGACAGGAAACGTATACCTGATAGATTTCGGGCTAGGCGGCCATACATGGGATCTAGAGGACATGGGGACCGATATACACCTCATGTTAAGGGCCTTAGAGAGTACCCATACGGACATCGCTGATCTATGCTTTAAGGCCTTCATTAACGGATATAAGAAGATAATGAAGGATAAGACGGGAGAAGTACTGAGGAAGGTTAAGGAGATACGGAGTAGGGGACGGTATGTAGCTGTAGAGGTGAGAAAGTCATGGAGATATTACTAGTGACTGGCAATCCGCATAAGCTGCTCGAGATAAGGAGCATACTCAGCGAGTTCGGAATAAACGTCAGAGTTGCGAGGGTGAGAAAGCTAGAGGTACAGTCAGAAGACATAGCGGAGATATCCCGTACGGCTGCCTTACATGCGGCGAGGGAGCTAGGAACTACCGTAGTTGTAGAGGATGCTGGCCTTTTCATAGAGGCCTTAAATGGCTTTCCAGGTCCCTATTCAGCTTACGTCTTCAGGACTATAGGTAATGAAGGCATAATTAGATTGATGCGAGGTGTGAAGAACAGGAAAGCCAAGTTCGTCAGTGCCGTGGCATATGCTCATCCCGATGGACGTGTTAACGTTTTCCGGGGTATAGCGAAGGGCATAATAAGTGAAGCCCCTCGTGGAAGGGGCGGCTTCGGCTTCGATCCCATATTTATACCGATCGAGGGTGATGGTAGGACTTATGCCGAAATGACCTTTGAGGAGAAGAACAAGATATCCCATAGAGGTAAAGCTTTTAGGGTACTTGCTAAATGGTTAACAGAGCAAGGTGGTTCAGGTTGAGGAAGAGGAAAAAGAAGGGGAAATCACATTCCACAAGGCCTGCGCGTGAAGGTCCACCGACATGGGTAAAGTATACGCCAGAGGAAGTAGAGAACTTGGTTATCGATTTAGCGCGTAAGGGTAATCCTCCATCAATGATAGGCATAATCCTCAGGGATCAATATGGTATCCCATTGGTCAAGCAAATAGTAGGCAAGAAGATATCTGAGATCCTCGAAGAGCACAATCTAGCACCCGAATTACCGGAGGATCTCTCGAATCTAATACGGCGTGCGATTAGGGTGAGAAGGCATCTAGAGGAGCATCCTAAGGACTATCACTCAAAGAGAGGTTTACAGCTCATAGAGTCCAAGATACGTAGATTAGCGAAATATTACAAGCGTGTAGGCAAATTGCCACCCGATTGGAAGTATGAGCCGGGCAGGATATCCATCTTCAGCTAAGCTTCGGTGAATTCATGAGCGCTAAGAGGCTACTAGATCAGGGCCTTGATGAAGCTGTAGAGGCGCTAGTAGAATGGAGTAAAAGTGGTAAGCCCGCCTTGCTGATCTCACACTACGACGCAGATGGCATTACATCAGCTTCGATAATGATAAAGGTACTTAATGATCTGGCTATACCCTTTCATGTCAAGATAGTGAATCAGCTAGATGAGCCTACGTTAAGAAGGCTTGAAAAACTCCTAGAAAGACATGAGTTCTTAATTTTCACGGATCTAGGTAGCGGGCAAAGGAACCTACTCAGCAGATATGCAGATAAGAACATTCTGGTAGTAGATCACCATCAACCGATAGGAGGTCTAGCGGATAATGTTAAGGCGTGGATAGAGGTGAACCCGAGGCTTTACGATATAAACGGTAATACTGAGGCTTGCGCCTCGACTATGTCATACCTCATAGCTAGGAGGCTGAGCTCCAGTAACATAAGCCTAGCTCCAATAGCCATAGTAGGAGCTCTAGGGGACATGCAGGACTGCGGCGAGAAAGGACAGTTAGTAGGCCTTAATAGGAGGATCGTGGAAGAGGGCGTTAAGAGCGGATATGTAAGCGAAGAAATGAGCCTTAGGCTCTTCGGATTAAGAAGCAAGCCTCTTGTCGAATGCATAGCTAGGACCACAAACCCCTATATACCTGGCCTCACGGGCAATGAGAGGGCCAGCTATAAGTTTCTGAAGAGCATAGGGATAGAACCCGAGGTGAATGGGCAATTAAGGATGTTCTCATCGCTGAGCAAGGAGGAGGTAAGGAAGCTGGTCACAGGCTTGATAAAATACATGATTGATGTGGGTCTAAGCAGCAAAGAGGCGGAGCGGATAATAGGCTACGTGTACCTCTTTCCCAGGGAGAAACCGGAAAGTCCCCTGTTCGATGCCAGGGAGTATTCATCCTTAGTGAACGCATGTGGTAGGCTTGATAAATACGGCGTAGCTATTGCGGTATGCCTAGGAGATAGAGAGGAGAGCCTTAAAGAAGCCATACAAGTAGCCAACATGTACAGAGAGAGACTCGGTCGCTATATCCGGCTCGTGGTATCCGGGGAAATAGTAGAGGAATACGAGGGATTCTACTGCATCCATGGCGATATAGTGGGCATAGAGGAGAAGATAATAGGTACCATAGCTTCCATAGCGGCCTCCGCGACCCTATTACCTAAGGGAAAGCCAGTGATAGCGCTCACGAGGGCAGAAAAGGAGGGCTTCATTAAGGTCTCAGCTAGATTACCACGAGCTCTTAATCGAAAGGGCATCGATCTAGCAAGGGCCCTTAGATTTGCCGCTGAAAAAGTGGGAGGTGCAGGAGGGGGACATGAAGTAGCTGCAGGAGCACAGATACCCATAGAGAGAAAACGTGAGTTCTTAGAGCTTTTAGGGGAGAGCCTCTACAATGCAAAGTAGCTCCATAAGGGCCCTCATAGAGCTGTACATAAAGTCATCTGATGAGAGGATCGTAAGTCTATTGAATAGGCTGATATGCAAAGAGAAGCTAGAGGATCAGATGGTAGCTTTCGAAATCAGAAAGGAGAACGGTGCCCTCCTCTTAAGGCTGGAGGCGGAGGAGCGTGCTGTTGATCTCATGATAGACCTCCTGGACGTTATAATGCATTACCTCACTAGGGAGTTGAGGGAAAGAGTTTAAAATACCCTTAATATCTAACTACACTGTACTCACGGGGATCGAGGAATGTCCCAAAGAAGAAGCTCTCGTGGAAGGGATAAATGGAGCAGGAAGAAGTGGTTCGTAGTTCACGCGCCACCAGCATTTAACATGGTTGAGGTAGCGGAAGTACCAGCGGATAGTCCCGAAAAACTGATAAATCGAACGGTTGAAACCACGTTATACGATCTCACGGGTGATATCTCCCAGCTTCACATAAAGCTAAAGTTTCAGATAAAATACGTCGAAGGGAATAGGGCCTATACACAATTTAAAGGACACGAGCTCGCAAGGGATTACATAAGGAGTATAGTCCGCAGGGGGAGCACTAAAGTCGATGGTCACTTTACGGTAATAACAAAGGATGGCGCTCGGCTGAGGGTCACGGCCCTGGCACTTACCGTAAGGAGGGCTAAGACCTCGCAGGAAAAGGCCATAAGGAAGATAATGCAGGAAGTGGTGGAAGAACACGCTAAGGCACTGGATTTCGATGCCTATGTCCAAGAGGCCGTCCTAGGTAAGATAGCCTCTGAGATATATAACAGAGCTAAGAAAATATACCCGCTAAGAAGGGCAGAGATAATGAAGATCAAAGTCTTAGAACCACCGAAACTCGATTTTAAGGAAATAGCCGCAAAGGCCAGAGAGGTCGAGGTAACGGTACAGGCAGAAGGTAGCTAATCCTCATGATGCGGAAACGTGCGGTATATGAGGCAAACGTCATCCTTAAGGACTTCAGAAAGATCCCTCTCAAAATAGCAATATGCTACCCGAATGAATACCGTGCCGGAACATGCTCCCTCGCCATTCAAATATTATATCATTATCTGAACTCGATGGAGGACGTGCTTGCTGAGAGATGTTTTTATGACGAGCACGTTCCAGAGCCCAGAACAATGGAATCGGGTAGGCCTCTCACGGATTTCGATGTGATCGCGTTTAGCTTACAGTATGAGATCGATTACGTTAACCTCATACGCATGCTATTGAGATCTGGCATACCGCCGCTTACGAGAAGGCGTGAAGAAGGGGCCTATCCATTACTCGTAGCGGGAGGAATATGCGTCATCGAAAACCCCATACCGCTTAAAGAGTTCATAGATGTTTTCTTCATAGGCGAAGCTGAGGCCCTAATAGATAGGTTCGTGGAGACGCTGCTTTCCTTAGGATATAATAGGAGACGCGGAAAGCGAAGAGTTAAGGAGGAGCTCTCAGGAGAAGATGGTCTGTATGTGCCTGGATATACTGAAGGTAAAGTTCGAAGGGTATACGTCAGGGATCTCAATGAAGTAAGTTATCCCATAAGACAAGTGGTTACATTAAGTGCGCCTAAGAGACAGATGCCCGTTTACGGTAGATCCTTCTTACTTGAGGTTTCAAGAGGATGTCCCTATAAGTGTAGGTTCTGCTTACTCGGCTATACATTTAAGCCCCATAGATATCGAGGGCTGAATTTACTTCTAGATCTGGCTGATAGAGGCATCCGGGCCATAGGGTCTAAGAAGGTCGTACTGATCTCGTCAGCTATAGGCGATTATCCCCAGGTCAGAAAGCTGCTTGAAGGTTTAGTGGAGCGGGGTCTATCAATAGGACTCCCGTCGATACGCATAGATATGCTTGATGAAGAGTTGGCCCATCTGCTCAGACGCGGCGGTCAACGCACACTAACAATAGCTCCCGAAGTAGGCTCTGAGGAACTAATGGACATCATAGATAAGGGGATCAACTTAGAGAGGGTCTTAGATAATTGTAAGGTAGCGCTTAAAGCAGGTATGAAGCAATTAAAGCTGTATTTCCTCTTTGGCGTTCCCGGAGAGAAGATGAAGCACATACAGGATATAGCGGAAATGGTGAGGAGGATAGCTGATCTAGGCTATGAGGGATTAAGGGTGATAAGGCTCTCCATAAACCCCATGATACCTAAGCCCCATACCCCCTTTCAGTGGATGCCACTGGAAAGCGTTAAATCTCTCAGAGAAAAAGCCCGCCTCCTATTGAAAGGCTTGGGAGGGGATCCGCGTTTCTCAGTGAGCATTTTAAACCCGAAATGGGCTAGGGTGCAGGCACTGCTCTCGCGAGGAGATGAAAGGCTAACGGAGATCTTGATATATGTTGCCAATAGGGGTTCTAGGCTTTCAGTATGGAACTCCGCCCTTAAGGCAAAGGGATTATTGGAGCAGGCTCATATGGCGATTGACACTAATGATGAACTCCCCTGGGATTTCATAGACGTTAGCATACCCAAGCATCTTCTCATAAAGGAGTACGAGTCCATCCAGACCAAGCTCTCGAATTAAGGGATACTACCACGCCTATAGTACTTCCTGAAATAATAGCCGGGGGCCTTATGCTCTCCAAAGCTCTCAAGCCCTTTCTCACGTAACTGCTTTCTTAAATGCTCGGCATAATCGTGACTTATCTCTCCCCTTCGTTCCAGGAAATCGATAACCTCTTCAGCCTCCTGTGGATTCTTACATCTACGTATGAAGGATATGGCATCAGGATTCCTAAGCTCATCGTATCTCTCGCATCTTTGAGACCAGCGTATACCGCCTATGGAAAATGTCATGACACCGTCCTCTACTTCCTTGGCGAGGTTAGGGAAGAGCTTCTTGAAAAGCCTTTTATCCATCATTATCACATCTCTAATCTCCTATTTCTCGTAATTTCATCTTAAGCTTATTCTCAAGTAAGATTAAGGTTTGTTTGAGGCCCTCCTCATAGGTCCCCTTTCCATTTGCGCTTGCTGCCAAGGCATGCCCTCCTCCTGCGCCGTTGATCATTTCACCTAAGGGGATCATGATGTCCCGGGCTAGGTTTATGCCCGTCAATTCATGAAAGCGCCGTGTCGCTCGAGAACAGAGCCTTAGCATGCCCTTTCGCTCGCCAGCTACTAAGGCCAAGTCCGCTCCAAGATCTACGAGGGCCCTGGCCACCGATGCCTCATATGAACTAACATGGGATACAGCTATTAGGATGCGTTCGTTAAGGACTTTAACTTCATATAGCCTACATCTATGCGCTCCTTTAAGCCTTGCAATGCGCTCAGATAGGTCGATCTCCTTTTGCGAAATAAGCGACAGAATTCTACCGTATTCCGCTCCTAATCTAAGGAGTTCCGCTGTTATGCAGAAGACCTCATAGTCGGCGTTTATAAAACGACGTGTATCATATATTATGCCCGCTAACAATGCCTCAGCCATATCACGGCTGAATGATACCTTATGGTGCTTAAGTAAGCGATATATGATGACGGCAGTGGCTTTAGCGCTTGGGTCTATTAGTGCTTCTGTGACTAGCTTAAGCGTATCCGGGTGTGGTTCGTGATGATCGATTATCAGTATCTCGCCTTTAAAGCGTTGTGAGAGCTCACGTTTAAGCTCATCGGAAAGCTGCTCCAAAGATGAAGTATCTATAAGGCAGGCACATGAAAACGACGAGTTAAGAGCCGATTCCCCATGGATTTTAATCGCCCCTACAGCTATCGACTCTAATAGCCTCTTAGTTAAGGCACTTACCCCTAAAGAGGCGAATATCTCAGCCTTCTTTCCCAAGCCCTCCAGATATCGGTGAAGTACATAAGCGCTTAGGAGGGAATCAGGGTCAGCATTGTGATGACAGATAAGGGCTATTCGGTCATGCCTTAAAAGGGCCTCAAGAAAAGCGCCATAATCTAGTCTTAACCCCCCTCCTCGAAAGCTCCTCTTTCCCAACTTCAAATCCCCTCTCTATCGCCTCATGGATGAGTAAGGCTGGATCTATGGGGGCAAACGGGCTTATGTTGACCTCAGCTTCTATCGATAAGGCAAAGGTATTCTCTTGTACGTTTTTCATCTCGGCGTTCACCTGAATACCATAGAGAAATCGCTCGCTTAAAGATGAGAGTATATAATCCACTACAGCTTCAGCCACCACTCTAGCCACACGGTTCATTAGGTCATCACTGACCTTCCCCTCGACTTTTAAAGATGGCCTCCCTACGCACCCGAGCTCCCCCGTAGCTTGCTTAACTCATCCGATACCCTCTTTTTAAGATCATCCAACTGCTTTTTAAGAAGGCCTTCTTGGCGCTGTAAAGTCTTTATACGGAGATCTATAGTCTCCTTCTTATCGGTGAGATCGGCAAGAGCGCTGGACTTATCGGTTCTTATGAGTAACATCCCCACGCTCTTGTAGACCGGGGTATCCTCTGAGACCTTGTTTAGCTCGTTTATAGCGCTTTCTACCTCCCTAAGCTCTGCCTCCCATTGTTGCCTCCTAGCCACTATGTTCGAAAGCATTTCCTGAACTTGTGCTAACCTAGCTAATTGCTGTTGGACGCGAGGCGGTAACTGCTCTATAGATGACAAGAGTCCACACCCCTTGAATCAGGAAGGAAATTAGGCTTTTTAACTATTGCGTAACCTCCCGATATAAGTCTTTAAGCGTTCTTAAAACTCGCATATATACCGTAACCATCGCCCTAAGTACCGATATGCGCCATGCCGTGATCTCTATGAGCAACGTATCATCTTCTAACAGGCGTAGAGAGACCTTGCCAGCTGATGTAGGCTGTTTTCGGGCCTCAGGCAGTAATGACTCATACGCTGCTCTAACAAGTCTCGGAGGCCCTTTGTACACGATACGAGCTCTATGGGGCTTCATCTAAACCGCCGGGCATCAACTCTAATCAGTGGACCAGCGGGCTTTAGGTCGTTAGCATTGAGGAATTTCAGTATTATATGACCTTCGCGGCGATGCGTTAGGGATAATAAGATGTCCGCGCTGTTCATCACCTCATCATAGCTCGTTATTTCCACATATGGTAATCTTAACGCTCCAGCTAAGGATTCAGCGAATTCCTTTACCTCATCTGGCATTCCCTCACTGCAAGTAACTACTAGGCTCTTAACGACACTCACCGGCGATTTTTCATCTATCTCTCTGAGTAGCTTAACGCCCCTTATGCGAATTAAGGGTGGAACCTTGTAATATTGGTCCTCCTCAATACGATAGATTACAAGACGCCCAGGATTCCCTTTCCTGGAGCCCACTATGATTAATGTATCAGCTCCTAACTCTAATGAGATTCGAGCCAGCTCACCTAACGGGTACTTCCCCCTATTAACCCTTATGGCATCAGGTAGGGATGCCGCTAACTCCTTAGAAAAAGACCTTATACGTCGCCCAGGTTCCCTACATGTGCTTACAATAATGCGCGCCATATACGGCCTAACCTTTAGCTAACTGGCTCCTCCTCCTCGTCAGCTCCCTCTCCTCCTTCCTTGAGAAGGTCTTCCCTAATATGGTGATTGGGACATATGCACCACCGGTGAACACGGTATGGCATTTCCTGCACGTCCATATACCGAAGGAAAGCCTCTTCAGGGAACCCATTGTCCGGCAATACGGGCAGCGAACGCTTTTGTCGCGCATACGCCTCTCTATTAAAGCTACACGCCTTCTAAGGGTGGCTCCATATCTAGCGCCAAACCGCCCAGCTGAACCTACTACCTTAGTCCTCCCCATATTGACCACGCATTTCTCCTTATAGAAAGGAAGGCGGGTTTATTTACTTTACTACGTATGTGATATCCTCGATTTTGGGTAAAGGCGGTAGTGCGCTCCTTATCTCCTTACTGACTTTAAGGGCTAAATCGACGGCGTAAAGGATATCGTTCATCGATAGACTACCTCTTCCACCCTTTTGCACAGCGCATATGGAGCCCCGCTCGTTAACCGTTAACGTAAGCCTGCAGTCCATCGATAGCTCCTCATTGATATTAGGATCAACAACTAGCTTATCCCCGATTTTGGCCATAGTAACAGGTACGGGCCGGTCCCTAATGGGAAGCGGAACCCATTCATCTGTGATCCCTATCCTCTCATCCTCCGAGACCTTCACTACAGGTATCTTAGCCGTCAGCAATGCGGAAAGCACGGCTAAACCGGAGGCATCTATCATATTTCCATTATGGTTGAGAACGTATACGTCTACGTAAATAACCCAAACCCGCTTACCGGGGATTATGCATAACCGCTCAAGATCTAGAGTCCTGCTACTCCTTATCCCCCTGTCAACTACTCGTGCTATCTCTATCGCGTTCTCATCTGGCGGCCCGGGTTCAAATGAGGGGGATGCTAGTGGAAGGAACTCAGCGTTCACTATTAGTACACCTTCGTTTGGTGTATCGGCAAAGGGTGTTCCTATCTCAGCTTTAACTCCGGCTATGGAAACGGTATTGCCTAAGCTGACTATGGCCGAGCCCTCCGCCTTCTCTATGCAGTTAACGTCTATTGTTATGGGTCTATATTCGTTCAGCTCTCGTCCGTCGATCCTTTCTCCTTTACTTATCAGCGAACTGAGCTTATGCTTCTCTAACTTCGGTATTACTTCTTCAGACCTAGACACTTCCTTCAACCTCCTCCCTTACCTTAAGATATCTCCTCCTGAGGGCCTCTCTTTGCTTGGCATAAACTTCACGTATGCCTTTCATAGCCAGATTCAAGGCCTCCTTAAATTCCTCAGGCGTGAATTCGCCGTCTGCCTGTAATAGGGTTATAGAGCCTAAGTTGGGCATCATAGCCACTGGCATGTCCGCCTCGCCATACTTATCTTCTAGGTCATTAAGATCCAATATTATATGGCCATCCGCTTTCCCTACCGCTATGGCAGTGACAAGATCTCTCATAGGTATGCCAGCATCTGCTAGGGCAACGGCAGCAGCGGAGATGCCAGCGGTCCTGGTACCACCATCCGCCTGTAAGATCTCTATATACACATCAATAGTCGTCCTGGGGAAGTATTCAAGGAAGAGTGCTGGTTCTAATGCCTCCCTTATGACCTTAGATAGCTCTATCTCCCTACGTGTGGGATTAGGTGACTTCCTCTCTAGAACTGAGAAAGGAACCATATGATAACGACAACGAAGTATCGCTCTATCGGGTAATGCGAGATGTCTTGGATGGACCTCTCTGGGCCCATATACCGCTGCCATTACCTTATTTCGCCCTATCTCCAGATAGCATGATCCATCGGCATTCTTAAGGACTCCTACGTCTATCTTAATGTTCCTCAGTTCATCAACACGCCTTCCATCGGTTCTTAGCCCGTCCTCATCTATAAGCCTCAGAGGCTTAACCTCCTTTCTCACTAACAAAGGATCACCTCCTCAACCTCCTTATCATCTCCTTAACTCTATCCGTAAGCCCAGCAACATGCGCTTCCTGTTCAATCTTCTTTATAACCTTAACAGCTATTTCTTCATAACTAGGGTTCTTAGAGTAAACCCATATCCTCCCGTTACGTCCGGCCATGATTTGGCAGCTCAGCTCTTTCCTAATGATGCTAATCATGGAGCCCCGCTTGCCTATTAGGCGGGGAATCTTAGTTGGGGATATCTCGACCACTGTTCCCTTCTCAATCTTCCCACACGGTGGCTCCTTTGTAGAGAGCAGTGGGTCACGCGTTTTATCGAATGCTATTACGTTAGCGACTATGTAGTCACCCACATCGAAGTATTTTCGGAGATTCTCCTTGAGGGGGTCAATAGGCTTACTGAACGCATCATTAACCTGAAGCAAAGCGGTATAGGGAGATGCTATATCGACGGTCCAGCTAGTCAGACTAACATCGACGACTAGGCCTATTACTAGGTCCCCTACATGGGGCACATAGCACCCCTTAAGGGGGATTACGTTTACAGTGTTATCCCTAAGCTCAGCAAGGCCTATGGTTGTGGCGTAGATGCTCTGTCCTATCCTATAGACATTATCTCCCAGACGGTACATGCCCTTAGCCAAGAGTTGACCGGGGATCACTACATCTCTCTGAGAAAAATATATGACCAATTCCCTCACCTGCTCTTACTGATTATCTTAACCTGAGCTGAACCATGTGTTATCTCGTTAACCTTCTCTATCAGCTTTGGCTGTAGACCAGCAGGGATCTCTATCTCCGCTATCCAAGAGCCATCAGGTAGCCAAGCTTCGCGCTTTATGTCACCCATCCTAGACAGCATTCCGTATGCCTTACCTGCATATTCAGGTGATATTTTCACCGCAATTAGAGCTCGGGCTATCTTCAACGGAAGGATCCTTCTGAGGGCCTTTATGACCTCCTGTGCTTGTTCCTCAGGATCCCTAAACGGGTCTATCCTGACGCCTACTTCATTCATAGCATTCTCTATTCTAGTCGGGGTATGAGGCGCGCCTGTTCTAGGATCCACGCAGTTACGGACGATGAAGTTTATTATCTGGCGCTTCTTAGCCTCTATCATTCGCCTTCTCTGTTCCGCCGTCACCTGGAGTTCTCCGCGCCTCAATATTATGTCAGCGATCTTATTGATGTCGGTGGTTCGGAATGCCTTAAGTAAGGATTCCTCTGAGGCCTTAAGCCCCTTTTTAGCGTCTTTATATACCATGTCATAGACTAACACTTTACTTAAATCGCGTTCTTTCCCCTCTCTATACCGCCATGCCTCCTCGGGATATACTACTATCTCGAAGCGCTCTCCATGGCTCTCGTATCGAGCTATGACGTATTTTCCGCTCTCGACCAAAGGGATCTACCTCCTTTAGGATTTAAGGCCTCGGTAAGTCCTGATATATCTCTCTATTTCCTCCTGTGATAATTTCTTAAATCTGCGGCTCTTTACATCAGCGACGCCCATCTCCACCTTAAAGCTCTCAACTCCCCCTTCAATCACTTTATCGAGGATCTTCAATGAAAGCACGATGATGTCCGAGAGAGCCATATCGCGCCTATATTCCTTTTCGAGTATCTCCCTAGCGGTCTGCTCCCCTGCACCTATTGCATGTGCATAATATTTCCTATATGCCCCGGAGGGATCCGTGCCAAAGAGAAGAGGGCCGTTATAGTCAATTCCAGCTATTATAAAGGCTACGCCGAAGGGCCTTACACCCGCGTGTTGTGTGTAGACCTGCTTCATATCGCATATGGTCTTAGTTAAGGACTCCACGCTGATAGGCTCATCATAAACGAGCCTGTTTATCTGTGCTTCAATGCGTGCTCTATCTATAAGGACCCTGGCGTCAGAAGGAAGCCCTGAGAATACGAGGCCTATGTGCTCATCTATCGAGTAGATTTTATCCACGGGTTCCATTAAAGGCGTGAACTCCCTTCGCTCAGCTGCGAGAATGACGCCCTCCTTGCATCTAATACCCAATGCCGTTAGTCCCTTTCTTACGGCTTCTGAGGCGTATTCAACTTGAAATAGCCTACCATCAGGGGAGAATATCGTTATAGCCCTCTTACGGTCACCCCTTAGGGATGACTATCGTAGCCCATACTAGGCGTAAACATACATGACACCTCTCATCGTACATGAGCTGAACTCCTGGCTTACTCACCTCTCTTAGTTCACTCTTCTAACCAAGGAATCTATATATAAATGCTTCATTCTCCCTTAGAAGCGACTTCGAGTTCCTTTAGAATCTTAGGGAGGAAGTACTCGATCACTTTATCATCGAACCCTATGCCGAGCAACTTCGTTTTCAGTGAATTAAAACTAGCATTACCCATCGCTACCTCCTTCCTCACGATCTCCTTCATAGTCTCCTTATACTCATGCGGATAGACTATCCATGCGTCTACTAGATCAACGAAGAAGTCCGGTTCTATCCTGCACCACGGCTTCTTATGTAAGACAGCTATCTTTAAGTCAGCTACTCCTTTAGCTCTAATATACTCTGAGGCCGCTACTAGGCTACCACCAGTATCAGCTACATCGTCCGCAAGTAATACTTTCATGTCGCGTATATCGACGCTTATAGGATGCCTTATCCTAGGCTTGTCCATGGTCTCGCCTATGCTCTTATAAAATTCCACTCTTAAGCTAACCACCTCTGAAACATCTAGGAAGTCGCTTAGAAGTCTGGCTATGACCCACCCTCCCCGGGCTATGCCCACTATCACGTCTGGCTTGAAGCCCGACATCTGTACCTTCTCCGCTAATTTAACGGTAGACCAATATAGATCATCCCATGAAAGTACCAAGAACTTCATGGATTCACACCCTGATATAGGCTTTCGCAATTCGTATTATGACTAGACATTATATTAAGGTTGATACGAGTGTATGATTCCTAGACAAGGAGAGGTGTGCATGAGGATTATAACTCTCTTAACGGATTTCGGCCATAAAGATCCTTACGTCGCTGAGATGAAGGGAGTTATCTACTCGATAAATCCCAAAGCGCTTATCGTGGACATAACTCACGATGTTAAAAGGCATGACGTTCATGAAGCGGCATACATCCTGCTGGCAGCATACAAGTACTTCCCTAAAGGGAGCATTCACGTAGTAGTCGTAGATCCAGGTGTCGGCACTCATAGAAGGGCCATAGTTATAGAGAGCAAGAACTACATATTCGTAGGACCAGATAACGGGGTCCTCCTTCCTGCATCCACCAAGGATTGTATTGTAGCGATTAGGGAGATAAAGAACCCTATATTGCTGAGGAAAAGGATCACATCTACGTTCCATGGTCGAGATGTGTTCGTACCTGTAGCGGCATACCTCTCACTAGGCGTAAAATGTGAACACGTAGGACCTCCTATTCCCATAGACGAGGTAGTTACTCTCTTCTTGCCTAAGGCGGAGATCGAAGGATCTACATTCAGGGCCACAGTCATCCATGTAGATGTCTTCGGAAACATCATAACGAACGTAGAAGAGAGCCAAATAAGGGGTCGCATGCACAGAGGTAGCCTAGTGGAAATATGCATCAAACGCACCGGTAAGAGGATCACGTTGCCATTCCTTGAGACCTATGGTAGTGTGAAGGAAGGGAAAGGGTTACTGCTTATAAACAGTGAGGGCTATCTGGAGATCGCTATAAATAGGGGGAACGCCTCGAGGGAATACGGCATTCAAAGAGGGGACGAGTTAATCTTAAAGCTCTCTCCAAGTGTTACTGCTTAGCAGAGGCCTCTTCTTCATGGACCACAACGACATTTATTTGAACTATATCCTCAGTGATCATATTGCCTCGGACCGTTTTCCTCCTCCTCTCGCCTTCACGCCTTGGATGGAAACCGGGAGGTGATGAAAGTAAAATCTGCCTCTTCCCGCCACCAGGTATCGTGGGGTGCATCGGAAAGCCAGCCCTATCGCTACCTCCCGTGATCTTTAATTTAAGGCCCTTTAACCCTATGAGGCTTCCATCGAATACATCACCTATTCTAAGCCCTATCAAAGCCTGTGCCTGCGGATCCTTTACCTCAACCTGTTTAGCCCTCCCAGTTTTCGGGTCTGAGACCACGATCTTGAATTCTGGCATAGAGTATCACACCCCTAGGCTCTACTTATCTTCCTCCTTAAATTTCTTAGCTCCTTAAGTAGCTTAAGCTCCTCTTCCGTGAGGAGATCCCTATAATCTTCCATCAGCCTACGCATGTGTTCCTCGGGTACGCTCACATATAGTATATCGCCCTCTTTAATTTGCCGCCCGACCAATATGTTGCCTCTTATACTGATGGCCACAGACATACCCTTTACAGCTTCGGGAATGGGCTTTCCCTGATCCTGTATCTGCAGGATTTCCCCTACGTACCTAAGATCCCGCGCCCTAGCTAGGGGATAATGGGGTCGAATGCGTCCAGCTAGGACTTCTACCCCAACGATAGCTGGGTCCCTCCTCCTGAAGACGAGACCAGGCAGTATTCTTATCATGCCTGGCTTAACGAGCCCCTCAAACCCGCGCTTCAAATCGGCCTCCTTTACCCTACTAACCCACTCCTCGTATTCCTCCACCAGCCTATAGATTATGTTGTGGGAGAAAATCCTGATGCCCTCATTGAGGGCCAACTCCTCAGCATCGGGTAATATCTTTACGTTAAACGCTAATATAACGCCATAGTACTTATTTTGCCTCCTAACTATACTGGCTTCTATTACATCTCTTTTGGAGACCGGCCCTACATCAGCGAAGTGAACCGGTACGCTGTGTCTTTGTAAATAATCCACGAGAGCCTCTAATGAGCCTAACGTATCTGTTTTGACTACTACGCCCTCCTCTTCCCTTAAGATCTTAATACTCCCAATTTCCTCCTTAACTTTTTCAATAAGTGCTGCTACTTCGGCCTCATTGGGAGCCACGAAAACTGGTGCACCAGCTATCGCCTTATCCAGATTCGGTGCGACTATCTTTACACCAGCGGCGGCGTGAACCTCTTTTACGTTCATAAAGCGGTCCTCCGGGCTACGCATTTCATCCAAGGGTTTCGGTAAGAGGAGCCCTCGAACCCTCGTCACTATGGGCTCCTCCATGCTACCCACGACCAGTATGTCCCCCCGCCTCAGTACGCCATCGTATATTATAACATCAATGGTGGTCCCAAGACCAGGCTCCTCCTTGACTTCAAGGATCACTCCCTTAGCCGGCCCGCTCTCTACTTTAAGCCTCTTCATCATGAACCTCTGGGTGAGGCCAGCTAGCACAACTAGTAGATCCGGTATTCCCTCTCCTGTAAGGGCGCTCGTCGGCACTATAGCGACGGTTCTCGAGAAATCGCGTACCCTCGTGTAGAGATCTGCCCTAAAACCCAGACGCGAGAACTCGCCGATTACAGTGTATATCAACTCATCCAACCTATTCCTCGTCCCAGGATCCTGCCTCTTGATACTCTCTATGAAGGGCGCATTGGGGCTTGATTTCCATCCAGCTATCCTGTCTATTTTATTTACCGCAACTAGAAACGGGGTCTTCCTGGATCTCAATATGTCTAGCGACTCATAAGTCTGAGGCTCAAATCCCCTCAATATATCTATCACGAGGATCGCTATATCCGCTATGGAGCCCCCTCGTCTCCTTAAATTAACAAAAGCCTCATGCCCTGGAGTATCTATCATCAAGAAGCCCGGTATCCTAATCTCGGCCTTAACCATCTTAAGAAGAGGGCCACATACCCTTTCTAAGGCCCTCCACGGAAGAAACGAAGCCCCTATATGCTGGGTCATAGTTCCCGGCTCCCGTAACATGACTGCGGTTCCCCTTATCTTATCTAACAAGGCGGTCTTACCTACATCCACATGGCCCAATACACAAACGATAGGCGACCTTATCCGCATTAAAATTCACCTCTCATTATGTGACATAAAAATCGACCCCTAAGAGGAGAATCCCATGGTGCTACGCTAACAGCTCATTCCCTCATATACCTTTGTGTCCATTTAAGCTTACGCGGGTTCCTCCTCAGGTTTAACATGTTCTTCCTACACTTACTAGAGCAGAACCTCAATATTGTGCCGTCGTTTCTAACATATATCATGCCCTTCCCGGGCTGTATGGGTCTTCCGCAAAACGAACATCTGTGTAATCTCAGCATTAAGGGTCACCCCCATTACCCAATGGACAGCACATACATAAACTTAACCTCATTGAGCCCTTTAGGTGTAAGGGCATCGGTAATCCCGAAGATAGCCGCCTCCCCTCCGGGGTACAGGGTTAACCTTTATTAAGCGGTTCTGTTAAGCGATAGTGTAGCATAGGTGGTTATGGTGTCCTCAAGTAAACCATTCTATGTACGGTTCGAGGTCCCTTCAGATTTGGCCGAAAAGGCGTATGAGGCCATGAGGATAGCAAGGGAGACTGGAAGGATAAAGAAGGGGACCAATGAGACCACGAAGGCAGTGGAACGAGGGCTCGCTAAACTCGTTATAATAGCTGAGGATGTAGATCCTCCCGAAATAGTGGCTCACCTCCCGTTGTTGTGTGAGGAGAAGAAAGTGCCCTATGTATACGTGCCATCCAAGAAGAAGTTAGGCGAAGCGGCAGGGATAGAGGTAGCAGCTGCCTCTGCATGCATAATAGAAGCTGGTGAAGCTAAGAGCCTCGTGGATGAAATAGTGGCTAAGACCCAAGAACTCAAGGTTAAGGCCTCACAGAAGTAATCTCAGGGGGCTTTAAGAGCGTGATGGACTATGAGTAGCATGGATGAGAATACCCCTGCTGAGGTCATACAAGTAATAGGACGTACGGGTGTCTCTGGGGAAGTAACTCAAATACGCTGTAGGATACTTAGTGGACCGAACAAGGGTAGGATCATAACTAGGAACGTCAAGGGCCCCGTTAGGGTTGGCGATATATTGATACTAAGGGAGACCGCCAGAGAAGCTAGGAAGCTAACCGCAAGGTAAAGCAAGGTATTACTCTAAGATATAGTAAGGTAATTTCGTTTTTGCCAAGCCCACTAAGTATAAAGGGATTCAGAAGATAAAATAACCTGGCTGACGGCCCTCATGATAGATACTGAATTAGCTCGTTTGCTCTTTGAACAACAGAAAGTCATCGTCACGATTAGGAAAAAGATCGATTTGAAAGTCGCGGGTATAGATCTCTCGGCTTATGAAAAGGGTAGTAGGGTCAAGGTGCCCCTTTGGCTAGCGAAAGTCCTAGTTGATAAAGGCGCCGTCGAGATATCCGATGAGAACTTAATAAACGCAGACTCTTTAATGAAGGCTCTATGGCGTGAGGAACACTCGCCGATGCCCGCAGAACTACCCGAGGATTTCTTTGCTAAATTAGCTCTTTCGCTCAGGTTATCTAAGGAGGAAGGACTCTCGAGGATCAGGGAGAAGAAGCAAATGGAGCTCATGATAGATGATTTAATGAGCTCAAGGTTGCAGAAAATGCTATCGGCTATAAGGATGGGAGCTGATTTAACGGAGTATCTGGGTAACCTGACGATAGAGGAGAGAATTTTACACGATAGATTAAACAGGGTTCTCTCGGAATGGCGTAAAATGATAGCGCTTCTATTGGAAGGTGTAATGAGCAATGAGCATGCCTGAGATAGGAAGCGAGGTCGCGCTAACGTCGGATCCACGTTTACGCTTTCTGGAGTTCTACAGGTCATTTGAGGATAGGAAGGGTCGATTAAAGTATAGGGAACGCATAAGGAAGATGATCCTCCTGAGGCAGAGGAGCCTTGTAGTAGATTTTCCGGATCTCGTGGCTTACGATAAAGATCTAGCTAAAGAGGTCTTGAAAGCACCTACCATCTTTATTGAAGCAGCGAGTAAGGCCATAACGGATATAGTTAAGATTGATGATCCCGATTACGCTAAAAGCACAGTATTCTATGCTAGGTTCAGGAGGTTGCCTGAGGCAATTCCTCTAAGGAGCCTCAGGGCTGAGCACATAGGGAGGTTGATAATGGTAGAGGGGATACTTACGAGGGCTACGCCCGTAAAGCAGCAGCTAACAGAGGCCGTCTTTCAGTGTGAAGCCTGTGGCGAGAGGACTATAATAGCACAGGAGGGCATCGTGCTCCGGCAACCAGCCCGATGCACCAATCCCGCTTGCGGGAAGAGAGGATCCATGAGACTATTAATAGAGGAATCGAAGTTCAGGGACTGGCAGAAGCTGGTCGTACAGGAGCGTCCTGAGGAACTGCCACCAGGTCAACTGCCTAGGAACTTAGAGGTAATAGTGAGGGACGATCTGGTCGATCGAGCACGCCCTGGGGATAGGGTCACCGTAGTAGGTATACTTAACGTCAAGCAGGAGCGGGCTGTCTCGGGAGCAAAGCTATCGACCTTCTCTACGTATCTAGAGGCGAATAACATAGAGGTGGCTGAGGCAGGCCTAGGCGAGGTCGAGATTACAAGTGAAGATGAGAGAAAGATACTGGAGTTGGCGAAGAGCCCTGATATCCATGAACGTATAATCCGAAGCATAGCGCCTTCCATATACGGATACGAGCACATAAAGGAGGCCGTGGCATATCAGCTGTTCGGTGGGGAGCCTAAGGTCTATCCCGATGGGGTAAGGGTAAGAGGGGATATCCACATACTCTTAGTAGGGGATCCGGGGACAGCGAAGAGCCAGCTCTTAAAATACGCGGCTAGGCTAGCTCCGAGGGGCTTATATACCTCAGGGAAGGGTTCTACAGCTGCGGGTCTTACAGCAGCCGTCGTAAGGGACAAGAGGACGGGAGAATTTTACCTAGAGGCAGGAGCCCTCGTCCTATCGGATAAGGGAATAGCATGCATAGACGAGTTCGATAAGATGGATAATGAGGATAGGGCTAGCATGCATGAAGCTATGGAACAACAGACTGTAAGCATAGCTAAGGCGGGTATAGTGGCCACTTTAAACGCACGTTGTGCGGTTTTAGCAGCGGCCAATCCGAAATACGGTCGTTACGTTTACGAGAGAAGCTTTAATGAGAACATAGACGAGAGGAAGTTACCGCCAACCATACTTTCTCGCTTCGATCTGATATTCGTCATCACGGATAAACCTGAGCGTGGGCATGATGCTAGGCTAGCGGAGCATGTACTTAAGCTTCATGGAGGTACATATGTGGAAGAGGAGGGCGTAATCCCTCCAGAACTGCTCAGGAAATACATAGCCTATGCTAGAGAGAGGATACACCCTAAATTAAGCGTAGAGGCCATCGAGAAGATTAAGGACTTCTACTTGGAGATGAGAGGACGAGCTGAAGGTGGTTCGTCCCCTGTACCGATCACGCCGAGACAGCTGGAATCCCTAGTTAGGCTAGCTGAGGCTAGAGCAAAGATGGCCCTGAGGGAGATCGTGACGGCAGAAGATGCAGAGGCGGCAATACGACTGATGAAAACTTACCTCTCGAGCGTCGGTTACGACGAGGAAACGGGTAGCATTGACATAGATATAGTAATGGTGGGCAAGCCGCGTAGTCAGCAGGAAAAGATACTCAAGGTCATGGACATAATAAAGATGCTCGAAGAAAGCCGTGACGGCGAGCCAGTTCCTGTCAACGAGATATACGAGGAAGCGGAAGCTCAAGGGCTCTCGCGCGAGTTCGTGGAAAAAACATTAAGGCGCATGCGTAATGATGGTTTAATTTATGAGCCAAGAACGGGTTACATAAAGAGGACGTAGAGATGAGAATCGATGAACTACCACTCCCTCCTCACGCCTTAAGCCTCATTAAGGAAAGGGGTATCAAGGAACTATATCCGCCTCAAGAGGAGGCTATAAGAGCCGGGATATTAAACGGAACCAACGTTGTAGTGTCAATACCCACGGCTGCTGGGAAGACCCTGATAGCCGAATTAGCCATGCTTAAGGCCGTGCTAGAGGGGCGAGGCAAAGCCCTATACATGGTGCCCCTCAAAGCACTAGCTAACGAGAAATATGAGGAGTTCCAACGATATGAGAAGCTAGGGTTAAGGGTCGCCCTCTCAACGGGGGACTACGATTCTGCAGACGCGTGGCTGGAAGGATACGACATAATAGTGTCCACTAACGAGAAAGTGGACAGCCTGTTAAGGCATAGCTCTCCCTGGATAAGCGAGGTGGCTATACTGGTCGCTGATGAAGTACACTTGCTTAACTACGCGGATAGAGGACCTACACTTGAGGTTGTCCTGACAAGGCTAATGCAGGTGAATCCCGAGATGCAGGTGCTAGCCTTAAGCGCTACCATACGGAATGCAGAGGAACTAGCATCTTGGCTAAATGCCAAGCTCGTTAAGAGCGAGTGGCGCCCAGTCCCCCTTAAAGAGGGCGTATACTATTACGGCGAGATAGTGTACGCCGATGGAAGCATAGATAAAGTAGACGTGAAGACCAGACATCCTGTTGTGGATTTAGTAGTGGATGCCCTGAATAAAGGCGGGGAGGTGCTGGTCTTCTCCAATACGCGTTATGCGGCTGTAAGCACGGCTAGGAAGCTTAGAGGCTACGTATCGCGCTTACTCAGCAAGAGCGAAAGGAGGAAATTGAAAGAATTAGCCGTGAAGATCTCGGAAAGCGCCGAGAGGACGAAAATCAGCGAGGAACTGGCTAATGATGTGGCGAATGGTGTAGCATTCCATCATGCGGGCCTCTCATATGCTCATAGGAGGCTCGTGGAGAGTGGTTTTAGGGAATCCCTGATTAAGGTAGTAGTTGCGACGCCGACTTTAGCGGCAGGGGTCAATCTTCCGGCTAGGAGAGTGGTGATAGCCAGTTATAAGCGCTATGATCCTGGGCTAGGATACTATGAGATTCCTATCCTGGAGTATAAGCAGATGGCCGGAAGGGCCGGCCGTCCTACCTACGATATAAGAGGCGAGGCGATACTCGTAGCCAAGAGCGAGGACGAAGTAGATTATCTGCTCGAGAGATACGTGAATGCTGAACCTGAGAGGATATGGTCTAAGTTAGGTAGCGAACCGGCCTTAAGGAGCCACGTACTGGCGATAATAGCTTCAGGTATAGTCAATAGCCATGAGGGTCTGATGAACTTCATGAGGCGGACTTTCTACGCGTATCAGCATGGCACCATAGGTATACATCACGTAGTTGCGAAGGTCTTGGACTTCCTAGCTAAGGAGGACTTCATAGATAAAGGCGAATTCCTAAAAGCCACGGGCTTCGGCAAGCGCGTCTCGGAGCTATACGTTGATCCCCTATCTGCCGTGCGCATAAGGAAGGGTCTTCAGATGAAGCCCCCAGCGGGTCCCACCCCTCTAAGCTATCTCCATCTTATCTGCCAAACCCCCGATATGCCCACATTATATCTAAGGCGAGGTGAATACGAGCACTACGCTGCATATGTTGAAGCACATGAAGATGAATTTTTCATACCACCACCTGAAGAATATGAGGATCCTGAAGGTTATGAAATGTACTTAGCTGAAGTAAAGACCGCGCTCTTGCTTAACGATTGGATAGAAGAGGTGCCGGAGGATCAACTGGTCAGGGAGTATGATGTGGGGCCAGGGGACATCCATAACTTAACGCAGACAGCTCAATGGTTACTTCATGCCTCGGGGGAGATAGCGAGGTATCTGGGTCTCAGCCACCATGTAAGAGAACTAGAGCGGCTAACCCTTAGGATGAAGTACGGCGTTAGGCCCGAGCTATTGGAGCTGGTTAAGCTTAAGGGGATAGGACGCATAAGGGCGAGGATGCTCTTTCAGGCCGGTTATAGAACGCTCGATAGCTTGAGGAGGGCATCGATCAAGGAGCTATTACAGGTCCCGTTAATAGGAGCTGAACTCGTTAAAAGCATAAAATCCCAACTTGGAGAAGAGGTTGACGAGGAAGTACTTAAACAGGAAAAGAACAGGGGCACGCTTATGTATTGGATGTAAGCAAGCTTTTCCTCGAGAAGAGCATTAATATGCCAAGTCTACGAGGTAAACACGATCGCCTTCCTTCGAGGGTGATGAGGTCGTGTTCTTTATCGCCTCGGATGAGGACATAAAGAAGGGGGAAACTACGGACATATACTTCGTTAGGACGAAGAGGATACTCGAAACGAAGGGGCTTCAAAACGTAAAGGTAGTTGCGGAGATAACTACAGGCGGCCTGCCTAGGGGATGGAAATGGGGGGTTCTCTCAGGCCTTGAAGAAGCCATTAAGCTAATGGAAGGCTTGCCCGTTGATGTATACGCTGTCCCTGAAGGTACGCTCTTCAGGCCATATGACTATTACGGCGTAAGGATTCCGTTACTCTTCATAGAGGGGCCCTATTACGAATTCTGCATATATGAAACACCGCTCTTGGGCTTCCTCTGCCAGTCTAGCGGTGTGACGACCATGGCAGCTAGGTTAAGAAAGATAGTAGGAGGGGATAAAATACTCCTGGCCTTCGGCATACGCAGGATGCACCCAGCTCTAGCACCTATGTTAGATCGAGCGGCGTATATAGGGGGCTTCGATGGCGTCTCGAGCATAGCGGGTGCCAAGGCCATAGGCAAGAGACCCATGGGCACCATGCCGCATGCACTAATAATAGTGATAGGGGATCAGGTCCGTGCCTGGAAGGCGTTCGATGAGGTGATGCCCGAGGAAGTCCCCCGGATAGCACTAGTCGATACGTTTTATGATGAGAAAATAGAGGCCGTTATGGCTGCCGAGGCCTTGGGGAAAAGGCTTTACGGCGTCAGGCTTGATACGCCAGGCTCTAGGAAGGGCAGCTTCCCCCAGATAATCAGGGAAGTAAGGTGGGAGCTGAACATAAGGGGATATGACCACGTAAAGATAATAGTCTCGGGAGGGGTTAACGACGAGAACATAAAGGAGTTAGCTGAAGCTGGCGCCGATGGCTTCGGAGTCGGTACTTCGGTCTCTAACGCTCCGGTCATAGACTTCGCGATGGATATAGTTGAAGTAGAGGGTAGGCCTATAGCCAAACGCGGTAAACTTGCTGGAAAGAAAATGGTATGGCGCTGTCCTGAGGACCTCACACTGGTCGTGAAGCCATTTAAGTCCACCGAACCCGTGTGCCCTCTATGTGACGGCAAGATGGAACCCTTACTCCGGAGATATATCAGGCAAGGCGAGATAGTAGAACCCCTACCTACCGTCGATGAGATACGCGAATACGTGCTACACCAGCTCAATATCATTAAGGAAATTTAAACATTTTAATGCCGCTTGTATGATATGGTACATTAAATGACGCGAATAGGAGTTATCTACAGCAATACCTACTCGTTACACAGACCTCCAGGGGAGCACCCCGAGCATCCTAGGAGATTAGAGATCATATATGAAGCGCTTAGGAGAAGCCCATTATGGTCCCTAGTGTACCCGTTAGAGCCTTACGTGGCCACGATAGAGGAGTTGAGCGTGGTACACGACCTCAGATACATAGAATCGCTTAGGGATCTTTGTGCAAAAGGCGGTGGATGGCTCGACTTAGATACCTACCTTTGTCAGGAGAGCTTCGAAGTAGCACGACTAGCAGCTGGCGGGGCGTTGAGAGCCGCTCGAGCGGTGGTTAAGGAGGGGTTAAAGTACACGTTTGCCCTCATAAGACCCCCTGGTCATCATGCCTCTAAGGTCAGGGCTGGGGGCTTCTGCCTACTCAATAACATAGCCATAGCCGCAAGGGACTCTCTAGCTAAGGGATATGCGAGGAGGATCGCGATATTGGATTGGGACGTACATCATGGCAATGGTACGCAGGAGATATTCTATGATGACCCCTCGGTGCTCTACATCTCATTACATGAATGGGGGATATATCCCGGGACGGGATGGTATACAGAGGTGGGAGAAGACGAAGGAGAAGGGTATAATGTGAACATCCCCCTCTTCCCCAATATAGCAGATGACATGTACCTAAGAGCCTACGATATCGCCATCTCCATATTAAAAGAATATAAGCCAGAGCTCCTCCTCATAAGCTGTGGCTTTGATGCCCACATGAACGATCCCCTTGCGCACTTAAACTTATCATCGTCTATCTTCTGGAAGCTATGTAAAATATTGGTAGAGGAAATTAAGGAGGTCAGAGGTATAAGCCTTATATTAGAAGGCGGTTATGACTTAAACGCGTTAGCTGAAAGCTCCCTTAACGTGATAAAAGGCCTCCTTAACGTAGATATAGTAGAGCGATATTCCATGACGAGATCATCGCTTAGGTCCACGTTCAGTTCATTCTTAAACGAAGTAAAGGGGTTTCTGAGGAGATACTGGGATCTTTAAAGACCCTCGATGCTATCGAAATGACGTATTTAAAGTTTAAGTACCTCCTATTCCCTATTATCCGGCGAGGGGCCCCGGTAGCTCAGTAGGCAGAGCGCGGGCCTTGTAAAGCCTTTGATGAAGGGCGTAAAAGCCCGTGGTCCCGGGTTCGAATCCCGGCCGGGGCTCCATACTTATACATCCTTGAAGTAATGGTTCATCATTTCAGTTGGAGCCTCCTAATAACGGTTATCTTATGGAGCTTTACGGTGAGTAAGACGAATACCCCCGTGTACAGAGCGGTTACGGAGATATCGAGGATGCAAGGGAAGTAATTACCCCCTCCATATAGGCCTCTAATCAGGTCGGTAACATACGTTAGAGGCGAGAACAACGCTATGCACCTCATGATCTCGGGTAACCGATTTAACGGCATAAACGTCCCGCTTACGAATATCAATGGGAGCTTTACAGCGCTGGATATCATCACGACATCCGCGGGTACATCGGTCGGCATGGCGGAGAAAAGCACTCCCAAAGTCGAGAACTCTAAGGTAGCGAGCACTAATAGGCCTAAGAGCGTGCCTAAGTTATTAGGCACAATGCCTAATAATAAGCCATAGAGAACAGGAAGGAACGAGAAGCTCAATCCGAAGAGCATTGAGGCCAGTATATCGCCTATTAAGATCCTAGTTATCGTTATGGGTCTTGCCAAGAGCATCTCAAGGGTCCTCTGTCTAGTCTCCCATGGTAGGATTATGGGCGTGACAGCCGAAGAAGTGAAGAAAGCCGTAATAGCGATTAAGGGAGCTATCCCTTCCTTGACCTCTAAGCCTCTGCCTATCTGAAAGGCCAGCCATAGGAAGAAAGGAAAAAGAACCCCCATGACGACTATAGGCCCCTTCGCATAATATATTTTGACGTCCTTCCAACATATCGCCCATATGCTCCTGAGAGTACGCCTCCAGTTATCCATTATTCACCGCCTCACAAGCCTTAAGAAGACCTCTTCGAAGCTAGGCTGCGAAGTCTGTATGCTTATCATTTTTACCCCGCTACTCTTAACGTAGCTTAGGAGTCTTTCCACGACATCTCCTGGATCCTCGCAGATCACGGAGAGCTTTCTTCCATTGACTCTATACTCGTAGGGGCCTAGGTAATGAGCGAGCTCTTCCTCTTTTAGAGGCTTATTGAAGAGCGCTAGGAGGTACATATGCTTACTAGTTTTGATCTTAAGCTCATCTGGATTCCCAAGGGCCACTATATGCCCTTTATTTATTATGGCTACTCTATCGCATATAGCCCCCGCCTCCTCTATGTTGTGCGTAGTTAAGAGAACTGTAACCCCAGCCTTAGCAAGACTCCGGATGAGGTCACGTATCTTCCTAGCACTTATCACGTCCAACCCTGAGGTGGGTTCATCCAGAAAGAGCACCTGAGGCTCACTGATGAGCGCCATCGCTATCAACAACCTCTGCCTCATGCCCTTGGATAATGTCCTGGCCTTACGACTACGCGCCTTATATAGATCTAAGACCTTAAGTAAGCCCCTTATTCTCTCTTCTATATCCCCTTGAGTAAGCCCATAGAGCATACCGACTAGGGTCAAGTTATCTCGCACCGTGAGATCCGGATACGGATTAGCTTCTTCAGGGACGACGCCTATGAGGCTCTTCGCTTTTATCGGTTCTTCATGAACGTCAATTCCCATAATTTTAGCAGTTCCATCATCAGGCTTAAGTACGCCGGTCAGCATACGAATAGTAGTAGTTTTTCCAGCACCATTAGGTCCTAAAAGGCCAAAAACCTCCCCTTTCTTGACAGCGAAGCTTACATGATCTACGGCTACGATATCGCCAAACCTCTTATACAGATTCACAGCTTCTACCGCATACATTGGCCTCCCCCTAGCCAGAGATCAGACGATCTATTATGGCCTTGACTCTGACCAGCTTCTCTAATGCATCCCTAAGGTATTCCTCGCCCTCCTCTGTTATCCTATAGATCCTCCTAGCAGGGCCGCTCCCGCTCGTATCCCAGGTCGAAATTAAGAGGCCATGCCCCTCCAACCTCTGTAAAAGGCCATAGACCATAGCCCTTGGCGCATCTATCATGAACTTCTCCCTTAGGATGCGCTGTATCTCGCTACCGTATGTTGGCTCATACTTGACCACCTTGAGAATTGCTAAATGAAGTAGGCCCCTGACAGGCATATTACCAGGGCACTTTCTCCTCATTCCGCGATGACAGTTAATGTGCCCTCTGTGGTCGCTGTACATGTATACTCACCTATCTAGATAGATAAGTTACTAATGGAGATTAAAGGATTGTGTTCCTTCTAAATAATTTAACGAAAACGATGCACATAGGAACTCACAAGGTGCCTATGGGCTAAGAGAATGTCATGTTCTTTCGGCCGAAAATATTTAAGCCCCGGAGATAACATCTCCAAGTGAAAAGGGGCCGTAGGCTAGCCTGGAAGGGCGCATCCGTCCCAGAGGACTGCGGGGTTTGGGTCCCCGTGACCCCGGTTCAAATCCGGGCGGCCCCACCACGAATTCGCTATTGATTATCATTCTTTATCGATAAAGAATCGTCCTCGAAAGTTTTTCTCAAAATTACCTTAAAGGCTAAGTTCTAGAGGAGAATTCTCGCGATCATAATGATCAAGGCATTAATTGTAATGCGAGGAGTAATATAGCTAGACCTATCGTGGGCATTGTTATGACAAAGCCTCTCTTAAGCCATTCCTTGAAGGATATGCGTCCTAATCCTCTTCTCTCGAGCATGCTGATGGCGACTATATTGGCGGTACTCGCTATCAACGTTAAGTTCCCAAAGAAGGTCCCAGCGAAAAGCGCCCCCCACCAGAAGGGGTATGTGTCGTATCCCATTTCCCCTAATCCCTTTATCACGGGCACTATTGTAGCTACAGCTAGTACGTTATCGAGAAATGCGCTTAAAGCACCAGTTAAAAGCGTAAGTAGGATGAAGCGGGTTATCGTGCCTCCGGGTACGCCCGTTATGGCGTTTGCAAGTACATCGGTTACACCAACATACTCTAATGCGCCTACTGAGGCGAAGAGCATCATAAAGAACATTAGCGTCCACCAATCTACGCCGCGCTCAATCAGCTCCCTTGCTCTCTGCTTCTCTATTAAAAGGGTTGCCGTTGCGGAGAGCAGCGAGACCCCTATGAGCATGGTATTCTTCTCCAAATGTAGGAGCTCCTCCAATTGGTGAGAAAATAGAAGTCCTAGGATCGTACCTAGGAACAAAGCCCAGCATATCATGAGGTCGTTCTCCGGAATCATGCTTCCCAGCTTTCCCATATCGCTCTCGATAAGCTGTTCCTTTAGTCGTCTATCTAACATCCTTATCTCTTTCCTGAACATACGGAAGGAAATCATTATGGCAAGCGCGAGGCTCGCTAGGGATATGGGTGTAGCCCATCTGAGGAAATCGGAGAATGTGAGCCCTCCCTTCATCGCGATTAACACGCCTACGGGATTCCCTACTACCGTGGCACTACTGCCTATGTTTATCGCAAACGTCATCATCAAGACCAAGGGTGTTATGTTCAGTCTAAGCCTGCTGGCTAAATGCACTATAGAGGTCGTCATAAATAGTGCTGAGACTACCGCCCCTACGAGGGACGCGAAAAGGGCCGAGAGCAACATCAGAATGGTTATTAGCAGAAAACCGCTTCTCCCGACCTTGGAGAGCATTACGCCTATTATATACTCAAAGAAACGCCTGTTCTCAAGGAATCTAGTCACTATCATCATATCTATAAGAAAGAGGATCACATCTAGGTTGGCAGCTTCTATCAAGTGAGGGACGTCTATAAGCCCTAGTGTGACGAGAAGGGAGACTCCAAGGAACGTTATGGGGACCTTTAAGTGCCAGAAGAAGATGAGAGCCGTTATGGTGCCCGTGAATAAGGATACCGCTAGCGCTTGACGTGCGTTAAGCCCGGCTATGAGCGAAAGTAGCATTATGGTAGCAGAAGCACCTAGTGTTAGCAATAGCTTTCTCTGTATCTTCATTCAGAACCACCGATGGTCTTGAATATTATGAGATGGATGAATAAAAAGATCTCGGAGGGGCGAAGCTCCAGAGCTATAATTCATGGGCCATGTCCTAGTAACTCTCACTTCTAAATTATCATTAAAAATATTAACATCTCCTCATAATTAACTCATTTTATTATGATCTAAGTAGTTTGTTTAATTATGGAAATACTCCTTTAAGCGATTATCTAACTCGTGCTTAACGCCCGGAGAGTCGTTAGAACGCGGTCATTTATTGATGACAGCAATGCCTATTCAGTGTACAAATCACCCTTTACGCTTCATTATATTCCTTAAGGCTTAGTTTTCATAGGAAGATATTTATTCCTCCAAGTAGAGTTTCTGAGTCTGGATCTACGGCGTCAGAGATATACTAGCGTAAGGAGGTGAAACCATGATAAAACTTCCTTCGCTAAGGGCGAGAAAGCTTAACTCTGTCTACTTTAAGAACACGCTATTGTTAGGAGTATGCATTGGAATTATATCTGGCGTAGGAGCCATCTTCTTCCATGAGTTACTCGATGTATGCATGAAATTCATGCTCGAAACTACCGCTGAATATGACATCCCGGGGTGTGGCCTTAAGTGGACCCTACCACCTCCGCCTGGGAGGCCCTGGCTTATTCCAGTGATAACTACCTTAGGCGGCTTAGTAACGGGCTTAATAGTATTCAGCTTTGCACCCGAGACAAAGGGGCATGGTACGGATGCAGCCATAGCCTCCTTCCATAAGTACGCTGGTCGCGTGAGGGGGAGGGTACCCTTAATTAAGATGATAGCCTCAGCGATAACCATAGGGTCAGGAGGAAGCGCGGGGAGAGAAGGACCCATGGCTCAGATAAGCGCGGGCTTCGGCTCTATGGTGGCGTCCTTTTTGCACCTTGGCACTCGCTATAGGAGGCTTGCAACTGCGATAGGCATAGGCGCGGGCATAGGCACGATATTCAAAGCCCCTCTAGGAGGTGCGTTATTCAGCGCTGAGGTATTATATCATGATGACTACGAGGTCGAGGCACTTATACCAGCCTTCATAGCATCGATAGTGGGGTATAGCATCTTCGGCTCGTATAGTGGGTGGGATCACATATTCTCCATCCCACCAACTACCTTCCACCATCCACCAGAGCTCTTGTGCTACGCCGTCTTAGGCGTCGCATGTGCCTTAGTGGGTATAGTTTACGTCAGGACGTTCTATTATGCAGAGGAGCTCTTCGAGAAAATACGGATACCCAATCACCTAAAGCCTGCCATAGGAGGGCTCTTGATAGGAATACTGGGGTTGTCCTTCCCACAAGTACTTGAAATGGGCTACGGATGGATCGTCGGACTCATGTACAACAAGTTCCCGATCCTCGCATTAAATGGAAGTTGGCTCTTCCCTAGGACATGGGAGGAGGGAGTTGTATGGCTCTTCCTTATAGCACTGCTTAAGATACTAGCTACCGCCGTTACAATAGGTTCTGGGGGAAGTGGTGGGGTCTTCGCTCCAGGTCTTGTCATAGGAGCTTTAGTGGGAAACGCCGTAGGCAACCTCTTCGTGAATATTTTACCATCGCTAGTGCTGAATAAAGAGGAGTTTATAGCATCCTCTACATTAATAGGCATGATGGCCTTATTCGGTGGTATCTCGAAGGCTCCCATAGCGACATTGATCATGGTTTCTGAGATGACTGGAAGCTACGAGATAATTCCTCCAGCCATGTTAGCTATAGCCATCTCCTATATGCTCACGGGCAAAAATGCCATTTACTCCGAGCAAGTGCCTAATAGAGCCTACTCACCAGCTCACATAAGGGAGTATAACGTGGATGTCCTGGAGAGGATCTACGTAAGGGATGTTATGAATACTGAAGTACCAGCGCTTAGTCCCGATATGACAGTGAGCGAGGCGTTAAGGATCATGATGAGCTCTAGGATGAGGGGATTACCCGTAGTAAGGGATGAAAAAGTGATAGGCATGCTCGCATTTGAAGATGTAATGCACATATCACCTGAGAGTAGAAGGCAAATTAAAGTTAAGGAGGTCATGAGTAAGAAGGTCATAAAGGTAACACCAAACGAGACCCTAGCTTCAGCGCTTAGGAAGCTGATACAGCATAACGTAGCGCAGTTACCAGTAGTAGATCCAGAGGATCCAATGAAGCTAATAGGGATTATATGCAGAAGCGACATACTCAAGGCTCATGATATATTGATGAGCCAGCTCGATCCAGACGCTGAGTACTAACTAATCTTAATGTAATCTAAAATTTTGAGCTAATTAGTGACGATGAATTTAGTTGATGATCGTTATAATTCTTTACTTTAAGCTATAAAAATAATGAGCTGTTGTCATTGATATTTCATGGAATTTTAGGGTTTAGGTTATAAAAATCTTATAATATTTTGATGACTATTGACTTCTCAGGCTCGGGTATCCCGACTGCTACTTCGTAATCGCCTTTCTCAGGGAACTTTAACCTGAATATAATCTCACGCACTTCGTGAGAGGAGAGATCTACGCGTTTAGAGCATACTTCCTTGCCTCTTACGAATAACTTCACCGAGGCTAGATCGGCAATATCACCTTCATTTCCGACTACTACCTTAACCTTAATGGACTCCCCCGGCCTTCCGCTCGTCTTTTCGGGCACTAGTTGAAGGCATCTAAAGTTGGCGGTAATTCTCTTTTTAATATCGAATGCCCCTCTTAATCTGATGTCCTCTGAAGAGCCTCCTATCATGACCTCGAACGTCCCCGGCTCCACTACTCTCCTCATGTCTGCATCGAGGAATGCAAGGTCATCAGGAGTTAGCGTGAATGTTACTGTTTTCTTTTCCCCTGGCTTGAGTGTTATCCTTTTGAAGCCCTTTAGCTCCTTCAGAGGCCTCGCCACACTAGCTACCACATCACGTATGTAGAGCTGAACCACCTCGTCCCCTTCCCTATCCCCAACGTTTTCGACATCCGCGCTTATCTTTACATTTCCTACCTCCTCGTCCACCTCTACTCTTAAGTTACTGTATTGGAATTCCGTATAGCTTAAGCCATGACCGAATGGGAATAATGGCGTCCCAGGCATATCGACATAATCATATCCCCTCCCGCTAGGCTTATAATTGTAGTATAGCGGGAGCTGGCCTACATAGCGTGGCCATGTGAAGGGCAACTTACCTCCAGGGTTATACTCGCCGAAGAGTACCTCGGCTATGGCTGTGCCTCCCTCTTGACCTGGATACCAAGCCTGAATTATCGCGGGAACCTTATCGATCCAATCACCAGTTACAGCGCTCCCCGTCATGAGGACTACTACGGTCGGCGTACCAGTTTTGACTACCTCCTCTATTAGCTCCTCTTGTAGGCTTGGTAGCTCTAGCCTAGCCCTATCTTTACCTTCTCCCTCGATTATCCCTACGAAGACTATGGCTACATCTGCCTTCCTCGCTATATCAACCGCCTTCCTGAACTCCTTCATCGTGTTGAATATGGTACACCCCTTAGCATGGTATACTTCAGTGCCCGACTTAACCTTGCTCTTTATAGCTTCAAGAGGCGTAACCTTCCTAGGGGGTATCCCACTATAACCGCCAAGCGGTAACTCATCCGATAAGGGTCCTAACACGGCGATAGATCCTATCTTATCCCTATCCAGCGGTAGGAGCTTGCCTTCGTTTTTAAGGAGGACGATGGCCTCCCTAGCAGCTTGAAGCGCTAGCTCTCTATGCTCCCTACATCCGCATATCTTCTCGGCTTCCTCTGGATTAGCAAATGGATTGTCGAAGAGGCCGATGAGGAACTTAACTCTTAGAACCCTGCGGACAGCCTCATCTACGACTTCCTCAGGAACCATGCCCTCCTTAACGGCCTTAATTAAGGGTTCGCTGTAGAACTCTGCCCTAGGCAATTCTACATCTAGTCCAGCCTTGAGGGCTTTCGCGGCCGTTTCTTCAGAAGTAGCGGCCACTCGGTGCCTATAGAGTATTCCAGCCACCGAGCCGTAGTCGGAGACTACGAAGCCCTCGAATCCCCATTCATCCCTAAGGACCTCCGTTAAGAGCCATCTATTGCATGAGCATGGTATCCCGTCGAGGGAATTATAGGCCGCCATAACGGAGAGCGCGCCAGCCTTTATACACGCCTTAAAACCAGGAAAGTAGATCTCCCTTAGAATGCGTTCTGAGAAGTGGATCTCATGGCTATCCCTTCCTCCATCGCCTACGAAATTAGTCACGAAGTGCTTAGGCGTCGCTATGACCCCCTCCTCACGTAGCGCCTTACAAAAGGCGGCTCCCATGACTGATGTCAAGTAGGGATCCTCGCCATAGCTTTCCTCTGTTCTGCCAGCCCTTACATCACGCACTATGTTAACTACAGGTGAGAGGCATTGGTGTATCCCCCTGGCCCTCGTCTCCTTACCTATTGCCTTAGCGACCCTATACACTAAATCCGGATCCCATGTAGCGGCTAATCCTATGGCTTGCGGAAAACTAGTAGAATACATCGCCATACAGCCGTGAAGGCACTCATCATGTATGATGACAGGGATCCCCAAACGGGTCTCCTCTATGGCTCTAACCTGAAGTTCGTTAGCTCTTTTAGCCCCCTCCCTCGGGGGAAGGCGGCGAAGAACGCATGTCAGGTTCCCCATTCCGCACTTGGGTATATAAATCCCGGACTGTAGCTGGGCTATTTTCTCCTCAAGAGTCATCCTAGAGAGAAGATCCTCCACTCTCTCCTCAATTGGTAGCTTAGGATTCTCATAAGGATCCATGATACCATTCTTGTTAAGATCAATCCAGCTCTTATGATATATATCGGGGCGTTTAACGCTAGGAGGGATGTAGAATCCCTTGGAAGAACCTGAGTTATCGGTCACTTATCCCACCGTATTTAGCTCTCTCAGTACTTAAAATAGCTTACTTCCTCGTTAAAATTAAGACGAATAGAAAGGCGTCCATGCAATTATCCCTCAAATGAAGGAGCACTAAGTGCTGTTAAGAACGCCCTTCAGCTTAATCTTCCGAGAAAAATAATGCTAGGTTTTACATAGTCCTTACTTTGGCTTCTCCATCGATAATGCATTATCGTCCCTCTGTTATGGCACTTACATCGTCGTCCTTAATGCCATCCCGCCTTTATTATCTCGTGTATGGTCTCCCTCATAATGTCCTTAGTTACGTCCTGTAAGTGCTCTATATAATAGTGTTTCCATTCCCTGGATCTCTCATTAAAGACCGTGTGTCCTTCTTCGTCCACCGTCACTCTGCCAGGGCCTATAAGTCTGAACCACCTCCTCCATTCCGGATGGGCCAGCAATGTAGCGTAGGGATCCCATGAAGGCCTACTGAAATTAGGATCCTTGAAGTACTCCCATTGTGCCCTTATGGGGTGTCCCTCTGGGGCCTCTGCGAATACGTCTCCTGTTAACGTCTCATAGGGCACCCTGAAATCCACGACTATGAGGGGTACGGATCTTGGGAAGTTGTCGAAGACATATCGAGCCGACTCTATGTCCGTTACCACGTTATACTCCTTAAATTCAGCCACATGTAGATCTCCTGCCATAGCTATGTACTTGGTGACCTTCCTCTCGATAAGATCTATTCCTGAGAGCTGATCTACGTCATCGCCCCTGCTTCTGAGCAAATTCGCTATATTGGTAAGTGGGCCAGCGGAGATAAGCACAATCGATTTATCAGGAGCATCGGCTAGCAATCTCCTGTATAGTTTGACGACATCCTCGCAGTCCTGCCAAGTGATCCTCGCGCCGAACCTATCGTAGCTTGCTTTAGCGTGATTCGGGCGCTTATCCGGTGTGACGTCCTTCCTTACCCCTATTGGCACATCCCTCTTCAAGGCGTACCTGACAGCGTTATCAACAGCTGTTGGCCCCCAGTAACTAATGTCCGCTAGACCAATGCCATAAAGCCTTATATATCCTAGCCTATCAAGGCTGAGCAGCACCGCTAGGCCTACTGTGCCATCGAAATCGCCAGCCAGATCATTATCGTATATCACAAGCGGCACGGTGATGCCTAATCACCATGTCACATTAATAATGCTCAAACGTTATTTAAGGCTCTGGCTTCATCCTCGCAATCCATCGTGATCACTGGATACGCTCATCAAATCGCTTCTGATATGGGATAAACGCCTCAAGCTTAAGCTCCAGTCCTAGTTTTTCATCGCGATATTCCAAGAAGGCAAAAGGCGGCCTTCCTTCGAAGGCTATTTCATCGACAGACTTAACCTATGGAAGCCTATGGGTCTTGAGCCAAAACCTATACGCGTCAGCCCTGAGGAGCCTCACTACAATTGTCTTCCCTTTCTTCCGTAGCCTTACGGCAAAGAAACCGTCATCAGGACTCATCGGTTCGAACTTCCCATCCTCCTCCTTGCTACTCTAGGGGCCATTATTGAATATATGCCACTCATAGGGCTTTCTATCAGCCCTTAGGATCTTCAATAAAGTGCTAACGTACCCCACATATGCTTTTCGTCCCTTATCTGTAAGTTCATAAAGCGTCTGAGATCTTCTGGCGATAAAACGCTTAGTTACCTTAATGTAGCCTTTTTCTCTAAGGCTTTTAGATGAGTAGCTAGGTTGCCATCACTTAACGCCAAGCGCTACTTTAAGGGCCTTAAAATCGGCTTTTCCGCCATTGTACAATATGGTCATTATGCCCAATCACTCTCTCGCGTATCGTCTTATCCAAATCCCTTATCAGCTCGCTTATATCACTCATGGCCTGATTTCTCCCTCTGATGCCTCCTCCAGGTCATGTAATCTCGTGCCCTAGCCAAGATATCGAGAAGAAGTACCATGGCGCTATCTCGATCCAAGGCCTTCCGCTATGGAGAAGAAGGTGCGCCAAGGAAAAGCTTAGTAGAATGGCGATCCCCCATGTAATGCCTATGAACCCATAGGCCTTAGACCTGGTTCTTACATACTCTGAAAACTCTCGGGCAATCCGCGCGTAATCCGCTATCTCCTTAACCTCCGATATACCACTTACCTCATGTCGATTGTGTAGTGGAGTTCTTATAAACTTTTTAATATAAAAGTACTCTTTGATTAAAAGGATTAAAAGTAATCAGATCCCACAGTCCAAAGGGCTAGATGTATAAGGGTGGAGCTTCGTGAGGGTTCGTGGATTCAAGCTCTCGAGAGCCCTCTAATGACATTCTTCAATTTCATCCTCTCAATGGAAACATGCAGTAGGCGAGTGATTATGAAGAGAAAACATTTTAAGGCGTTTTGAGGAGACTAATTCCGAAGAAGCGGCAGGGGAGAGCGCCGGGGTCGCCTAGCCTGGTTGGGGCGCCGGACTCATAAGGCGCTCTGGGAGATCCGGAGGTCCCGGGTTCAAATCCCGGCCCCGGCACTACAAATATCTGTAGCTTTCTCATGAGTGTCCTTTAAGGTTAGTCGGGAATACCCGCGCTTAATAAACGGCATCGTCAGATGAACCTAGGCATCTTTTCTTAATCCACTCAAAGAATATCTCCTCAGCTTTTCTCTCAGCTTGCCTATACTCCTCATCTCTGAAGAACAACCCGAGCTCAGCGAATAAATCACCTGTTATGAACCTCCACTTAAGCTCCTCAACAATGGGCTTTCCTTCCTCATCAAACCCTATGAGACGACCCGCTTGTCCCCTTCTGAAGTCTATGACAAATAACCCTCTCTGGCTTAACATATCCCCTTCGGCAATGCTAAACTGCCAAGGATCCTCCCATCTCCAGCGAAGGTATAACGTGTAAATTCTACCATTACACCTTATCCTCCTATAACACTGGCTGGGGCACCAGGAGAGATCCTCAGTCCATTCCTCATCAATCCATTCACACCTCATTGGTCATTCACCTCGTAGCCCATTATCAAGTTAATCATAATGAGCCCCTGCGTCCCCCTAAATTTTTATCAAAAGCCGTTATGGCACATCAAAGTTCATACCACTAGCTTACCTGATACCCGTTGAAATAGGGGCCTAATCTAGCAATTTGGGCTCCTCTCGGGGTAAAGAGCTTCTGGTGCCTTGAAGCCCTTTAATTTAGCATGAACTCGACAAAAATAGCATGGTGGGCCCGCGGGGATTTGAACCCCGGCCAGCGGGTGTCTCTTAGCCCCAAACTATAGGGACCGATCTGGAGTGCGGGAACCAAGGTTCTGCCCGCCATTCTGCCTGGCTAAACTACGGGCCCTCCATACTGATCCTAGCTATAGAGGTCTTATTTAATTTTCCCTCATTTAAGTCTGCTAAGTAAGTTTTATTAGCCGCTCAGATCTATAACCTAGTTGATCTAGTCAGTGCGGTGTCTCGGATACCGCATGCAGATCGTTAGAGCCCCGGTAGCTCAGACTGGTCGGAGCGCCGCACTGGTAATGCGGAGGTCCCGGGTTCAAATCCCGGCCGGGGCTCCAGCTCCATTGTTTTCCTTTACAAGTATTATGCGTTTTTCTCATGCCCTTACAAAGGGAAGTCCGGTTCTCGAATTTAGATTAAAAGGAACCATAGGGATATCCTCATAGCATTGATTACTCACTAGGAGGAGTACCTCGTAGATTAAAGAGCGATGTAATATTTCAATGTGCAAATGCTCGTAAATGGATTACTTCAAGATCGTAGAAGCCCTCAAAAGCTTGTTATATAGTCCATTATAACTAGTTAATGAAACTATATCATCTAGTATCCCATAGGTTCCTAATTAGGGAACAAATACTGTCGTGTTAACATCAAACACAAGGACTCTTCCCTGGTTCTGGCTATTAGCATACCTAGAACTAACGCCTCTGGAGTAGATAACCATTAAGTACCCTTACCGCGTAGGTAGCATGTGCCTAAAGGCAAGTGGGTTATCTGGTTTAGGGAACCTGCTAAGAGGTGGGAAGAGGCTTTACCTGTGGGTAACGGCCGTCTAGGAGCAATGGTTTTCGGCGGTATTACAAGGGAGAGGATCCAAGTTAACGAGGATAGCCTCTGGACGGGTTGTCCTTTTGAAAGGGAAAAGCCCGAGGCATGGAGATTCCTCCTTGAGGCGAGGAAATTGCTATTTAATGGGAAGTACGCAGAGGCCGAGAAGCTTATAACAGAGAAGGTCATGGGAATACGGCTTCCACGAGGCGTTCATACCTATCAGACGCTAGGGGATATCGAGATAGCCTTCAGCGTGGAGCCTTCAAGAGTCATGGGATATGAGAGATCATTGGATCTAGACGAGGGCATTGTTAAGGTGAAGTACTGCGCAGACGACACCTATTTCTACCGAGAGGTCTTTTCTAGCGCCGTAGACCAAGTTCTCGTAATAAGATTGGAGGCTAGTAAGCCGCTTCCCTCTTTTTCAGTCCGCTTAAAGCGCGATGAGAGCTCGGAATCCATCGTTATTCCACCTAATACCCTCACCATGCGCGGAAAAGCCATATGTCCCTGTCATAAGGCGGGAGTACGCTTTGAATCCTGGTTAAGGATAGTTACAGATGGTACGGTAACATCTGAGGAGAATGCGTTAGTAGTGATGAAGGCTAAAAACGCCACTCTTCTGCTAGCAGCGGCAACTGATTACTGGGGTGATGATCCGAGTGGTAGGTGTAGGTATTGGATCGAGAATGCGAGCATGAAGCCCTATGAGGAGCTTAAGATGGCACACCTCAAAGCTCACAGGGAGCTGTTTAGGAGAGTTGACATTGACCTCGGCGGTAACCCGAGGCTAAGGGATTTGCCTACGGATGAGAGGCTGGAAAGGATCAAAGGGGGCGAAGAAGATCTTCACCTCATAGCTCTCTACTTTCAGTTCGGTCGTTACCTCTTAATCTCCTCCTCGAGGCCAGGAAGCATGCCTGCCAACCTTCAGGGTTTATGGGCTGATGGTTTCGATCCTCCATGGAACGCAGACTATCACATGAACATAAACCTTCAGATGAACTACTGGCCAGCAGAAGTCTGTAACCTCTCGGAGTGCCATCAACCTCTCTTCGAGTTTTTAGACGCCCTAAGAGAGAGGGGAAGGAAGACAGCCCGTAGGGTTTACAACTGTCGAGGTTTTGTAGCGCATCATACGAGCGACGCATGGTACTTCACGAGCCCTATAGGCCAGCCAGTATGGGGGATGTGGGCTATGGGCGCCGCATGGTTATGCCTCCACCTATGGGAACACTTCCTATTTACGGGCGACAAGGGATTCCTCCTGGAGAAGGCATATCCCATAATGAGAGAGGCTGTAGAATTCCTGCTATGCTACCTCGTAGAGGATCCTAGGACGGGATACCTAGTTACAGGCCCCTCTAACTCGCCGGAAAATCACTTCAAAACTAAGGACGGAGCCATAGCTAGCCTTTCCATGGGTCCTACAATGGACCTCGAGATAACGCATGAGCTCTTCTCAGCCTTCATCGAAGCAAACAGAATCATCCAGATAAATGACGGTCTAGTAGAACTCGTAAAGAGGGCTTTAGGCCGCTTAGCTCCCCTGAAAATAGGCTCGGACGGAAGGCTCCTCGAATGGCCTGAAGAGTTCGAAGAGCCTGAGCCAGGGCATAGGCATATGTCACATCTCTTCGGACTCCATCCTGGGAGGCATATATCTCCCTTAAGAACCCCTCAACTAGCCGATGCAGCATTAAGGTCCCTTAAGCATAGGATAACTCATGGGGGTGGCAGCACAGGTTGGAGTAGAGCATGGATCGTAAACTTCTTTGCCCGCCTCTTTGATGGAGACGAAGCCTACAGGCATATACTTGAACTTTTACGACATTTCACCCTTCCGAACCTCTTGGACTTACATCCGCCTGGGATATTCCAGATAGATGGGAACCTCGGAGGTTGTGCTGGTATTGCAGAGATGCTCCTTCAAAGTCATGATGGAGCCATACATCTCTTACCAGCTCTTCCCAGAGCTTGGAAGAATGGATACGTTAAAGGCTTGAGAGCAAGAGGGGGCTTCATAGTCGATATACGATGGCGTGACAGCGAGCTAGAGGAAGCTGTGATATACTCAACTATTGGTGGAACTTGTAGGGTAAGGGCTAGCGTACCCTTAGTGGTCGAGGGCTCAGAAGCTCGTCCAGCAAAGGGCCCTTGTCCTAATTCTCTCCTAAAACCAGTTCCGCCGCCTAAGTTCGTCACATTAAAGCACGTAGAGCTCAAGCGAAGTAGAGGGCGTAATTTCCTCGAAGTGGACTTTGAAACGGAACCTGGAGGAAGATACATAGTACGTCATGCGAAACCACAAGGATCCCCTCAGTGAAGGTATGAAGGATGGGATTCAGGTCTTACAACATTTTTATTATAGTTTTCATCCCCCTCGTTCTTATCCCTTTTTATCTACTCTTGGGGGTTGCATCTGGTCGGGCTCACTCAGGATGACCCTAAGAATCCCACATCTCGAGATTAAGTTGAGCAGACGATAACGTCTTTATCACCTATAAAAGCCATAATTGCTACACCTTAACGTTCCATCTTTGAGAGATGTTAATTTAACCATTATATTCCGGGCATAGCTTTGTTGTTCCCTTAAGATTAACCTTCGTCAACGGCATTCCCTTCTCCAAATATTATTTTAAAAGTGGCGGGCCGGCCGGGATTCGAACCCGGGACCCCCGGGTTGCTCCCCATGGGCTCACTAGCTCTTGATTGCGGTTAAGAGCCCGGTGCTCTACCTGGCTGAGCTACCGGCCCTACTATTAGCTGTTACTCGTATCCCCCCGCTCATATTTAAGGTTTAGTGATTCGAAGGCGCTTCATAACTCACCAGCGATACTCCCTCTTAACACGAACTACGTAACGGTTACCATTATATTTCGTGAAAGAGGCTCCCCTCATGGAACGTGGGCTTTTTCGTCCTCTTTGACGATCCTCCTAATGGCTTACTGGAGCTACTTGATAAGCTCCATCGGAAACATATTCGAAGGCTTTATCACCCCTTCAACTTCCACTAGGATATGGGGGTAGATGAGTGATGTCTGAAGAAGAGTGGGAAGAGGAGGAAGAAGAGGAAGAAGAATGGGAGGAGTGGGAGGAAGAGGAGGAAGAGTGGGAAGAGGAGGAATGGTGAGATGTGTAAAGCCTTCCCTTCTTTTTTAAGTTCTCAAGAAGCTTATGGCGAGCTATTATATTCACGGTAGCTTACGTAAAAGACGTTATTCCCAGGACTCGTGATCGGTAATAGCCTGTACCTGTTCATAGTCTTTCCTAGGGCGATTAGATCCTTCTGAAGGATCCATCACTCTGAAATCAGCTAAGCTAGATCAGAAACATAGCAGAAAGTCATTAAGCGCTCCTTAGTAGCTAAATTAGATCATAATTCCTCTATCCTCCCGGCTTAGATCTTAAGCTTAAATATCGTAAAACGATTAGGTACTATTTGATAGTATCATTGAGGGTGTCTTCATTATGAAGTTAGCTAATATAGGTATTGCTATGCTCGGGGATGAAAGAAGGGCCGTCATGGAGCGTCTTGAGTCCGCATGCATGGAGAGGATGCATAGGCTTACTAAGATAATCGAGGATAACGTCAAGTACAGGGATGGCTCTTCCCCGAAGGTGATTACTGCTCCTAAGGTCGTTTCGTCTGTGAAGGACTCAAAGGAGGTGGGGGAGTACCTAGTTAGGGAAGGCGTGAAAATACTCATATTACAATATTATATTTGGGACTATCCATATCTGGTATGGCCTCTTGTGAACATTGTAGGTAAGGATAAGCCCATCCTTAACGTATCGAATAATGAAGGAGAGTATCCGGGAAATGTGGGGCTACTAGCGACAGATGGGGCTCTTAGGCAGAGCGGCTTAAAGACGCACAGGATCATAGGCGATATAGAGGATCCTAAGATCCAGAAGGAAATCATCGAGTGGGTAAAGGCCGCTGAAGCCTACGTATCCCTCAGAGGTCAGGTATATGGGATGTACGGAGGTCACTCTATGGGCATGGAGACGGGCTACTTCCACCTAGTGCCCATACAGAGGACATTCGGCGTGACGACATATCAGATAGATCAATTGTGGCTGGCTAAGGAGATGGAGAACGTGGATCCCAACGAAGTTGAAAAGGGGTTCAAGTGGTTAAGCGAGATGTTAGGGGAGCGGATCAAATACGATGGCAAGATGCTCACACCGGAGAAGCTCAAACAGCAGATCAAGCTTTACCTAGCGATGAGGAAGGTCAATGAAGAATGGGGTTTCGATTTCTGCGGTATAAAAGGCCAGAGGGACTTTACCAGATATGTGGTCATAACCGATGTAGCTGAGATGCTCATGAATGATCCTTATGACTGGAACGGCCCGAAGGAACCCTTCGTATGTGCCACTGAGGCCGATTCCCTGGGCGCCCTTACGATGCAGATACTTAAGTACATAGGTGGCGGAATGCCCGTCTTATTCGCGGACGTGAGATTATATGTGCCAGATAAAGACATATGGATCTTCGCTAATTCGGGTAATCATCCGAGCTGGTATGCAGCGCTAAGCGACGATCCTAAGGAGAACTTCAAGAAGGTAACGCTATACCCAGCCATAGAGATGTACTTCCCAGCTGGAGGGGCATCAGTAGAATTCGACGCAGCTCCTGGTGAGATGACTTTCGCCAGACTAGGGCTACGCGGTGATGAGTTCTTCATGGTCATCGTGAAAGGAGAATCGCTAGATTTACCAGAAGAGGAGAGAAGGGAACTACGTGAGCAAACGAACCCAACATGGCCCCATATGTACGTTAAGCTAAGCGCCAGTTATGAAGAGTTCATAAATGTCTTCCCGGCGAATCACATACATGGCATACCAGGAGATCACGTGAAATCCCTGGTGCGCTTCTGCGAAATAGCTGGTGTTAAGCCCATAGTATTAGGGAAAGAGGGCAAGGAGTTACTACCGCCGTTATGGGAAATCATGAAGTGAGCACAAGCCATATACCGATGCTTACCGTTCGAGAAATACCTCCTTTCTTTCATAAATACCTTAAATGAAAGACACTTCAAAATTCTTTTTAGTTTGAAGCTAAAAGGCAAAAACTACTCCCTCTTTTCAAGGCAGAACAAGAACTCTTTCATACCTTAAATTGGAGGCCCGGGCCGGGATTTGAACCCGGGACCTCGGGGTCCACAGCCCCGCGCTCTAACCAGACTGAGCTACCCGGGCCTTAGCCTGCTATTCTTCTCGCGCTTCACCAATTTAAGTGTTCTCCGAGGCCCTCCAGCTCCTTTCATAAAGCCCTATGCCCTCTTCATAGGCAGTTATGACCCTAGACACCACGACCCAGGCATCTAAAGGCTCGGGGTACAGGGACACCTTAAGGTTTGCTAAACTCAGCGTCTCATCGGTGAAATCTCCTCTTTGAAACCCCCCTATTATGACTAGTGGCTTGGGCGTTGAGGTCAGGGTCTCAGCGAGCTTATTAAGGCTTACTGCCTCTCCCTTCTCACTCATTATTATGACCTCCGTTGGCGCTATCTCGCCCACTACGTCCCTTATGGACCCTTTCTTGATCCTGAGCAGGACTTTGTCTCCTCTAGGAGGAACTCTCCTCCTCTCGAAGAGCTGCTCCATAAGCCCCACGAAACGATAATAGTTACGAGGTAACCTAGTCTCCGGGTTTACCTCTATGATGTAGTTCCTAAAGGTATGAACGTAGACGCGTAGTTTTCCAGACCTATTCAGCGGTGAGCCTAAGGCCTCTAATAACGTGATATGGACTATATCGGGTCTCCCCCTCTTCTCTATATGGGGTAAATTCTTAACAGCACTATAATGGAAGGATATGTCCAATAGCAACTTGGAAGGGTGTTTTCCCCTCTTCATGGCGTATTTGCGAATAGCCGGATGACCCCAGACCTCACTCGGTATAAGCTCCAAAGCGGCTTCAGCGATTAATAGATAAAGCATAGCCTAGGCTTTAATAAAGCTCGAACTGAGATTAAACTTTCGGTACTGCAAATGAGGCGATATGTAAAGGATATAGCGAGAGAGAGGATAGAACGCTTAATAGCCTTAGCTGATGAAATCTACGAAGTAAATAAACCATTGTCCAAGAGATACATAGAACTGGCTCTTAGGGTAAGCATGAGGTCAAGGGTGAGGATACCACGGCATCTAAAGGACAGGATTTGTAAGAAATGCCTATCCATACTTAAGCCCGGCGTGAACTGTACCGTGAGGATACGTCCAAGAAGGGAGAAGCACATTGTCATAAAGTGCTTGGAATGCGGTCACGTGATACGCATACCCATTAAGCGTAGACTAAGGGCTAAGACCCGCGCAACACGAAGGGGTTCTGGTACATCCTGAAAGGTAAGCCGTTTCACAATTCTTTGAGCATCCTCATATCTGACGCCCACACATTCCTCGATATGGCCTTGTACGTCCATCTTAAGGACGGGAAGCCCTATTATATCATTAACCAAGTGAATATCGATCCATGATAGTTCGTGGTCGAGCATCACTGCCCGAAGCTCATCATAGTACTTACTCATCTTAATGGCTTCTGCGACGGCGTATGCCCCTCTTAGTCTCCTAAGGCGTACCCTGAGGATCCCGTCGAACCAGTATTTCCCCCTATAGATAACGCCCAAGAGCTCCCGGCCTGTTATAGGCTTCAGAGCGATGACTCTAATCTCTTCCTTAGCCCAAAGACGAAGTCCTCCATACATTTCTCCCACTTTACCTCCTTCATAAGTTTGCCCACAAGCTCGGCTAGATTATCGGCCATGACCCTCTCCACCTCCATCCTCGACCTCCGATCATGAACGCTCAATCCCTTTGTTAGCGAGACTGAGAGGGTTCCTAGATCTATAAGTCCCTGTACCCATGCCATCGCCAATAATGCCTCGACGAGATCCGCGAGTTCTCCCTCTCTTAACCTATGTAAATGAAAATACTCCCTTAAGCCCATCCTTCTTGCGATATCTGCCAGGAGTTTATCTGGAACCTTTACTCCCCTAGGCGAATTAGTTATGAGGCTTAAAGCTATGGAGAACGCGAAATTTACAAGGGAATCCCCAAATTTAGCTAGCGACCTCAATCGTTTAGCTTTTGCCCTGATGGACCTTCACCGCCCTAAGGAATTCATCCCTGAACTCAGCGCTCCTTTCCGCTATCTTTTCAGCAGCCTTTATCAGGGCTTCCTCTGGGCTCTCACTACCGTTAGTCCGTACATAAAAGCGGGGGATCCCTATGAGCGGGTGATCGATGGTGTATCCCGCATATTCCACGGCCTCATCCTCGAACAAAGTCCTACGTAATATATTGCAAAATGTATGCCCCTCACCCTCGAGCTCCAGCTCTATGTCATTCTTACCCCTTTTAATTATCCGGATCTTCATGTCCTTCCCCTACCATCTCCTTTAACTTAGCTATGGCCTGATTGAATTCCGTAGACAATATATAGGGCCCCTCCTCACCATCTCTCCTTATGAGTTTCATATCCTCTAGATCAGCTATGGCCTCCACGACGTTTATGTCCATCACTGTAGAGTACAACGCTATGAGCCGCTTACACATAGGTGTGGCGTTCGTGAATTTCATCTCTTCATAAACATCCGATATCGAAGCCGCGGCACTCATAACGTCTTCAAGTTTTGCATTGGTTTTAACGTACCCTCTATCCAAATAGGCCTCAAAGCCCTTAAACCTAAGCGAATACACTAGGAGGTTCAGGGGGATCGCAACTCCCCTAACTAGTGATACTACCTCCCTTATAGAGTAGGCGTAGAGACCATTGGAATCTGGGTACATCATCCCTCTTACCGCACGAGCTATTTCATAGGCTTCGGCCATGGCATCCCTTATGAGATCCTTTGGACCATAAAATATGACCCTTATGCGCCCTGGTCGCGATTCCGCCTTGAAATCCACATAGTTCAATCGTTCACTAAGCCTCTCAAGTACCTCTATCATCTCCTCCTCCGTCATGACATCTATGCATATGTCCCTCTTTATGTACCCTCGTCTCATCGCGTTATACCCTCAACCTAATGTAGTATTTAAATGCAACTTTACGTTTTTCCATCTTCTTACATCGGGGACAGTAAAGGCTGATGCTTCGTAGGATAAGCGGGCCTAGGCAGGAAGAACAATAGGCAAGGACCACACCGTAGTCTTTCCCCCTTATCGACAATATGTAAGGAGGGGTCGACGTCAACACCTGGGCTCTAATGACATCGCCTATCCTAACAGCATCATATATGGATTTCACGTACGATGTACTGATCCTCGATACGTGCAAAAAGCCCGAGAAGAGGTAAGGGCTTCTAGGATGCTTGCCCTCTACCTGGAATATCTTCGCTGAGGCAATGTTGCTCTTGACATCCGTTATCCTAGCCAGGACTACATCGTTTTTCTTAGGCATGGCCATCGGTGACGTGATACCTCTGACCGTTGCCACATGCCCCTTCAAATCGAAAGCAGGAATGCCTATTATCTGCGACCTCACGTTCCCGTCATCATCTTGATACGCGCCCTGCCCGGGGAAGTACTCCTCTATGACCCCCAACACGTCGCCAGGCAATACCAACTCGTTACTCATCATTCCTGTCCCTCTACTTCCCGACCTTCACCCTATATAGATCCACCTTTATCACATAATGCTTCTTAAGGTGGAATTCGTATATAGGAGGTATATCAAATTCCATTTCCACTATCTCTGTTACCTCTCCTCCGTTCTCCCTAATTAGCTTTCCTAGAAAAGCCCTATTGTTCCTACCGGCCTTATGCAGGGAGTACACCACATCCCGCGCTATCTTGAGGGCCTTTACCAGGAACACAGAATCTATCCCCCTCAAGCTGGGCTGTACCCCAAAAGGCGGATTCTGGATAACGACATCTGCCGAAATTTCGATATTCCTTACGTCCGCTAGTATCCAGTCCACGTATCCCTCAACCCCTAACCTCCTGGCATTCGATCTAGCGGTGTTAAGGGCTACGGGATCTATATCGACTCCTATGACCCTCCTTGCACCCATTATGACGGAGCCTATCGCCAACCTCCCAGAGCCACACCCTAGGTCACAGACCGTCCTACCCGATAAATCCCCATGCTTGAACTCCGCTATCCACAATATCGTCGCGGCCAGGTAGCTGGGTATAGTATACTGCTCTAAATCCACTCTAGGTGAGGGGTGTGGCTCAATACGCTCCAGCATCACCTCTAGGCTCTTCCTAGTCATCCGTCCGCCTATCATATCCTTAACCTATAACGGGTAATGTCCCCTTTAAGGACGAACGAGAGCTCATGGGGAGCTAATATGGGCCTTCCCATAGCCTCCCTATCGTCCAGGCTCAACCTAGGACAACACGTGTTAACGAAGGCCTCCAGGTTAGTAAAAGCTGCTAACTTCTCGGAGGTGACATCCCTAACCGTTATTACAATGCCCTCTCTGCCATGTTCCTTAAGCATCTGCCTAATCTTAAGCGCCTCCCTTAAGCTGTACTGCCCGCTCTTCATACAAACTATTATGCCGAACTTGGTCGCCTTCATGGCCTTAAGCACCTGGGCTAGACCGAGGGCGTACATCTTCCTATACTCCCTATCGACATCTATCACCTCATCTCTATAAGGGTCGAGCACTAGAACCTCCTTTCCCGTAGCTACCCTCAGTCCTAAGCCATGAAAGAGGCCGCCCGCTATCACGATATGGGCTTGTACTTCGTCATTCACCTCCAGCGCTGGCGTATAATCGCATCCGATGATCACGCCAGGGTCAGCTTTAGCACTCCCACCTACGAATACCCTTATCCCTTCCCTTCTTAGGGCACGGCTTACGTCCTCCAGTATGTGGGCATGCTGGATGACCGTAGAGAGGCCCACGCTTTTGATGCCTCGCCCCTTAAGTAGGCCTATTAAGGCGTCGATTCCCCGCTTGGGCTTAACCGAGGAGAACGCTGGTATGAATATTATCGGCACTCCCGCGTTCCCGTAGTAACGCGATGTATGGCCATAATGTAATATCACATCGGCCTCTAGCTTCTTCGCCTCCTCTAAGGCGATATCACATGGCCCATAAGCCGTTTCACCGGAGACCAGCACTAAGGCCTGGCCATTGGTTTCCCTCTCTAGCTCATCCACTATGGAGGGCGCGTACCGCTTAAGCCCCTCCGGCAATTGCAATAATACCCTCTTAGCGCCAAGAAGCTTAATTAGCTTCGCGGCCTTCTTTACCTCAAAGAGATATGGTACCTCCTCCATGCTCCCTTTCACCTAGGTGACTTCAGTGGACCCCGATAAGGTAACGCGAGACTACTTAGTTAAGCATACCTTCTACATGATACGAAGGTATGGCATACGGCCGAGGCGCTGGTTAGGGCAGAACTTCATCATCGAGCCTAAGTTCATCAAGGAAATGCTTGATGTAGCTGGAATTGGAAAGGGAGATGTAGTCCTAGAGGTAGGAGCTGGACTAGGCACGCTGACCGCTGCGTTGGCGCAGAGGTGCAAGAAGGTCATCGCTGTGGAAGTAGATCCGTCACTCGTACGAGTGCTTAGGAAGTCCCTTCAGGAGGATAACGTAGAGATAATTCAGGCTGATATCCTAGAATACGATCCCCCTAGCGTCGATAAGGTAGTCTCAAACGTCCCCTATAGCATAGCCTCGCCCTTTACCGAGAAGTTACTCAAAGACATCAAGTTCAAGTTAGCCGCATTGACCTACCAGCTAGAGTTCGCCAAGCGCCTCTACGCCAGGCCTGGATATGATGACTACAGCAGGCTGACCATCCTAGCCAACTACTACGCCTCCATTGAACCGGTAAGAGTGGTGCCCCCTACCTACTTCGTGCCCCGTCCACGCGTCTTCTCCGAGCTCCTACGCATCCGCCCCAGGGAAGTCAAACCCTTTGTAGTCCACGATGAAGAGCTCTTCTTCTCCTTAGTAAGAGCGCTCTTCTCCCAGAGACGCCGCGTACTTAGACAAGCTCTTCGTCACGCCTTGAGGAACTTAGGCCTAGGGGAATCACTATGGAAACACGCATTAGATGAGCTAAGCGACTATGCACCGAAAAGGGTATACGAGCTTGCCCCAGAGGAATTCGCTAGGATAAGCAACGTCATCTGGCACTTAATGAACTCCTAGCATACTCCCATCCGTTCTCGAAGAGTCCCCTTAATTCCTCTTCGATCTCAGCCTTAAGCTTAGCAGGATCAAGCCGAAGGATCTCCGAGAGAAAGCCGAGGAGCCAAGCCACCATCGAGCGTGGATCCCCAGCGCCTATCCCGCGTAGGTCGACTACGCGTAAGAGGAGATCACGCTCCTCCGCTAAACTACGTAGTAAGCTCAACTTAGGTCGCACCTCAAATGGCTCATAGGTCGAGGATTCCTCGTCTTTAATGAGCAAGACGAAACCTCCGCTACGTACATGTCCTAAGCCGCGCAGACATCCCCAGATCCCCATGGCTATCAACACATCAGCGTCATTAGCTATCGGTATCAGAAAGCGGGCATCGCCTAAGCTTACATAACATATGAGCATTTCATGCTCCCGAAACACGGTCATGGCACCGTGCACACCTACGCCTGCAAACAACCTTAGTAATTCTCCAGCGATTAAGTCAGGTCTCTGCGATCGCACGCCAACGATAAGCGCCCTCATAATCCCCCATATAACAGAGATCCCCAGCAGATATTTGGCTGTCGGAAGAAATATCAAGGAGCAATCCAAGCCTAATACGGGGTAAGAATTGGGTAGCTGGCGCGTGATCCTAAGAGGGGAGAAAGGTAACGTCACGTTCGATTTCGCGGATACCACAAACATAACCCAACAATTACTCAGGTTAAGCCTCATCGATAAGCTCCTCGAAAACGCTCGCGCTTATAACAATTATAGGCTCTCCATGGCCATAGAGAGCATAACCTCCCCAGATGGAGAGGACATGACGAATAGGCAGATGTACGTGCTCCTAGCGAAATCCAAGCAATACGGCGTCTCGTTGGGCTATCTGCTCGGCGAGCTGGACATCGAAGGGGAAAGCGCGTTAGCTATCGTAGGATTATGGCCCTCCGAATTCGTAGACCTACTACAGAGGAACGAGGAATATTACCTAAAGGCCTTAGCCAGCATAATCATGGAACCCGATGCATGGGAGAGCGTCGACCTAGTCATACCCGAATAGAAGAAAGTTTTTATGAACCCATCCCAATACTTAGTTCTGAGGCGTGCGGCCGTAGTCTAGCCTGGCAGGACGGCGGCCTGCCACGCCGTTGACCCGGGTTCGAATCCCGGCGGCCGCACCAAAACCATACCCAGAAAACGAACAAGCCTTCTAGGTGGCTTGTCAAATCATCATCAGCTGATGAATTTCCGACAAACTTCTTTCCCCACCTGAGCTCATGGTCTCATACAGTTATAGCCTAAAGTATCATAAATTTTATAAGTTCGGTTGCTGGAACGTAGCTAGAACTGCTGGATACTCTGGTAGCGGCACGGCGGTCATAGCCGTAACCCGCGATGTAAATGGCAGCGTAGGCTTCTTAGTATGGGGCTGGGATGAGAGAAGAGGAGGAAATTCTTAAGAGAAGTTGTGGTTCCTGAAGAGCTAATCCTAAGAAGTTATATTAGGAATTTAGGCCTCAAGAAGGGAGACAGATTGTTTAACATAAGCGATAGGATGACACGAGAACACCACGGGGACACTACTATAGTGCGATCGCTTTTATAATTCGCTGAAGTACTTTAATGTGAGGTCTGATTGATGAGTGGGGCTGTTGCTGAATCACTGCTGACTACGGTTTTAGAGGAGGCCGTTAAGCGTATT
>JAGGXX010000062.1 GCA_021162845.1 Thermoprotei archaeon | reverse complement strand
TGGGTAAGGGGATAAGGTTAGAGCAAGCAGTACGCGTCTTCCAGTGGGTTAAGGAGCTTAAGGGGGTCGCGGTCGGATCCTTCATCCTGGGGTTCCCTTGGGAGACATTGGATGAGATGAGAAGGACCGTGGAGTTCGCTGTGAAGCTGGATCCGACATACGCTCAATTCACGGTAGCCACCCCCTACCCCGGCACACCCCTCTTTAGTTACGCGATGAAGAATAACCTGATAGTTGATGCTAACTGGGAGCATTATACCACCTTAAGGCCTGTGATGAGGGGTTTTCACTTCCTACCCCAGGATGTAGCGAGGATGCTCAGCTACGCTTACCGAAGATTCTACCTTAGACTAAGCTTAATACTTCGTGAAGTTAGAAGCGGCAGGCTGAGGGAGACTCTGGGCGTAGTCTTTAGGGAGCTCGTCAACCTCATCCGTGAACTAATAGGGAGGTGATGAAGAGGAAGAAACGAGGAGGGGTTGGGGCACTACTTGTATCCTTCCGGGTGATCCTAGCTAATCCTTTCGTGAGGCTTCTGCTTAAGGGCGGTCTGAAGGATTATGATTGTCTTTATGAAGGAAGGACGGTGAAGGCCTCAGCGCTCTATCATGCGTTGGCAATGTACGCTGGCGAGAGCGTTCAATGTCCAGTCGCTGTTAGGTTCCTTGGGGGATTAATAAAGATGCTTCTAAGGCTTGGTATGGCGGTGATGCATGGCCGAGAGGAAGAAGCGAAGAAGGCTCTTAAGGATCCGGCAGTCAGAAGAGGGGTCTCGGTTGTGCTGAAAGGGATAGCGCTCTACGGGGTGACCGTCCCCCAGAGGCTTCCCGCTCCCTTCATGATAGTATGGAATTTCACGAACATGTGTAACCTCCGGTGCAAGCACTGTTACCAGAGGGCCGACAGGCCGTTACCCAATGAGCTCACCTTGAAGGAGAAGCTGATGGTGGTCGATCAACTCGATAAAGTCGGCGTGGCAGCTGTGGCTTTAAGCGGCGGCGAGCCTACGATACACCCACACTTCTTGCCAGTAGTTAAGGCGATCTCCACGAGGGGGATGTACCCAGCGGTTGCTACCAACGGGTGGGTTTTCGCCGATTCCACCTCTCTAAAGAAGGCGGTCAAAGCCGGTCTGAGGTACGTGGAGGTCTCGGTAGATTCCGCTGATCCCAAGAAGCATGATTGGTTCAGGGGAGTCCAAGGCTCCTGGGAAAGGGCAGTTAAAGCCCTCACGAATACGGTTAAACTCGGAGTCTCCCACGCGATGGCAGTGACGATCACCAAGCTTAACGTGAATGAGGTCGAGGATCTACTCGACCTAGCAGAATCCATAGGGGTCCGTAGAGTGGCATTTTTCAACTTCATACCGGTAGGTAGGGGAAGGAAGATCATAAACTTGGATCTGAGTCCTGAGGAGAGGGAGGAATTCCTTAGAACGCTGTACCATGAGATGAAGCGGAGGGGGCTGGAGATAGTCTCCACCGCCCCCCAGTATGGCAGAGTGATCACACAGCTAAGCGGAAGGAGAGAGGCTGCACCCACGCACTTCTACGTAGGAGGGGACCCGATAGTCAAGGCCCTCGCAGAGTTCGTGGGCGGTTGCGGAGCGGGGAGGATTTATGCCGCGATAGAGCCTGATGGTACCGTTACCCCTTGCGTATTTATGCCGATGCCTGTGGGCAACTTGAGGGCTCAGGGCTTCTGGGAAATATGGACAGGCTCCGAGCTCCTTAAGGCTTTAAGGGACAGGAGCAGGCTTAAGGGCTTTTGCAGCCAATGCCCTTACAAATATGTCTGCGGAGGGTGCAGAGCGAGGGCCTACGCTTACACCGGGGATCCATTAGGACCGGATCCTGGTTGCGTGTATAACCTATCGGCATGGAGATCGCTGGTTAGGGAAGCGATGAACCCATACCAGGAATAAGTCAAAGGTTACGTGCCCGCTCACCCCATTCCTCACCACCTTGCGCTTTAATGATGACCGCATTCACAATGCTAGTGCTTGGTATAAGCACCTCTTTGGAGTCATCTTCACTCATCAGGATCATGCACATGATGCTCACATCCTTAACTCTCCCTCATTGCCCAGTTACCGTGATGATATCGCACGGCTTGAAAGGCTGTGTGAGCGTTATGAAGATCCCAGCCACTGCTTGACTGAGAACCCTTTGCATAGTGAAGCCCACTACGAGACCCGATCAAGGTAGCAGAGGGGTTGACATTAAAACTGAGGTCATGACGGCCAGTAAGACCGTTATCCCTGTTGTCCTTACGATACCCATCATGAACGCTGCGGTCGAATACTCCACGGTGATCCTTAGAAAGCAGAGCTCACGATTAAGTCCACCATCGAATACCCTAAAGCCAGGATAACCAGCGAGCTCACATAGACCTTGTAGCTAGAGAGCTGGTAACGAGGGCTTGATGAGATATCTGAAGAGTAGATCGTTAAGCATTAGGATCGCTGCGCACGCGATCATGGGAACGGCCGCCTTTATGAAGTATTTCCTGCCTTTACCTACGTAGTCCTCCTTCGGCCCTTTCCCGCACATATTATCCCTACTCAACTTCATCGCGTTCTTTATAACCTTAATCAAGAGGCTTAAGCATCACTTATCAACCTGTGCGTAGCTAAGATTGCCTGTGGGTAAGGATATGAGCCTGCGTCCCTAATGGCTTTGTGTTTTTTAAGGCGAGCCCCCTCGTGCTAAGTTCAAGCTCCTGACTTGAAGGAGCCTCCTAAATCATAGATGCATAACGCGTGGCTTTTTCAGTTGCTTAGGAATGATGTAAACGCGTTCATGCCTCGAGCGGCGGGTATAGTTCTAGGAGCTTGTCTAGGTGTTTGAAGTTCTCCTTCTTTATGGGGTATCTGCCTACTTTCTTTGCGTATTCCACTTCGTATTTGAGCATTTCGGGGGGTACGCCCGTGTAGGTCTCCCCTCCGTTGTCGAATATGTAGCCTCCTCCCGGCGCTGCGTGGAGGATGCATTTCTCTATCTCTAGTTCGGTCTTCAGGCGTGAGGCGAGGAGCGCCCTCCAGTTGGCGTTTCCCTTGAATACTACGCTTCCCTTGAAGTGCTTGGCGATTATCCTTATGTCGTTTTCTACTCCGACGTCGGCGTAGTTCAGCTTATAGGCGTCCCTTAGTATGTCAGCTATGTGGTCCATGTGTGAGTCCATGTGTAATGACCTGTACCTCTTGCCGAAGCGCTGGTAGAGCCTTAGGTTGTACGGTAGTACGAATCGTCGGTACATTTCCCTGCTCAGGTAGCCGGCGTGGTCGTCGCATAGCCCTAGTGAGCTGGATTCCGCTCCGGTGATCTCGTGGTAGAACTCCCGTAGTACTATGAAGGTCTTCTCTAGTTTCCTGAAGAGCTTGTGAATCTCGTTTGGGTGCTTGTACATCCATGAGTATAGCCTCTGGGGGCCCATTAGTGATCCGGCCGCTGAGATTGGGGGGTGGATCTGGAGCCCTCCGCCTACGGGTATGTTGCCGTGGTTCTCCTTTGCCAGCTTTCTGAATTTCTCGAGTTTTTCGTAGTACGCCTTGATGCCTTTGTGGGTGTGGGGGTCTGGGATCTCTAGGTCATCTATGTCCTCTAGCGTCCTTATGCGTGGGACTATCCATGGGCTCTGCCAGGGTTTCTTCTCGTCTGGCATTACTATCTCGCAGTCGAATACTATGCCCTCGGCTATGCTGCCTAGGTCCAGTCTGACCCCTATGTGGGTTAGGTCGTCCTTTAGCCATCTCAGCCTCCATTTGATGCCCTTGACTTGAACGTGGAGCATGACACTTAGGTTGTTGTAGTAGTCGGCGAGGGTATAGCCGAAGATCTTGGCGTAGTATGGGCCGCCTACGTCTATGATTATTGGTACTCTATCGGGTTCCTGGAATTCCCCCGCGGTCTCCACCCTCCTCCTGTTCTGCTCGATTAGCTTGAGGTAGCGGTCTATGTTGAAGGGCTCCATGGTATTACCTGGGGATAGTTCGATCGGTAGGGGATATAAAGCTTCTAGGTGTCGTTCGCTTAAGCTGATGGGTGGAGAGGGATTTTGGGATCCTCGTTTTCAGTAATCTTTATTCCTGGGGGTACCCCCAGTAACTGGGGGATAGGGTGTATTTCGATCTAGCCCCTAAGGCTAGGAGGGAGGATCTGTTTGATTTCGATGAGGAGTTAAGGAAGCTTGAACTGATGACCGAACATGGTAGGCTCGTCCTCATTCTGGCTCCTAGGAGGTATGGTAAGAGTAGTTTACTTAAGGTCTTCCTGAACGAGGGGCATCATCCCTTCGTATTCCTCGACCTAAGGAGGGTGGTATTGGATTACGGTAGGTTGAGCTTCAGGGGTCTTTACGAGGCCTTATCGGCGGAGCTGACGAAGTTCATAGTTAGGCATAGGGATTTGGGAGAGAGGTCGGTTGAGTTGATGCGGGGCGTTAGGGGCGTCAGTATTCTAGGCTCGACGGTTAAGTTCAGCTGGAGTAGGAGGGGTAGGGCTAGCCTTAGCACGGTGTTGGGGAGGATCAACGATTCTATATGGGAGGGCTATCGGCGAGGTGAGGCTTAGGAGGCTGAGCCGTGAGGAGTCCGCGGAGTTCCTGAGCGAGGGCTTTGATCAACTGAGCGTGAGCGTCAGTAGGTCGTTGATCGATGAGATCATTGATCACGTCGATGGTATAATCGGGTGGTTGACGTATTACGGTTGGAGCATTGCCGTGCAGAGAGAGGGATCTGAGCAGGATCCGGGAGATGGCTAGCCTGCAGGCTGTTGCGGAGATCAGGAGGTTTTTGGAGAGGAGCAGGGAGAGGTATTACCACATACTAAAGGCCATAGCGTTGGGGCTGGATAGGTGGAGTGAGGTGAAGGGGTATCTGGAGGCTAAGGAGGGCATAGAGATTGATGATTCGACCTTCAATACGTTGCTCAAGACATTGGTGAAGCTGGGTTTCGTGGAGAGGAAGGATGGCGGGTATTTGATAGCCGATCCGTTAGTTGCTTACGCCGTCAGGAGGAAGTTATGAGCGGAAATACTGGCCATTGTCACGATCTTAATGGGCTTTAACTGGCTCCTCGCTAGGGATGATGTGATCGCTGGCTGATTCCCCAGTGACGTTAGTAGGTAAAAGTACGATTTCCGGTTTGAAGGTGCCGCTCATATCCCGTTAATTGAGATGGGCCTTTCCTCACTTGCGGATTTGGAGATCGCGTAGATTATCTTCTGTGCCATAAGCCCGTCGTAACCATTGGGAACGGGTTCTTCATCTTTGAGGATGCAGTGTACGAAGTGCCTTAGCTCGGCTAGGTACATGTCCCTGAAGGGGTGGAGTTTAGAGACGTACTCCTTCCTCCCAGCTAGGTATATCCTCGCCTCGGATCTCCACTTGAAGTATGGGAATCGTATCTTGACTTCGGCGGAGCCCTTGGTGCCGTGAATTATGAGGCCTTCGTCCCAGTCCCTTCTTATGATGCCTGCCTGCTGGAAGTAGCCTGTGGCCCCGTTTTCGTATTCTATGATTGTGGTGCTCACGTAGTCCTGGCCGCGCTCCTTAAAGCACGAGCGGACTCGGCGGATTTCGCCTCCTATCCATCGGAGTAGGTCCGCATGATGGACTCCGTGGGCTAGGAACAGGTCTAGATGTCGCTCTCCCGTAGGGGTATAAGGACTTGACGCAGGAGGCTCTTTAGGCCTTATGAACCGCTCCGTGAATGCGCGCACATAATCCATGTGGATGAAGCTGTCGTAGTACCAGGAGTTGATGAGGAATAGCTCGCCTAAGCTCCCGTTCCTCACTTCCTCCCGTATCCACTTAAGCGCTGGATCGAAGCGCTTCATGAAGCCTATCATCAACTTCACGTCGTTGCGCCTGCATGCCTCGATCATGCGTTTGCATTCCTCTATGGTTACCGCCATGGGTTTCTCCACGAAGACGTGTTTTCCATGTTTAGCCGCCTCGATCGTCGTCTCAGCGTGGGCTGCATGCCATGTGGTGTTGATTATGGCGTCTAGATCTTCCTTTTCAAGCATCTCGACGTAATCGGTGTAGTACTTTTCGATAGCGAACTTCTTGGCGACGCCTTTGGCGACCTCCTCGTATATGTCGCATATGGCCACTAGTTCTGCTTCCTCTATCCTCTTAAGGGCTGGTAGGTGCACTAGCTGTGCTATGCTCCCGCAACCTATGAGCGCCAACTTGACCCTCATGGTTCCAACCTCATGCCGTGATCGATCTCGATGAGGTGGACGTATAGATAAGGGGTTTCATTCCCAGCTTAAACATGACCTCGCCTCCTCATACTGAGGTGATGATCTTGAGGTTATCGCTTGCGTTGAGCTCCTCGTATACCTTAATGGTGAAGTTGAAGACCTTCAGCGCTTCATCAAGCGTTAACCTCTGCCTTTGGGGGTTTAACGGGTCTACTAGGGTCGCTCGTCTGGGGGCTATTAATGCGGCCAATTCGGGTATGTCCGCGTATTTCAGTATGTTCGGTGGGAAGATCGAGGGGGAATATGAGAAGCCGCTGGGGGATTCCCAGCTCGCTAGCGTCCTCTCGAGGGTTAGGCCTTTTACCCTCTCATCAAGCGCGGCCGCGAAGAGTGCTACTAGGCCTGCTTCGTCCTCCGCCCAGCACGAGATATCGGACTTGAGGATGTCTGGTCTGCTCGTCAGGTAGTCCAATGTCCTCACTACATCGTAGACCCGCATTCCGAGTATATGCCTCCCTATCACGATTGAGTTCTTGGCAGCGATGACCTCGCTGAACCTCGTTTCACCTATCCCCCTGTAGTCTATGCTGGCTATCATGTAGCCCTTATCTATGAGCTCCCTTACGTGTTTCCTCGCTAACATGGAGCTCTTCCCTAATGGCGATATACAGAGGACTACTGGCGATGTCCCTTCGTCCTCTTCCTTCTTAGCTATGATCACGGGGATTATTATGTCGCTTTCGCTACGGAACACTACCTTCTCCACGTAGAGCCCGTCCACGTGCATGATCTCGAGCGTACGCGCTGAAATGGCCTCTCTTTCCGGGAAGCCCCCGAGGACCTCATCGATTATCTCCCTTCTCAACATATTGCGACGTTCAAGCCACTCATCAACGCTCCTCGAGAGGCGATGCTCCTTTAACTTCCGTGCCTCCTCGTAGTAGAGGCCGCTTATCGTCTGTGTATCCCTCGGAAATGTGTGGAAGCAGTTCAGGGAGTACGAGAGGTCGGGCTCTAGCTCTAGGATAGGCTCTTCACTCTCCGTTTTGTCCTCGCCTTTAAGCCATCTATCGAACCACAGGTACATGGCCTCGCGCATTTCCCTATTATAGTCGTGGCCAGCATAGACCTCGAATAGGGCTACCTTCTCCTCGGCCCCTAACGCCTCGTATGCCGCCTTTACTCTACTGAAGGCCTTCCTAGCCCTCAGGATCGTGAAACCTCTATCCTTCACGCCGTTTATGAGGAGGAGAGGACGAGGGGCTATGAGGGATAGTATGTCGGGGATATTGGCAAACTTCAGGATACACGGGATACACTCGCAGTAGCACCTCCCGGAGGCTACCTGATCCTCGAATACCTCGGCGGAGACCACGGGAACCGCTGCTTTAACTCGCTCATCCAGCGCCGCTAGATACATGGTCTGATTGCCCCCTCCTGAGGCCCCTGTCACGCCTATCCTCTCGGGATCTACCTCCTCCCTACTCTGCAGGTAGTCCAGGGCTCTCATGTTATCCCAGATGATGAGGCCCTGTAACGTCAGCCCTACCGCGGGTAACCATACGCCCTCGCTATGATCGCCCTGAGCCCTTCGCTCGCCATACCCTATGGCATCTATCGCCAGCACCACATAGCCCTTTGAGGCTAGCCCGGCACATGTGGCCTGTACTACGTCTTGGCTCTTCGCATGTCTCCAGTGGCCATGAACCCTTAGGATCGCGGGAGCCGGGAAGTCAGCGTGTTTGGGTATGTAGAGGTTGCCCGTTACGTATAGCTTAGGCCTACTTTCGAAGACCACTTTCTCTATTATGTAATCCCTCCTCTCCAGCTTGCCCAGTACTTTAGCGTTAAGCTCATCCCTTTTCTCAGGTAGCCCGCCTAATGCGTCCTTGAGTAACTTCCTGATCTCGAGCTGGAATCCCCTGAGCTCTGAGGGGCTTCTCCATCTCCTTCTCTTCCTCTCCAATTCATCGACTATCCTGGCGAAATGCTCCGCGAGCATGTCGTTATAATCGGAGTCTAGGACCCTCAGCCTTAGGGGATCAGCTCTCGATACCATGTTTAGGGGTGTACCTCAAGGGGAAATAAGCCTTCATGAGGGTGATTGGAAACCGAGATGGGCATAGGCGTGTGATTACGCGTCTAAAAGCGCCTTCAGGAAATTTATGATAAAAAGCTTCGGGGCTTATTTTAAGATAAGGACATACCTAGTTAACGTGTTTTCAGTTCACCATCATCAAACCTAGGTATCCGTCTTCTCTAGATGGCGCTTCGTAGATTATTGCAAATTGCGAGTTCTGTTCATACTTTTTTAGGGTTTCCATTACGTATGAGACTATATTGTAGCACTCCCGAGCGTGCTTTAACGCTAGCTCAGCGTCCTCTTCCTTGAAGAGTATTTCGTGATCTACTCCCAAATTGGGTAGTGGAAATTCATCGACGATCCGCCATAATCTGAAGATTATGGCTAATCTAGCGACCCCTGTTTGTTTGAATTCCTTGGGGGATCTCTCTAGAATATCGTTTAACTCGTTTTCACTTACTTTATCTCCTTTTATCTCTTTTCCAGTGATCAGCAAATATAGCACTTTTACTGATAAGTGCATGCTCTCCCTTGATACCATAATGGACTCTAAGAGCTTCGACCTACTTAACATGTAAGTGGCTTCTTCCGCTTTATATAACGCCCTTCTTAAGAAGAATTCAGCCTTGAAAAATATGTCATCACTCATCAGTATCCCCAGCAGTCGCCACCACTAGTTGTTTAGTTAAGGTGCTATTCAACTTTTTCTATTAAACGCATTACGGGAGAAATATCTAACTTGATTTCGTATTTGTCTACATTGAGATTGAACATTTTCTCAAGACCAAAATCCACACACTTGTATAATTGAGAGTCATAATGTTTTTAATTAAATAAAAAATTACAGTAATGTGCTGAAATCAAAACACTTGTTTTTGTATATTTTTAGGCGATAAAGGGGAAATGTCCCAAAAAATACAAAAAATCTAAGCCACTCTTGCGATATATTCAGGTAATTGATGCTAAATTTATAAAGCAGGAACGCGTAGAATATGCGTGAATGAAAGGCGTTTACTGAGGACTTTGAAGATGTAGATTAGCTAGAGTCATGATAAACATTTCATTAAGACATGAATCGTTAGGAAGGGGGCTTTATTCATGGATCTTGGGACTTAACAGTGGGGGATGAACGGTATATGTACCCTAGCTTAGAGGAGATCCTATGCCTTCCCTCTGGCATCTCCTTATTCTAAGCCCCTTCGAAAAAAGCCTTTTAGGCGATATCTTGATACAAATGAATATGAATTACGGCGTGGAGCGCGCTGGACGCATAAGCTCAGGCGCATCTCATACTGGCGGTATCTCCCAGCCCTTCATAATATGGCCCGGTAGGCCCCTCGAGAGGATCTATAGGGATTCAAGTCCAAATGAGCGGCTCATGGGTAAGCCCCTGGAATTGAGCTGTGCCAGGAACGAATATGAGGGGTGCATGTTCGGGGTTAGGGCGAACGTGAATCTACATGAGCTCAAGCTTGAAGCCTCGGACTTGGTATCTGAGAGCGACCAGATAACCAAGGATAATGTTCGGCTAAGCTTCGTGGGATCGATTCCCGTACGCAGGAATACACCTGATACGCCTATGGAGGAGCTTGAGAGGATCGCTCCTTTTGACGTACCTGATCCCCTGCTTGACGTAGAGGTTATTAACGTCAATAAGGGCGAGACGCAGCCCTGCTACTTCTCGGTATATGTGCCTAAGGATGTCGCTCCTGGCGACTATCACGGGAGCATCAAGATTTCATCCGAGGAGGGCGAGGCCTCGCTTGACGTCATCTTGCACGTATACCCGATAACGCTGCCGGATCGTAGGAGCCTTTACGTGACGAATTGGTTCTCCGTTGAGAGGATAGCATCAGCCCATGGCGTCGAGCTATGGTCGGAGGAGTTCTGGATGGTCTTCGAGAGGTGGATAGCCTTAATGGCTGAGCATAGGCAGAACGTCTTCTGGGTGCCGCTGGACATGATTAGGATATTCGTCGAAGGAGATGGTTATAAGTTCGATTTTTCCCTTTTCGATAGGTACGTCGAACTTCTGTTCAAGTATGGTGCCGATAGGATCGAAATAACCCACGTGAGCCATTTCAAGCGCTGGGGAGGAAGGGAAGTGGTCTTCAGGGAGTTCAAGGTCATAGGCCCCGATGGACGCGTTAGAAGCGAGGATGGATCTAGGGTACTGCCGCATCTCCTACCGGCCTTGGAGAGGCACCTTGAGGAAAAAGGGTGGCTTGAAAGGGCCATGATACATGTCGCTGATGAGCCTACTGAGGATGGGCTTGAATCCTGGATTAAGGCCTCCGAGTTCGCCCATAGATATGCGCCGAGGATTAAGAGGATAGATGCTGTGGAGACCGTGGGGTTTAACGGGTCCTTGGAGGTCTGGGTCCCGACGCTTCACCATTTCAACGATTGGATGGATGAGTACCTCAAGGCCATGAGAGAAGGGCACGAGATCTGGTTCTACACGTGCTGTAACCCAACTGGTAGGTATCCGAATAGGTTCCTCGATTACCCTTTGCTTAAGACGAGGATACTCCACTGGATAAACTACGCTTATTGCCTTAAGGGGTACTTACACTGGGGGTTTAACTGGTGGCGCGAGGATCCGTTCGGTGAGCCTAATCCGAAGTTGCCACCAGGGGATACTCATATAGCTTATCCTGGAAAAGAGGGACCTCTCTCCAGCCTCAGGCTTGAGGCCATGAGGGATGGGCTTGAGGATTACGAGTACTTAAAGCTTCTGGAGGAGGAGATAGCTAAGGTCAAGGCAAGGCTCGGGGGTAGGGCCCTGGAGGAGCCCTTTGAGAGGAGGGCCCTGGAGATATGTAGAAGGGCCGTGCCGAGCATAACCGATTACGTCAGGGATCCTAGTTCCCTCATGAAGATCAGGGAGGACATAGTTAAAGAGATCCTACAGGTTAGGAGCCGGCCTTGGGCCCTAGTCTTAACCGAGCCACCCGAGTGGAAGGTCATGGTCAAAGGGCCCGTAATGGTGATAGTCAGGGGCGTATGTGAGGAGGGGGCGTGCGTCGAGGTGAACGACAAGCCAGTTGAGCTACGTAATGGTTACTTCTCGACGTACGCTTACCCCTTACGGGGAGGCGAGGTCGTCATAAGGATCTCTAAGGGTGATCTAGAGAAGACCATCATAAGGAGGTTTAGGATGATCTCCTAAGACCTCCTGAGGAATGCCAACCACGGGCACGCTCATCGGGATTATATGATCAGCCTAAGGAGGCTCCTTATCCCTAAGACCCTAATGGTTTCCTTGATTATGAGCTTAAGTACGATCTTCATGGCTTCTGGTTTAAGGCTATAGGCCTTGATGCCTTCCTCGCTCCTCACATATCTTAAGCCCCTAAATAAGACAGCGGGTACCCCTTCGTCGGTCTGACCCATGAGGAGAGCTGCCGCACATGCGAGCTCGTGAGCTATGTGATCGACTCCTCCGAACTTAGGTTTACCGAACCTATCCAGGGCCCCGAACTTCTTGCTTACGACCTCTATGCCTGAGGATCCCCTGGCGAAGTCCAGTGAGTATACGCCGAGGAACATCTCTGTATCGGATATCACCACGGCTACATCGACGCCTGCTATCCTCCTAATGCCATCCCTTATGAGCTTGGCGTAGCGATCTGGGTCCCTCGGAGGTATGCTAGCTATCCCCTCGGGGTGGTTCGAGAAGTCAAGCCCTGCATCGCTGTATACCTGACCTCCTCGCTCCACTATCAGCATATAGGGAATCATGTCGATGGCTTTTCTAGCATGTTCAGGATCCTCGAATAGCTCTTCGAGTCCTATTAACTTCCTCTCGACCAAGGGCTTAATGGGGATTACGAATAGCACGTTATCGCTATTTTCCAGTATTACCTGGACGATCTTAGGATCAACTCCAGTCATCTTAGCTATTCTAAAGGCCTTCTTAGAGGGCTTTACCTCATCTATATTGATGAGAAGACCGTAAGCCTTGGAGACAACTTTGCTGGTAACCACTATCACGTCACCATCTCGTAACCCGCCAGCCTCTCGGGATGCAGCCTCTACGATGAGCCTGGCTAGGTCATCTCCGGGCTTGACCTCAGGAAGTTTAAGACCGAAGACTTCAAGTTTAGTCATCCCAGGTAAAAACTAGTCGCGATTCGAATAAATTACTAGGAGCGGATGTGCCTCTCTAATCGTTGAACATCTCCTAAACCCAAAGGCCACCTCTTACTGTTAAGAGCCCTTTGACAGGTCTCTCGTTAGTTACTAATGGTATGTAGATAACATCGATATCTAGAAATAAAATCGTCATATAAAAAAGTCATATTTCTACTATCTAAAGTGTAATAGTTACAATACATCATGGTAATTGTTGTAGCTATTTAATATAGATTATCAATTTAAAGCTTATTAGAGATATTATCACGAATTAATTATTTGGATTAGATGCTATATGTCGAGTTCACAGACTACAAGAACCGATCCGATTCATATAATTCAGAATCCCCGGCGTAGGCTCTTCATTAAGGTGCTCGTGAAGCTTGGTGGTGAGGCTTCTTTACGGGAGCTGGTTAGGCGTATCGCTAAGATGATGGGCGATCCTGATGATAAGAAGCTCGTGAAGAACATTTACATCAGCATGATCCAAACCCACATCCCTAAGATGGAAAGAGCAGGGCTAATCAGGTACGATAGGGCGAACGGTACGGTCTATCTCATAAAGCTACCACGGGAGCTATGCTATTACCTAGAGATCGTAGAAAAGGGCGACATACCTTGGAATGTATACTATTTAGTACTTTCTATAGTGGGGATGAGTGTAAGTCTTATTTTCAGGAATCTTTTGGCATGCGTTATCTCTCTGTGTTTTCTAATATCATCGATATTTCATGTACATCAGACTTATAGATTATCTGGTTAATGAATTATTAACATTAGTTAAACTGGTATTAAATAAATCACGAAAAGTGGGTGAAACTAAGTGAAAAAGAAGGAAAAGGTGAGAAAGGAATATGAGAAAGATAATGCCGCTCTTATTAAGTATTCTAGTAATTCTTGTGGCTGGCATGTTCGTAGGGGCGGGTATCTTCGCTGTATTTAGTGATACAGAAACTATAAATGAGAACAGCCTTACAGCTGGAACCCTAGACCTCGAAGTGGGATCAAGTACTCCAGTTGTTATAACGATAACCAATATGAAACCTGGTGATGATACTGGTTACCATAAGTGGAGATGTAAGAACGTAGGTACCTTACCGGGTAAGCTATACGTAGAGTTCCGAGTGATTAGCAATGATGAGAATGAAGTGGTAGAGCCAGAAGCCATAGCGGGAGATACTGGGGAACCAGGAGAACTAGGCCAGTATCTGCATTATACGATAGGCTGGGGACCATATGGCTGGAGTGTCCCGTCAAGGCTGAAAAGCGCGTGGCAGACTGGACCGCGGCATCCATGGGGTATACCAGGCTTAAACGGCCTTGATGGAACGACGTATGAATATGGCATATTGGGACCTGGCGAGGAAATCGGCTTCTTCATGAAACTATCGTTAGATGAGGATCTCCGAAGATGGGACGGAACTAAGTGGGTCGATGTCGATGATAACATAATACAGAGCGACAGCGTGCAATTCATGATAATATTCCATTTAGAGCAGGAATGAGCGTAACGCACTGATATGATGGTATCTTCACTACTTTATTTTTAAATCAGACCTAGGGGGTATGAAGATGAGAGAGGGGGGAAAGGTTAGGATATTAAGCTTATCCATTAAAGTTATCCTAGTTTTAATTTGTCTAATTACGATCACTCCGAGCATTATTCGCTTATTTCCGTTTCTGATCTTAGCCGATAGTTCTTACATAGTCCTAAGTGGTAGCATGCAACCGACATTACGTCCAGGAGACATAGTCTTTCTCGTTAAGGTCGATCCCTCAGAAATTGAAGTAGGGGACATAGTTGCTATCAAAACCGATCGCGCTATTTACGTACATCGAGTTATCGAGAAGATACCATCGGAGAAGGGAGTTCTCCTTAAGCTTAAGGGAGACGCCAACGAGGATCCAGATAGAGGCTATGTTAAGGGCTCTGAGGTCATCGGGAAGATGTATTTCTCCTTTCCCACGGGGTATCTCTGTATGAGGGGTGTTTACACGTTCCTCGCAATCACATTCACTATACTCCTTGTACTCCATCAGGTCATTAAGATTTGTAGAATTTATGATACGCGAAGGAGGGGACGGAGGGGGCTAAAGGCGATACTATTGGGCAAAGGAGGTAGGAGGATGAGAAAGCCTAGCGTCTTTGACACTACTAGCGCCTTACTTCTTCTCATAATAGTAGCTAGTACCAGTCATGTAATGGCGTCCTTCTTCGTCTCGGGGATTACGAGCTACTTTGTGGATGTTGAAGCCACAAGAGTTACCACTGAAGCAGCGACATGGAAGGTGGAAAGCTCGATAACATGTTCGATTAGTCCTAATCCCTTGATTAATCTGGGGGATAACATTACGGTTTCTGGTCGAATCAAACCAGCTCGTGATAATGTAGTCGTGACCTTGAAGTATGAGATTGATGAGCGCGTTATAACGCGAACTGTTATAACCGATGAGAACGGTGTTTACGGAGACGTATTCACGCCGGACTGTGCTGGGACGTGGACCGTCCAGGCTAGTTGGAAGGGTGATCGTTGGTATTATGGCGCGACTTCGAGAAAAGTGACCTTCGAGGTTTTAGAGGGGGTGAACGGATAGATGAACTTAAGGTGGAGGGTACTGATCTTAGTTTTCCTCTCCTTCACATTAGCTCTATCGATCTATGCTGTATATAGCCTTAGGTTACTGCCCGATAAGGTGGTTAGTTTTGTTCCAGAATTAAGATACGTCCATGAGGCTGAATATAAGTACAACATAACGCTATGGCCGAGTACGCTTTATGATAATAGAACGGTATTAATGCCCGACGAAGTCCCCTTTATCCCATTGGTTCATCTGCTGAACATCTCTATCACTTACCGCTTCTCAAGTAAACCAGTTATAGCGGGCAATATGACCTATTGGGTCATCTGTTCATTGGAGGCACCTGTCGGCTGGAGGAAGAAGTTCACTTTAACTCCACCTATGCATGTCAGCTTTAACTCCACACCCGCAGGTTTTGAGGAGGCCTATGTCATTAACATCACTAAGATGGTGGAGTTAATCAACACAATAGAGAAGGAGACCAGGACTTACGCCCGCGTTTACTATCTGAGGATCCACCCATATGTCAAGATTGCTGCGTCTATGGGTTCGAGGGTTCTTAATGAAAGCTTTGAGCCCGAGATGATGATCAAGTTCATGTATAGTGAGAATAATCGTCTCGATTTCGAAGGATTAGAGCATAGAAGGGAGAATACTCTCGGAAAGTACGTAACCACTGAGCTTATATGGGTCAGGCGGACGAGGTATGCCCTATATGCTCTCTCCTGTGCTCTCTTAGCATCCTTAGCTTATACCGCTCAGTGGACTTGGAAGGGGAGGAAGCGGGTTTCGCCTCTTGAGAGGGCTATGAGGAAATATCGAGATATCATAATAGACGCAGTTGGCTTGAATGGCGGGGAGAAGGATAGAAGTGTTGTGATGGTCAGGTCCTTGGATGACTTAGTTAAAGTCTCAGACGAAGTCCTCAAGCCAATAATACACGAGAGGAGACCTGGGCTTCACGTCTTTTATGTGTTAGATGATGATGTCCAATATGAATTCACTGTTAAAGAGACATAAGAGATGACCTTTATGAAGATCTTAAGGTCTGTTAAGTACTTGCTTGGCTAATTTAAGTTAGGAAGAGAAAAGTAAAGCAAAAAAGCCTTCCACCTATTTGGCCTCCTTCTTTAGTATTTCTTCTATCTTGAACTCCTTCTCCCCTTTCATCAATTTCCTCACGAAGAACTCCATGATCAGTTTATGCCTCTTCATCCTGTGCCTTGGCTTCCCGCGTATACTATGCCCATGCGCTCCCCTCTTGAATATGGCTATGTAGGCCTCCTTTCCAAGGTCCTTTAGGACGTGATAGAACATGGTCGACTGATCGAGGGGGCATCTGTAGTCCTCGAGGCTATGGATTATGAGGATTGGGGCTTTGACGTTCTCAGCGTAGAAGATGGGGCTTAACTTCTTATAGTTCTCATTCACCAGTGGATTCTCGCCTATCAGCTCCTTATCGAACCATAGGCCTATATCGGAGAAGGCGTAGCTCGTGAGCCAGTATGAAATGCCGTTTTCGCTTACCGCGGCCTTGAATATATCTGAGTGGGTTACCGCCCAATTCGTCATGAAGCCGCCGTAGCTTATGCCGGTTATCCCCACCCTTTCCCCATCAGCTTGGGGCTCGTTCTCCAGCACCCACCTGAGCCCGTGGAGTATGTCCTGGAAGTCCTCTAGTCCTGTCCTACCTATGACTTGGAGCGCGAAGTCCTCGGAATAGCCCCCGCTTCCCCTTGGATTAGTGAGGACTATGTAGAAGCCCTTATCGGCTAGGAGTTGCATCATGTAGTTGAAGTAATAGCCGTACATCCCCTTAGGTCCGCCGTGGACGAATACTATGACAGGGGCTTTCTTGCCTTCCTTCACATCTGGCTTGATATACCATCCGTCCATCTCAGTTCCGTCAAAGCTCTTGTACCTGAAGTGTATGTGTGGCCTGACCTTGAGCCTCTTTAGTATCTTCGCGTTATAGTCCGTCAGCTGTTTAAGCTTACCCTCCTCTAGGAGATAGGCCTCTCCGGGTGAGGTATCGGAGGCCATTATGAAGGCTACTCTCCCGTTCTTGACGTCATATGAGGTGATCCATGCTTTCTGATTCACTAACATCTCATGTTCTCCACTTTTTACGGTACCCAGCATGACCTTTCCCTCGTAGAACATTCGGAAGTAAGCCCTGTCCCCATCTAGCTTACCGTTGACCGTCTCGTATCCTAGATGTTCAGTAAGGGGCTCCATCTCCCCATCTTTGTAGAGGTAAAGGTAATCGTGTTCGGTTAGGTATTTCCTGTTGGGTCTGCCCTCTAGGAGGATTTCCTTACCGTTTGAATCCACTGCGCTAAGTCCTACCTTCTCCAGTATCTTCTCGGAGGATCCGCCATCATATATGTATATGTCGTAGAGCATCAAGAGGTTCTCCCTTCTAGGGACCGAGTAGACTATCTTATCACCATGCCAAATGGCCTTGGAAAGCCTACCGGTCTCCAGCTCTTCTAGCACCTCTTCGCCCTCTGTGTCGTATACCTGGATCAGCGTCTTTTCTCCATCGAGGAAGCCCATGTTATCGAACCATATCGGGATGTCCTCTTCGAATATCAGATCCTCATCGTCTCTGCGCTTGAAGCTTAATATGAGCAGGGATCTGTCGTCGTTTCCCCAGGAGACCTCCCTGATGTACTTGAACTCCCCTATTTTCTTGAAGCTCATGCTCCTTAGGTCGAGGAGGAATAGCGTCGTCTTCTTCTGTTGCTCATCCAGTCTGGCGAACGTGAGCTTCTCCCCTGAGGGGCTGAACCTAGGCATGGTCGCGTCTTCGATGAATTTCCTGCTGCCATCGCTTCCCTCGATCACCACGGTATTTTCATATCTATCTTTCTCTAGGTTAGCCTTGGTCATGACGTAGGCTATATCCCCTTTGCTGGAGACTCTCACATCGCTCAGGTACGTGAATCGCGTGAAGGTCTTCTCATCCCATTTAATCATATGTCCACCGTTGAGTGGATTGAGGAATTTTCCATTTTAAAGGTTAATCCGCCTGAGTCCCAGCTTGCGAGCCATGAGGTACGGCATTTAGGATGCTCCATCAACGAATAGCTCCTCCCCCAGCTCTTCAAGGCATGAACGTCTATGAGGAGCCATTCATATGGGCGTCGTGATTTAAAGCTCAATCCTCGATTAACCAGCCAGGCCTTTCCTCGATTATGCTAGGCGCGATGAGCTTCCTCAGCCTTCTGTATAACTCGAGGTATTCGTATCCCCTCGGCGTAATCGCATAGGTGGTGGATTCCTCCTCCCTTCGCCTCCTAACTAGGTCTGCGACGACCATATCGTTAAGTACCCTTTTAGCTCTGTCAACCGGTAGGTTTGAGTATCGCGCTATCTGGGTTATCCTCCCAGCGCCTCTTCTAGCTAGAAAGGCCAGGATGTTAGCGTATATGTCGTAGAAGGTCCTCTTGGCCTGTTTAGGCATTAAGCTTTTCTATCCCGCCTATCGGCCTATAAGCCTTGAGTACTTATTGTGACCACATCTCGTGAGTTCCTAATTTAAGTCGGGGATCCCTGATTAGCCTCGGTGGGCTGAGCTGAACATGAGGGAGCTTAAGGTCGGTGTCGTAGAAGGGGACCTAAGGGTTAGTGATGGATATGTGGTCAAGGCAGAAGGGAACCGTATAATCGTAAGGGGTAGGATCATTTGCTCAGGTGACTGTACATTCAAGGCCCCTGTGGAGGCTGAGGCCCTGAGGGCTAGGAACGGAAGCGTGGTGGTAGAGGGAGATCTGAAGATCCGCAGAGACCTTGAGGTCAGGAACGGGAAGCTGAGCGTATATGGAGGGCTTGAGGCGGATGACATAGATGTAGATGAACAGCTCTTCGTGGAGGGATACATCAAGGCCAGCGATATAAACGTGGGAGGGACGTTGAAGGCGGATAGCATAGAGGCCTTAGAAGTCGACGTGGGAGGTATATTGAGGGTCAAGGGGGAGTTACGCGCGAGTGACGTTAGCGTGGGGGGTAGCATGACGTGTAGGAGCATATCAGTTGAAAGGCTGGATGTAGGGGGGACTGCTAAAGTGGAGGAGGGACGTGTTAAGGATTCAATCAGTGTGGGAGGGACCTTCGAGTCTAAGGGAAGCATAGAGGCGGGAAGGCTAGATGTAGGAGGGGTCGCTCGGTTGGGTAAGGCCAACATCGGAGATATCGAGGTAGGTGGATCCTTAAGTGTAAGTGGCGATCTTAAGGCCGAAAGGATTAACGTAGGTGGATCCATTCGCGTTAGAGGGGAATTTGAGGCGGAAAGTGTTGATGTGGGTGGCTTCATTGAGATTGAAGGAGGTGCAGACGTGAAAAGGCGGATAAACGTTGGGGGTGTAATTAAGGTAGGGGGCGTGCTGAGGGCTAAGAGGATTGATGTCGGAGGAAGTATAGAGGCGAGGAGGATATATACTGATAGAATTGAGGCGAACAATATCATGGCTGAGGAAGGCGTATGGGCAGATCTGATAGTAATAGGTCGAAGGGGAAATGTCAGGGGGAAGATCGTAGCTAAGAGGGCTTGTCTAAGGGAGAGGACTCGCGTGGAAGATGTGTATGCAGAGGAACTCGAAGCCGAGGATAGGTGCATGATGCGCAATGTATACGCCCATCGGGCCATACTAGGGGACAGGTGTACGGTCCTCGGCGAACTTAAGTATGTTGATGAAATAAGGCTCGGCGAGGGAGTCCGCTTAGCTAGACAACCTGAGCGGGTTACTAAGATAGAATTCCCTGAGTAATTCCAGAGCTTGAGGAAAGGGACGACCTCTTTTTGATTGTGAGGATATCTTAGCGTTTAAATAAGTTATCCTCCAACAGATTAACCTTGAGGATTTATGTCGGAGCTAAGCCCACGTGATAGGATAATATACGCCTTAGAGCATAAGGAGGACCGTCTAGATCGCATACCAATTCACGATAGTCCCTGGGCCGCTACTGTGGATAGATGGAGGAGGGAGGGGCTCCCCTCGGGCGTCTCCCCAGCGGACTACTTCGGCTATGAGATCGCCATATTCGGAGCCGATACGTCACCACAGTTTCCAGTTGAGGTGTTGTATGAGGATAACGAGTATATAATCGAGAGAACGTGTTTTGGGGGTGTCAGGAGGAACCATAAGGATTACTCGACAACCCCTGAGGTCATAGATTGGCCGTGTAAGTCAAGGGAGGATTGGGAGAGGATCAAGATTAGGCTTAAGCCCAGTGAAAGGAGGGTAGATTGGGTTACGGGTCTGAATGAGTACCATCGTGAACGAAGCCGTAGTAGGTTCATAATGTACGGTGCGGCCGTGGGTTTCGATAAGATTCAGAACTACGTCAAGACGGATAAGTTGCTTATGGCGGTCGTAAAGGATCCTGACTGGGTAGTGGACATGTATTGGACAGATGCCAAATTAGTCATGGAGATGTGTGATATAATGATAAGGGGTGGGTTTAAGTTCGATGGGGCCTTCCTCTACTGTGATCTCGGGTATAGGAACGGACTCTTCTTCTCGCCTAAGTATTTCGAGGAACAACTACATCCCGTGTTCAAGGAGCTATGTAGGTTCTTTAAGTCCAAGGGCATGTACGTCTTCCTCCATAGCTGCGGTAGGGTTAAGGATCTGATACCTTACTTCATAGAGGAAGGGTTCGACGTCCTCCAACCACTCGAGGTTAAAGCTGGTATGGATCTAGTAGAGCTTAAGGAGGAATACGGTGATAAGATATCGTTTATGGGCGGTATAGACGTCAGGCTCATGGCGCTCGACGATCCAAAGCCCATAGAGGAGGAGGTAAAGCGGAAGGTCACCGTGGCTAAGGAGGGCGGAGGCTATATCTATCATTCAGATCACTCCGTGCCCAAGAACGTTAGCTTCCAGAATTATAAACGCGTGATAGAACTCATCCATAAGTACGGCAGGTACGATTAACCACAGGGCGGAACGGATGATGTGAAGTTGAACGCATCCCATTTACCATTATCAATGTTTATGATTACTATTTCAGTTTCATCGAATAGTATATGCTAAAGTATATAGGATCACGCTCCTCTGAGCGGCCATTGATAATGGGAGACCTTAATCGATGGGTGCGGTAGCCGGTAATCGCTCGAAGCGGATATGTTAATTATTATCCTTAAGGATATAATATAGAAGCCAGCAACGGGGTGCATTCTGATGGCCGAGGAGTTTGGATGGTGGCGTTGGCTAATTCAATGGGAGAGCCCATATAGGGCTGATATGCTCGCCGTAAAGGAGCACGTCTATAGTGGTAAGACTAAATATCAAAAGGTCGATATACTGATCACCTATACGTATGGGAAATGCTTGGTACTCGACGGTAAGATCCAATCGAGCGAGTGTGATGAATGGATATACCATGAAGCCCTAGTACACCCAGCCATGCTCACCCATGATGACCCTAAGCGCGTGGCGATAATAGGGGGAGGAGAGGGGGCCACGTTAAGGGAGGTACTGCGTCATAATGTCGAGCAAGTGGTGATGGTGGATCTCGATGAAGAGTTAGTAAACCTTTGCAGGAAGTATCTCCCAGAGTGGAATAAGGGAGCGTTTGACGATCCTAGGGTTCGGCTCTTGTTCATGGACGGACGGAAGTTCCTCGAGGAGACGGATGAGGAGTTCGATGTAATAATACTGGACTTGACGGATCCCGTACCCGGGACGCCATCGGTATTCCTCTATACGAAGGAGTTCTACTCCGCCGTTGAGAAGAGGCTAAGCGATGGGGGGTTGATGGTCACACAGGCCACATCCACGTTCTATAGCCTAGACGTATTCGCCACTATATATAACACAATAGCCTCGGTATTCCCAATAGCGAGAGGATATCACGCCTATGTGCCTAGCTTTGAGGCCATGTGGGGCTTCGTCATCGCGTCGAGGGATAAGGATCCATGTGTCCTCGATGAGGCGGCATTTAAGGAGAGGCTGAGCTCCATAAAGGGCGAGCTGAGGTTTTACAATTGGGAGATACATAGAGCGATGTTCGCCTTACCGCCTTATGTCCTTAAGAAGATTAAGGAGGCAAGGATAGCTACTGATGATAATCCTGTTTGCCTGCCCATCTAGTTAAGTGATGCAAAAAATGCGGGATTGGGGTAACTAGAGCTTATAGAGCCTCCTCGGGTTTTCCAGGAATATCACTCTGGATATCTCCTCGGCCAGTTCTTCGGAGTAAAAGCCCCTACGTACCATTGACTCCAGGACTTCGCGCGTCACCTTGCGGACTAAGGCCGCTTTGCCATATATCCACTCCAGCACGTAAGCGTCACTGAAGAAGCCGCATAGCTTGCCCATTGGTAATAACTGTAGTCTCTCAAGCAGGTGTCCCGTTATGCTCTCAGGATAGAAGCAATACCACCAATATCCTATGAGGTAGACATTAGGGTAATTCTTGGCTATTATGGCAAGCTCATGGGACTGGAACCTATACGCGGAGATTAGATGAAAGCTGACATCATCGTAAATGCTGAAGAACCTGCATAGCTCCAAGAGGCCCTCCTGCTTGAAGGCTATCGCGTAGTCCGGAGGTGAAGCACCAGGTAGGTCGCGTACTACGCCTATCATTATCTGGATCGGGAGTTTAAGTTCTCTGCATACGTTTAGCACTATACTCAGGGCTATGGATCTGATGATCCTTAAATCCCTCTCCAACAGCGGGCGCCCTTGATATAGCTTATTGTATACCTCCTCCCCGAGGGGCTGATCCACGGGCACGTACACCTCCGGGCTCTGGAACGATATAGCCGCGGTAGCTGTTAGATCCCTTAGCTCCTTGAAGCGCTTGAGAAGACATTCATGGAAGCCCTCAAGATTGCTTGCTTCGCTACCCGATACTTTTTCCAACATCGTTATGCTCTCCTTAGAGAGACCCCCTATTAGGGAGTCCAGCCTCAAAGAGGCGACGTATAATCTCCTGTCAAAGCCTACCTTGAACTCCTCAAGTGGATTAATGGTCAGGAATATCTTCTCTACATTCAGCTTCTCCTTTATCAACCTTTCGGTCCAGCCCTTGTCCTCGGCTTTATTGATTATGGCCTCCCTAAGCCTGCTCCAGTTATCGGGCTCAGGGTCTTCATCGAACTCATAAAGGCCCGAAAGTATCTGTCGGAGGCACCAATAGGTGGCGGTATTCCTGATGAGCTTAAGGTAGGGTAAGAGGTCTTTAACTGGATCCTCGCTTTTAGCCTCGATCTCCTCCACGGGCACTCCCATGGATCTGAGCTCTGTAGCTATGTAATGGTAAAGGAGTATCTGGCTGGGATCCTTAGCCGTAGGCTCTTCAAAGTTTATATGAGTATGCACGTCAATGAGGGGTATGGAGTCTATAACTTCAAGGCCCAATAATGAGCACCTCCACGATCAGAATCTATCTCTAATCAATCCTTTTAAGAGTGTCGAAACTAGTTGGGCATCCCTAGACATAAGAGAGGAAGCATTAGATCGTCTGGACGTGTTCCTTCAACTTAGTTGAGAGCCTGCTTTTCGTCGTTAATTCCTCCCTCATTGCCTCTGGGAGGTACTTAAAGATCACTACCAGTAGGGAGATAGCGCATATCACGACGCCTACTATTACTAGCGTCAGGCCGAGAGGTAGCATAGCTCTGATATCAGCCTCATTTCCTATATGCGGCATAGGCATTGGGTGAGCTACCTCGCCTTAAAGGGCGGAGCTTCTCCCGTTCCACCCGCCTTTACGGCAGACAGCTTCATACGGGAGTTAAGGGCTGGCTCACGACCCCCCCATCCCGACGGACACATTATCCATCGGGCTAAATTGATTGCAGAATTCAAATCTCTATTATAGAGTAAACCACACTTAGGGCACCTAAACTCCCTACCTTCAACTTTTCGGACAACATGTCCACATCTATGACAAGTTTTAGATGAATTTTTTGGGATTAACATACACGACGAGAATCCCTTCCAAAATAGCTTTGTATTCGATGTAAGTCTGAAGTCTTCTAAAAGCCCATGAATGAAGTCTTCTGTTCAGCTTAGTTGAACCATTCATGTTTTCTCTAATATTCTTTAATCTCTCCATCACGATTACAGGTTTAGAAAATTGCTTAGCGTATTCAACTACTTCTTTCGCAATTGTATGAAGGATTTGATTGACAATCCTACCTTATTTACTTCCAATTCTCTTAACTAAGTCAATTCTCTTCTTCCTCTGCAAGTTCCTTCTGATATGGGCATACTTACCTCTGATATATCTAATCTTAGCTCCGTTCCAAAACTGTCCTTTCATTGGTTCCGATGGATTATACTTTGATATTGCTACTGCAACTGCAACATTCCATTCTCCTAAGTCCACACCAATGAATGTTTCTGGCTCATTAATTAGTTCAACCTCTTTCTTCAGACAAAATGGGCATACCATTCTCCGTTTCGCTTTACCATTTCTACTGTGCAGAATCGCCATTTCCCTTGCAAAGCCTCCTCAATGAAATTTTGTTGCCTCTTTCCAAAGACAATTGGTAGAGAAACCCTCGTTCTTCTGTTTAAGCTAAGAGTAAGCCAATACGGTGTTAGAACATTTGAAGCCAAGATACCACTTAACAAGTTTGAAGTACTCCTCTAAGCACTTATTTAGGGCTAAAACCTTCCTTCTGTTTGGTCTGAAAACTTTTCCTACAACCGTAATCTGAACTTCCTTCTTCACGGGGGAACATCCCGACTTAACCAACGGGACTGAGGCTATTTAAACTTTATTCATCTCCCCGCTAAAGCAGGGAGTTTTCTTGCAATATTTTTATAATGATGAGAATTATGCCTAGCACATTAAATAGCAGAAGGGCTAGAAAGGCCTTTAGCGCATACTTAAATGCCTTTCCCCACTTCATGGTTTCTCCACTAAGAAGGGGAACGTTAGTCCTTGAATTTAAACTTTCAAGATGTAAGAAGATGTGAACTTAAGTAGCACTTACTTGAAACCGCCAACGATACATTCTTAGAATCCAAGAAGTTTATACTTACTTTTAATCAATCATTTAGAGCTTCTTAAAAGTGTGCTTAACCGTTTTAAATCATGAGTTACTATCACTTCATATTTAAAGCTTTCTAAAATAAGGAATTTCCCGTAATAATATGAAAATATTATTAAAAATAATTAAATAAAAATAACAGAAACGAGGTAGTTTTGGTTTTATCTCCAGTTAGCCATTACATTCGGCAGGACTCCATTAGCCCAGGCGTAGAGGCCACAGATTATGTATGGTAGTCCTGCGCCCGTTAGGAAGCCAGCTACTATGGGTAGCGCTAATTCCTCTGCCCTCTTGGCACCCAACGCCCTAGTTAGCACAAGCTTTATAATTGCAGCGACTATAGCCTGCAACCACATCCAGTGGAATTCACCGAGGCCGGCGAGGAATATTGGGTTGAATATGAACCAAGCGAATGTGGCTCTCATCCATGCTAAGATAATGCCTACGACCGCACCTACGACGGTCCATGAGAGGATGTAACTTGAGTCGAAGCCACCGACATGAGCTACCGCTCTTACACCCCTGTCTAGTGCTATTGATGCGTGGTTCCATGGTGTTAGTGTTCCCTGTGGGCCTAGGTTCACATAACCCATATGATAACTAAGATAGACGTCCAGAACTAGGTATATTGGGACCATCAGGACTATGAAGATCGTGTAGTAAGCTAGTGCTTTGCCCATGTGTACTTTGTTCTCGTAGAGGACTTTGTACATGGCACCAGTACCACCTATACTGGTTGGGTCGTTGTTCCAGCTTAGGCATGATGAGTATGCTGCTGAGAATATGCCAGCAGCATAGGCTGCGACACTAGTATTAGGTGGAGTCCAGCTATAGGCACCAACAGCAGCGCCGATGGGCCATATCCACTCCCAGACATTGCTGGTGCAGGCTAGCGGCCATGGACCATATTCACCCCATACTCGCCCTGCCGCAAGGCAGAACGCCATGTATATTATGAATCCTAGTATTGCTTGGATTGGGTTTAGGCCTGCTGCTATCCACCATACCAGCCATACTATGATTAGTATTATGTAGATTATCGTCGCATTCCTAATGTTGAGGCCCCTATGGATAATGCGCTTACCGGATAACGCATCAGCCATAAGCCTAAACCTACCCCTCATCTGCCACAAATACCAGAAACCAAGGCCCAGTGCCATGCCGAACGCCATTATTAGGTAGGGAAATGGCCTTTGTGTTCCAATGCTTGATTGCGGGAACTCCTCCATTCCAGGGGAGTAGGTCACTAGACCAGCCTTGACCAAGATGAAGGGTATGAGGCCCATGAACAGGAAGTACACTATGATTATTGAGATTATCGTGTCCCATGGGCATAACACGAGCCATAGGGCCGCTCCTACGTAGAAGTAGCTCCTAGCTCCCCATCCTGGGAGGACTGATCTCGTAAATAATGTAGGATTGAAAACCCATGTGCCCAGACCTCCTCCATAACCCCCATAGATGTATTGCATCCAGTAGAATGGAGCGAGGACCGAGCCGTAGAATGGTAAGCACACGATGAGACCGATTATCACCATGATCCAGAATATTTTTGTTGTTGGTGTTTTTAGGTTGAAGAGTTGTGATTTTCCTTGCTCATCCCTCTTACCCCAAGTAACAATCTGATAAACAGTAGGAGCAGTATTAGGATAGACTATCCTCTCCATTTCTATCCACTGCGGTCCCGTCAAGAGGTACACCGTGTACGCGAAGATCAGGATCTGAATGATGAAGAATATTGAATATGCTGTTATTGGGCCTATCCATACTCCCCATGGTATTCCCTGGCCAGCCGATAAACCATGCCACATGGTGATAACAGCATCAACATCCTTAGGAACAAGCCAATCAGGCAAACCAGACTCAAGATAATATGGGCGTAGTGTTTCCACGTAGAGCGCTTGTCTTGTGTAGCTGTGGAACCACATTGGTATTGTGTTGAATAGGTTCGTCTCCCCTGTGAATGTAGTATACCAAGCCTTACTACCGAACATGAACATTGGTATCGTCAACAAAGCCAATTGCGCAGGGCTGACCTCGAACCCTGCTTTCCTTAAGATCTCCAGGATTATTATCACGTATATCAGGGGTATCCACCATCCCTGGACGAGCCAGTAGTAGCCGGGTGCTAGGTATCTAGTGAACAACGATAATAGGAATATGAAGAAGGACGCTATTATGGCCACTACCCAGGATAGAGGGGTCGGCAATGGATCTCTAAGTTCTTCAACAGCCTCACCGCTCAAGAATATCCCCCTCAAAACTTCTCATCAAATTATTTCACTGGATATAGCTATACGAGCTATGTTCTTTTTTAAGCGTTGTGTATGTGCCTATCAATTCCCAAGCTAAGACCTCATAATGATTCGGAAATCCTGATTAAGAAATTAATAAAGTCATATGCTATTATCAAAATTATTCTTAATAATATCAAGAGAAGGATAAGCGAGTACCATTATGAGAAATGAGAAAAATAGTTTCATTTGAAGAAGGAAATGCTGATATTTTCAACGCCAAAGGGTTTTAGCATATACTCATCAGTCCAGTGAGTCGCATCCCTGAACGTCTCGGGGCCTATGAAGGACGGATCTCCTTGGCTGTGGTGTAATGGGCCTAACGCGTTCCTCAGCGTGCCTACTAGCAAGACCCTTATCCTATTACTACCTTGCCTCAGGGCTTCGGTTATCTCCACCTCATATGGAGCCGCTATCACCTTCCCTGCCTCCTCCTCATTTACATAGATCACCGCTAGAGCTGCCTTCAGACCTTCTAAGCGTAAGAAGGCGCTAGCCCCCCTTGGTAAATCCACGTCTACTTCCCTTTCAAGCTCTATCGTGCCAGCGTAGAATGGATAGCCTTTCTCGCATAAGTTCCCAAGCTCCACCTCTCTTGCTTCCTCCACTATCTTGGATGATCCCTTTGTAGCGGCCTTAACGGCGAAATCCCCTAACAGGTATATGTTCTCGAGCTCGGGCTCTAGGTTTACAATGCCCTCTAGTTCTATTACGTTTAGCCCCTTACCGAGCCATTGTGAGACATCTATCATCGGGAAGTTCCAATCCAACCAGTGGCCGTTCGCCTCTGGTCTTACCTCAACACCGTTTACGAGGATCTTAAAGCGCTCTGGGTTCTCGACTACTAAGAATGCCCTTCGCCCCTTGAACTCGATCTCGGATTCGAATTCGAAGCGTAATGAGAACTTGGTTCCGAGCCCGCCCTGGATCACGGCATCATGAGCCTTCCATACCGGCACGAGCTCGCTCCAAGCGCCCCTTGTCCGGTATCTGCAGTAATCCAGGACTAGGACGTTGAGGTCATGCCTCTTGACTTTCCATTTGCCCTTCAAGCTCGTCTCATGGATCTTAACCCCTTTAGCTGGAGCCCTAGCCCTAGGTGATCCAGGCCTCAGTACGAAGAGCCCTGAACCTACGGGTTCTAACTTGAAGCTCCACCAGGTCCTGCCATCTTTAGCCTCAGCAGGCATCACACTTCGTTCTCCGCTTAGCGGATCCCAGATTTCTACCCTGAACGAGCCCTCTATGCCTATTCTAAGGCTGTGATCGCGTTCCTTACTCGTGTTGGCCAGGAACAATACCAGCGAGTCCTCATCCTGTCTTAGATGATATAGTACATCTCCTTCTTCGTCCCCTTCTATCAAGACAGGCCTCGGTATGTCCTTAAGCATTTGGGTTATGAGACTCGGATCTACTTTTTCGACGACCTTAGCTTTGTCCAATAATTTCTTGATTTCATCGCCTGGTCTACCGTCGACTAGAGAGGGTGTGGGGGCTATGGCTATCAACGTGCCCCCGGCATTCACGAACTCCCTAAGTAGCTTGACCGTGCTACTAGCTAGCGTGACACTAGGCGGTAATATGACGACATCATATGCCATCCTGCCTATGCATAACTTCTTCCCATCGACCTTAGCATACTTCTCCATAAGCATCTCATCCCCAAGTTCAAAGTCCACATGCATCGCCAGTAATGCTCTGAGTAGCATCTTGAACTGCTCATCTAGCTGCATGACCCTGGACGGGTTCAAGGGAGACATTAAGGCCCAAGCGCTACCTATCGGGTGTATGACGAGTACGTTGACGAGGCGTTTGCCTCTAGATAGCGTATAGCTCAACCTAGCGAAATAGTACTCCAGTAACTTGTTGTACTTCCACCATGGCTGGCTCCAATGGAAGTTAAGTCCGTAGTCCTTCTTCCTCCTCCCGCGCATTGAATATGGGACAAGATGGTGATTTAGGAAGTTCACGCCCATGGCATAGAGCCAATCTCCGATCCACTTCCTATCGCTGAACGAGGGATAATTGCCCGTACACCCATAGGTCTCACATAGCACTCGTTCCCTTCCGAGCTGATTAGCCACGCTGGCTACCTGCTTGGCCGTAAGTAAGCTGTTCCAAACCTGCATACCCAGGTGGTCTATCCCGGGTACGTGCTGATACTCATAGTGAGGCATAGCAGCGCCTATGCATATCAATTGCGAGAGGAGGGTATCCTCAGCCAGGTAATGACCCGTGAACTTCAGTCCATGCTTATCACACCACTCATAGATCTGCTTGGAGAATGCCTCTAGGAACAATATCGTTACCGTCCTCCAGAAGTCATAGCGAGTCTTCATGTAGTCTCCTACGTCAATGAAGAGTTCTGGGAGCCTTTCGATTATATCATAGCCGTTAAGCTCCTTGAATCGCTCGGGGAGGCTATCGGTCCAAGGTACGGCGAACGGCGGCATCCTGGGGCCCCTCGGCGGCAGGGTCCCAGGAGGCCTCAACCTAGGCATTATAGGTCTACTGGCCGAGAAGTTAGGCTCATCTGTGAATACGCCTGGTATCGTCTTGCCTATCTCGTCCTTGAATCTCTCGACATAAGGCGCGTATGCCACGTCTAGGAACTTCTTGACCACATCGGGATCCAGTAGATCGACATAACTGAACCCGCTATACCACGTCTCCCCAGTTGGTGCTACATACTTGACGAACGAGAGATATACGTAGTCTCCTCCTTCCTCTCCCGGTTCAGCGGGCTCGTATTCGCTAGGGAGGCCCTTTGAGTCCAGTTTACACTTAAAGGTAGCTATGACCTCCTCGCCACCATAGGCTCGTTCGCTAGGTATCATTAATAGAGCCTTAGCCCTGTACTTAGGGCCAAGGGCTGGCACCATGCCCCCAGCGAAACCCGAGGGCCACCAGAGCTCATCGTATATCCATATGTACATATTGCGTCGTTTGGCCTCGTCTACCGCAGCCTTGAATGCCTTGAACCACTCTTCGCCTAGGAAAGGCGTGACTAGGCCCTCTCTAGCATGGAAGAAAGCCCCACCATAGCCTCCTTCATCTAGCAAGCCTACCTGTCGCATTACTTCTTCAGGGTCCAGTTTATCGTTTATCGACCAGAACGGAGCTCCCCTGAATTCCGATGGAGGGTTCTTAAACAGCGCCTCATCAGGCAAGCTCTCACCTAAATAAGAGTATTGTATTGATGCCATTAATGTTTTAAGCTTAACGATGAGGGCTACGATCGCCATTTAAGGTGAGGTAAAGGACGACATTACGTGTCGTTGTTTCAGCGTTGGATGCCTGCATCATGGTATATCCAAATGAATGTGGGCCCCAGTATGATCTGAGGTCTATGTAGCATGCAACAGGTAGATACACAGGGCTATCAACAATGCTCCCTCTATTAGATCGAGTAAATGGAGCCTCTGGCTCCTGAAGTACTTAATGGCATATTCTAATCGTGGTAGCAGGCAGATGCCAAGCATGATTATGACTAGGGGTATAACGAAGATCAGATTATACAACGCTAATAACAAAGGCATGAGTGGGCGTAGCTCTTGCTCACTCATGAGGGTGAGAGCCACTAAGTACGGACCGCTTGAGCAGGGCAAGAGGGTTACCGATGCTAAGATGCCTATCATAAGGGATAAGGGCGAGATTTTGGCTTGATACAGCTTGTCCAGGGATCTGCTTATGATTCGCCTCAAGCCCTTGGGCAGAGGAGGGGAATGTCTTCGCTTTAAGAAGGAGATTATATTGTATGTGCCCATTAAGATCCCCATAATGGACACTATGTACTTAAGCACAGGGATGTAGTGGAAGACCTTGATCAAGTTAAATCCTATGAGGTAATAGGTCGAGTACACGCCTGCTATGAACCAGAGCCCAGCTAAGAACGTCTGTTTCCTCCCGCTAAGGCTGAGAGTTATGAGGAGGAGGGCCGTGAAGATGCTGAAAGTGCATGGATTTATCGAGTCTACAAGCGCAGCTGAGCAGATTAAGGGAAGGACGGACTCTAGGCTTTTCCCACGGCCTCTAGGCGCTTTTTCGGGTAATACGCTTTTCCCTCTGAAGAGGGATTCCAGTAGCGTTACCTTGTCCTTGTCGTCTAATGTATAAGCTTTATTCACGGAGTAAACCATCGGCCTTTCGAGGTTCGGCAATTGCCCAAGTAGCGCTTTCCAGAAATCCTCGTCCTTCTCGCTGACTATTATCGCTTTAAGCTCGTCATCATAGAATAGACCTATTACGGGCACGCGAGGGGGGTCGATCTCCAGTAATCGGCATACCTCTTGCCATGCCTTATAGTACTTCTCGTCCGTTATATCATACGTCACTATGTTACTATGAAGTAGCACCGAAAGCTCCTTAACTTGACTTACACAACTTGAGCACCACTCTACAACGAAGGCATAAGCCGTCACCTGGGCCCCTCTCAGGGGCTTGAAGCCCAGAGATAAGAAGGATACTAGCAATAGGGCTGATGTGAGGCAGAATATGCCCTTCCTTTTCATCATATGATCTGAGGGAAAGGGAGCAATAAAGGCTTTCGATGGTCTTTCAACGGAAGGTGCTTAGGGATGTTTTTAACTGTGGATGAGATTAGAAGTATAAAACATGAGTAAGGTAACTAGGTTATTCAAGAAGCCGCCTAAGGAATACTATCCCCTTCCCTTTGGCTTCCTCAATAGCGAATTAAGCGAAGACGAGGTCGAGTGGTACCTCTCAGAGCTTAAGGATAAGCACGTTTACGGGTTATTCATGCATCCTCGTACTGGTCTCATCCCCGAGTACCTCTCTGAGGGTTACTGGAAGGCCATGGATCTTCTGATAAACAAGGTTAAGGAAAAGGAAATGAAGGGATGGATCTATGACGAGTATAACTGGCCCAGTGGAGTGGCCGGTGGCAAGTTATTACGGGAGTATCCTCAGTACATGCAGAAGTACCTGGATTATAGGGTCTATGAATGTATGCCTCAGAGGCCCCTTGAAATAGATGTCCCTGAAAACACGATCGCCGTACGTGCTGTTAACAGGGATACACAGGATGTGGTCGATATTACCGACAAAATCTCGGGGAAGACCCTGCGTTGGGAACCCGAACGAGGAGTATGGGACGTCGTCCTGTTCCATGTAGGGGTGAATACGGATAAATACTACGCTACGTGTTGCGCTCCTTGGGCTAAAGGCGAACGAGGATACCTAGATATGTTAAGTCCTGAGGCCGTAAGATCGTTCCTAAATCTAACGCATGAGGAGTACAAGCGAAGGTTTCAGGAGGAGTTCGGGAAGAGCATAATGGGCGTGTTTACGGATGAACCAGCCAATTACAGGGGACTTCCTTGGACCGATTCCTTCCTAGTTGAGTTCAAGAGGAGGAAGGGCTATGATCTTATGGAGAGGATCCATGAATTAGCGTTACCCGTAGGGAATTACGTAAAGACTAGATGCGATTTCTTTGAAGTAGCCGCCGAGCTTTATGCTAAGTCGTACTTCAAGCAGATATACGATTGGTGCGAGGAGAACGGACTACAGTTCACAGGTCATCTGGTTCTAGAGGAGGAACTGGACATGATACCCAGATGTCATGGGGATGTCTACTCAGCACTTAAGTACATGCACATACCCGGTGTAGATTACCTCGGCGATAAGACGGGATATGATAGACCGCTGAGCGTCAGCGCTCCTAACTTCACACCGAAGATAGCCAGTAGCATAGCGCATATGATGAGGAGAGAGAGGGCCCTTTGTGAGATATTCGGGGGATGTGGATGGGAGACCACGTTATGCAAGCTGAAACGAGTGGTAGATTGGATAGAGGCGTGCGGCATAAACTTCCTGACGCCGCATGCCTCATACATGTCCATAAAGGGACTTAGGAAAAGGGATTTCCCGGCATCACACCACGTACATGAACCTTGGTGGAAGTACTACGATAAGCTGGCAGATTACATCGCAAGATTGAGCTATATAAACAGTAGTGGCCTACACGTCTGCGATATACTGCTCTTATATCCGATGTCGACTCTCTGGGCCGAGTATACGCTTCACGGTAAGACCGAGAGATGGAACCTAGTGAAGAATTCCTTCATAATCCTTACGGAGGCGCTATTGAGGATCCAGAGGGACTATGATGTCCTCTTTGAGGGAGCTGTCATAGACGATCTAGTTAAGGTAGATGGCGATAAGCTAAGGGCGGGATCCGAGGAATACTCCGTAATAATATTACCGCCCTTAACGACGGTACATAAGAAGCTAGCATGGATGTTGAAGGAATTCTATGACAATGGAGGGAAAATATTAGCCTTAGGGATGCTGCCCAAGAACTCGACGGAAAGGATGAATGATCCTGAAGTCATTAGGATCATGGAGGATATATTCGGAAGAGGATGTTATGAAAGTAGCACTAAAGTCGCTAACATCAACGATAGAGGTGGGAAATCGATATGCATCCCCGTTACTAAGATGGATGAGACCCTTGTTGAAAAGGTACTTGATGAGTCCTTAAGCGAGCTCATTCCTAGGGATATACAGATAGGCGTAAGCTATGATAGGGACTTCATATATACGCATAGGAAAATAAATGATAGGCATTTCTTCTTCGTGGTGAACCTCAGCGAGAGGAAGGTCAAAACTACCATAATCTTTAGCGTGACCGGTAGGCCTGAGATATGGTCTCTAGAGGACGGGAGCATACGCCCTATTTACGTATATTCTGTCGAAGGAGGTAAGCTAAAGGTACCCTACGAGTTTGATCCCTATGAATCGGTACTCTTCGCGATCTCACCAGGGGAGACGCGAGTATGCATCACTGATACGAATATGTTCATAACTAATATAACTGAGACGGAGAAAGGGATCGTCATAGAAGGCTATCATAATGAAGAAAAACCCTACATAGTGATTAACGGAAAAAGGTATGAATTAGCCTCAGCTAAGCCGTTATCGCCCATAGAATTAGCTGATGAGTGGGAAGTCGAGGCACTAAGGCCGAACGTCCTCCTACTTGAGCCATGGACTGTGAGATTTAATGGAAAGGAGGTCAAGGCTAGTATCAGCAGGTATGCCTCATTCGATGAAACGTGGACGGGGTTAACGAAGGCGATCCAACTCCTGAAAGTAAAGCTCGATGAAGTGAGCATCTATGAGATAATGGAGCTCTCCGCTACGATAAGCGAGAAGATGGGCATATCCCTCAGGCCCGTACCTCCTGGAAGGGAATACGTCATGACAACGGAATTCCATGTTGACTACATTCCAGAGGACATAGCACTAGTTTATGAGGATACGATCGGCATTATGGAGGTAACGATTAACGGAAAGAAGGTGACAGCTAAGTCGAAGAGGACCTTCGTATGGGATACCTCAAACGTAAAAGTGCCAATAAGGGAATATGTTAAAAGAGGCAGGAACGTAATCTCGGTAAGAGGTAGGATGAGCGAGTTCCCAGATATGATCCCCAGCTTACACGGGATAGAACCCATGGCGATCATAGGTACATTCGCCGTTATAGGTGGGAAGATAGCAGAGCCCACTAAGAAGATGCGAGGAAGGTCGTGGACTGAAGAAGGATATCCCTATTATAGCGGTGAGGTCAAGTATAGCCAGAGGTTTAGCCTTAGCGCGGAATACTTGAAGCGTAAGCTAGTGCTTGAGGTTGACTCGGTAAGAGATACCATGGAGGTAATAATCAACGGTAGAAAGGTAGGAGTGAGAACATGGCCTCCGTTTAGGTTGAATATCACGGACTACCTCAAGGAAGGGGAGAACTTGATAGAGATAATCGTGTCGAATACCGCTGGCAACCTATTAGGCAAGCGAATGCCATCCGGTATAATTGGCCGTGTAAGGATAATACCATACGAAAAGTGCGTGTTCGCGTTAAAGCGCTAAGGTTCATTCATCTCTATAGGTCCTAGGCATGAGGGAAAGGTGTCTACACGCTTACGTATCATTGCCTATGATCCACGTTAGGGACTTTGAGTTTAACAGAAGGTACATCGATGTAGTAGAGTCATTAGGCGTTTACGTGATTTCCAAGTGGGTAGCTGTATCGCCTGCGGAATCGAAACTAGCTCCAGGAGAAGTGTTCAGAAGGGATATACTCGGCGTTCTCTCCTGCGATATCTTAATCGCGGACGTGACATTTCCAAGCCATGGCGTTGGGATGGAGCTCATGTGCGCGTATGCTCTTGGGAGGAGGATAATAGTTACGTATAGACGTGGAACAAGAATCTCGTACATGATCTTAGGTCTACCCACTGTCACGTTCATTGAATATGAGGATCTGGAAGACCTTAGATCGAAAATGAAGAAGATTCTTCAAGGATAACTCAAGTAGTCGTAGGGTTGTTTTTCTCGCTCTACTTCATCTTTTTATGATCGAAATAGTTCCGTCGTTCTATCTTAGGGAGAGGCTGGATACTTGCCGTATTTAGCTCTTAGCTTTATCATCGTAATGTAGTTTTCGATTTTCACGTAATTCGTTATCGTGTTCCCTGATCCAAGTGCATATCCGCCTCCAGGAGCACACGCCTTGATTATCCCCTTAACATATTCCTTAAACTGGTTTAAAGGCCATCTGGCTAGCTTATCTACGTCAACACCACCCAATATCGCTATTTTATCTCCATATTTCTTCTTCACCTCGGTAACTGGCATTATAGCATCCTCAAAGGAATGCTTAGCATCTATGCCTACATAATCGATTATATCTTCCATGACCCTCTCCAGGTTGCCACATGAGTGAAGGATGAAAGGCTTTCCATGTCTATGTGCTAATTGGACGCACCTTCTCTGACAAGGGAATACATACTTACGAAGGTGCATAGGTGAAATGAATGTGCCCATTCTGAACCCCATGTCGTCCCCCATTCTAAGTACGCCCAATTTATCGAGTTCGACGAGATGACTATCTACCGCGCATATCAAACTACCTATGGTGTCGAACATATTGCGTATGAGCCATTCATCCCTATATAACGCCCTGAAGAAGGGCCTTGTGCCCATCAACCACATGACATGTTCTAAAATACCACCTGCTACGCCGCCCACTATACCCATGTTTTCTGGGACCTCCTTGCATAGTATGTCCATTAGCTCGTAATCCACAGCGGAATCGGGATCAGGCCAAGGGTATTCATGATAATCGTCACGCGACTCTATCACGCCTCTGCTCTCATCTTGCCATGCCCTTAAGCCACGTGATAAAGCCGCCGTATCCTCAGCCAATAGAACGTTATTCCTAGGCAGATTGAGGGGAAGCTCTAGGGGCACATAATCATAACCCATCCCTTTATAGAACTTTATGAGAACTCTGATGTACCTCAGCTTGCCCTCTTTTTTACTTAAGTTTAGTGAACGTAAGGGCTCGCCGGTCATGGCCTCTATCACCTCAGCATCCACGAAGTGCTCGTACAGTGGCAGTATATCTGGTTCCTCCCTCCAGAGAACCGCGAGCAACCTTTCAAACTTGGGCTTAATTAAGTCTAGCATGATCCTTCGATGATTATTTGGAAAAATGAGGACTTAAGATGTTTCTTACCGTGCTCATAGCCTTTGGCTTATGGTTTCCTTAAGTAGACGCTTACATTGCGCTTTCATTAAACTCATCGCTCCTTCGTATGATACAGCAGTCGTAGTGCCAGGCCCTGTACATTTTATAGCGCCTACCGCCTGCGCCCAAAGGAGCAATTTAGAGAGCTCGTCTTTTCCCAGTTTGCTCAATAAGTCAGCGCTGAGCTTTTCGCCATAGGTGGTCACTAGGTGATGGAGCACACCCGCGCAAAACGCATCCCCAGCCCCCGTAGGATCAACGACATCTACTTTATAGGAAGGCTGACGTACCAATATTTTCCCATTAGCGACATTTGCTCCCCTATCACCCATCGTTATCAGTACCAACTTGGTTCCGAGCTTTAGCACCTTGCGAATACCATTCGTGAGTTCCTTTTCACCCATTATATCGCTAAGCTCTATATCATTGCAATGGAATATGTCAGCATGAGGCAAGGCTGGCAATACGTATTCCCATCCTTTACCGTATGGCTGTATCACATCCACGAACGTCATACAACCAAGCGCCTTAGCTTTTCGAACTACTTCGCCTAGCTTATCATCGAGCCTACCAGTTATGCCTGTCGCGAAGTATGCTATCTTAGGCCTTAGCTCCTTTAGGGATGATATGATTTCGTCTGGATCTAGGAACCAACTTGCGCCTAGATCCACGTGAAACCTCCTATCCTCACCCTTGACGACTAGGATCATGTTCTTAGTAGTCCCTACATTCTTAACCCTATGGAGCCGAACCACAAGATTATAGCTTTTCAGGACGTTTTCTATGAAATCACCGAAAACGTCATTCCCTACAGCGCCCACGACACAGATATCCTTCGGATTTAATCCCAGCTTAACGAGGTTTATAGAGACGTTTGCTGGGTGTCCGCCTATGTGGAGGACTATTCCCTTTGGAGCAAAGACCAGCCTCCCTGGCTCGGCGAGCTTTGGAAGGTCGGCAGCTATTATATCGGCTACCAGAAAACCCGTTGCTAATACGAGCATTACGAGCCCCCCACTCCGCTTAAAAACCGTGATATATTCCTTTAATGAGGTTTAATAATTTTGTATACCGTCCATATCATAATAAAAATATAAATATCTTTAAAGCTTAAGGCCTTTCACGTCGTTTCCGTGATTTTTCGATCGTAATCATAAATTAATGCGTTGAGGTAGTAATCATACTCCGGGATTGATAGCTGATGCAGCTATCCTCCCGTGAGAGATGCCTTAGGGCTATTGAGCATGAGGAGGTAGATAGGATACCCTTAGTATTCAGGGCTAGGAGCGAAGTCGTGAAACGGCTAATGGACAGATTGGGCTTATCGAGCTATGAAGAGCTGCTCAAGGCATTTCACGTCGATGTAAGGCATGCTCCAAGCATCGCCCTGAGGAGTAGTTATCTTCCCGATAACGTAGAGGTCAAGGAGGGACCTTATGGACCCGCATACACCGTGGGTTATAGGGGGGGGTTTGAGGTTAGGAGGGACATATGGGGCGTTGAGAGCATATGGGCCCCGGAACATACATATACTTACACGTTCGTGGCGCATCCTTTACAAAGGATGAGCTTAGACGAATATGAATGGCCAGAGGTAGTCAAGGAATCCGTGAGGGGCGTAGAGAGGTACTGCAAGGCCTATGGTCAACAGTACCTTATTTACGGTGGCGTCGTCCATTTATTCGAGATAGCCTGGCAGTTAACGGGCTTTAATCAGTTTCTGAGGATGATGTATACGAGACCGGATCTAGTTGGTAAGATCCTGGATGGCCTAGATAGGATACGCTTTGAGCAAGCTAAGCTTTTGATAGATGCTGGGGTCGACGTCATAGTCGATGGTGATGACGTTGGAGCTCAGACTACCATGATAGTCTCACCCCACCTATGGAGGCGCTTCCTCAAGCCGAGGTACCGGAGGCTCATCGATTTATGTCATAGGCACGGCGTTTTCTTCTTCTTTCATAGTGATGGCTGGATTGAGCCTATATTGCCAGATCTCGTTGAGATAGGGGTCGATATACTTAATCCCGTACAGCCTGAG